>JAFGCR010000034.1 GCA_016932495.1 Candidatus Peregrinibacteria bacterium
AATTTACATTTCGTAGTCCTGCACTTCAGTCGTCCATTCGGACTCCTTCCGTTCCGGATCGCGTCACTCGCTACTTACTGGGGGAAAGAAAAAATAAATAAAAAAGAAAAGAAAGAAAATATACCTCCATCTACCGACAATTATAATTTATCGGCAAATGGAGATGGCGAGATTTGAACTCGCGTCCAAAGATGAAGATTTTAAACCTCTACAATCATAGTCGGTTTGTTTTTTCGGCGTGCGCATAGAAGCCAACAAAAACACGAACGCTTACCTGGTTTGGATTGTCGGCGTTTACCCCTCCAGGGGTGTGATAAACGCTTAACCTGCTGGATAACGCCTGTCCAGGCTAGCAGGTGTCCCCTGAACAGACGAGACCGCGGATTGGCGGTCGTTTTGGTTTACGCATAAGCGAAAGCGGGGGCAAAAGATGCCTTTGCTTTAGCAAAACGTGAACCAAGAGATTTAAATGCGTTTGCACTTAAGTTGCGCTGGACTAATTAGCAGGCAGACAGCGCGATACCTGGATTGCCATTTAAAGTCTTGAACCATCTTTGTCAAAACCAAAATCATCCCCGTATTTTAAAAGATCAGGAATAAATTGATTATATCACGAAAAAATTAATTGACAATTATTGACACGCATTATAAAATTCTTTCCTCGATATACATTTCTGCCATTTATCCTAAATTTTAAAGCACTTTGACTCCAAAAAAGATTTCCATTGAGGATGCCCATGTTGTGGTTGTTGATGATGACCAGGAAAGTCGTAAAATCACTCTTGATTATCTGGAAGGAATGGGCTTTCGGCATATAGACATTGCCTCTGAAGGGGCAGAGGGGCTTGCCAGAATTGCTGAAGATACACGTCTGTTGATTGCCAATATTCATATGCCGCGCCTGAGCGGCATTGAGCTTTTAAAAGCGGTACGTGAAGCACAAAATTTCAAAAGAAAAACAACCCTTATAATTACCAGTAGCCGTAAAAATTTAAAATTGATTTTTAAACCACGGGATTCCAACCGCCCATTTGGCGTTATCTGCATGATTCAAAATCAAGCTAAAACAAAAGAAAATGGGCTGGATTGGGATGATTCAGATAATACAGGTGAGTGGGATTCCTCTGGGGAATGGTCGGTTGATAATCATTGGCAGGAACCCGAGGGTGACGAGCGTTCTGAAACAAGCATTCATATCTCTGATACCCTTTCGGTGGTCATGGCTGAAGAAGTGCTTCGCCAGGATGATCTTGAGAAAATTTTAACTTTTGGCGGCGCGGAGTTTATCCGCAAACCTCTTAATGAGGCTGAATTTCGGTTTGCGGTCCAGAAGGCCCTTCTGGCTGCTTCTGTTGATGAGGGGGTCCGTGTGAAATATGAATCATGGGCGAAAAGTCTGCAGATTTCCGGTAAAGAGTTAATTCGGGAATTTGGTATGGAAAAAAAATCATCAACAGAAGGCCCTTTTCAGGATCGCCATCCAAATCCAATAGCTGAATTTTCTGCAGAACAACATGAAAATGAGGATGTTCAGCCTTTTTTAAACGCCAATCCGAATTGGACGACCGATCGGACCGCGGCCAATCTGAGTGCCCGATGGAAGATTGTTTTTGCCAGTTTAATCCGGGCAAATTTTGATTATTGCCGCGGACTTTATGCCCAGGAAAAGGCCATAGAAGATGTTGAAGGCATTAAAGGTAAAATATTGGTTTGTGATTTGGGTTTGGGCAGCGGTCGGACACTTAGAGGATTGCGGCAAAAAGGCATTCCGGAAGATTCATTAGTTGCTGTCGCCAATATCCGTTTATTCGAGCTCCAATCCATGCTGGATGCCGCACTTTTGCCTGATGTAAAACAGGAGGATGATTCAGCGCTTAGTCAGTTTTTGAGGTATTTTTCCATTGAGTTTTTGAACCAAAAAGGGATGGGCGGCTTGCTGGATATTCAATTCGGCAAACCTGAGCATGAAGCTCGTTTAAGAAAATTGTTGCAGGAAGTAGACGTTAATAGAATTTGTGGGAGTAAAACATTGCTTTTACCCGGGATGTTCACCAAAGAAAGAGAAGAAGAGATTTCTGAGGAAGTGTTACAATTATTTGAAGAATACCGCCAGGATCCGCGTACCTTTTTCCAGAAATATTTTCAGCCGGCTTTAACGGATTCCGGCAAAGGAGACCTTAAGTCTTTTGTCGAAACCAGAATTCATGGCAAACATTTATTGCCATTGGATTTCCGTGATATTGGGGATAATTTAAGCGGGGCGCAGATTTTAGGGCCTACTTATGATTGCCGGGCTTTGTCACATTTGCCTGATCCAGGTTATCACAATACCATGCTCTCTATTTTGGCTCGGTTAACACCAGGCGCTATTTATATCGGCGATGGGGCCATTCAGTCTTATTCCGGCCATATCCGCGGAGGGGAATTGATGGAAATTTTGCGGCTATTCGAAAAGAAGGGAAATCTTGGTGAGTACCGTGCATGGTGGCTGGGTGATGACGATGGCCCGCTTTCAGTCGTGGTTCAAAGGGGGATTAAAGATGAACAGACAGGAGAATATCGTTTTTGGGATGTGGAGGGGGATGGTCAGTACAATTTTGGCACCTATTTAAGAGGCGCAGAGATGATTCCTTTAGATCAATTTTATAAAAAATGGCCCAGATTGGCGTTAAAAAATTTGGTAATCCGAGAGCTCCGCAAACGTTTTTGGGATGAGGCGATGAAGGATATGATGTCCCGCAATGAAACTATCGAATATGTAAGAACATGGCTGAGCGATAAAATGAGATTATCCCCTGAGGAAGCGGAACATCTTGAGGGTTGGGACAGGCCTATTGAACAGGGGGTTCGCGTTTTTGATTATTTGGATGTTTTTCTGCAGTCTACTTTCGAGGGTGAAGAATTCCAAAAGCATGTTGCTGAGGATGGGGCGACTGATTTGGAGGAATGGATGAAACGCAAAATGAATGGCAAACAATCAGGCTGGATCATGAAATTGGCTGATAGGTTTATGACTTTGCGTGATGTGATTATCGCTGCCGCAGTGATGAAAAAGCAAAAACAGGAAAACGGACAAGGGGCAACAGCGCCAGAAGAGGAAGTAGTAATGGCAACAGAGGGAGAGCCCGATACAGAAGAAGACCCTGAAGCGGGCGCAGCCTCGGCGATGTCGTAGGCTTTGTTGAAACCACCGGCTTTGTTCGGTATAATAGAAGTTACCCGAAACAAAAACCAAAAGACCATTCAATTTAATTAATGGTTTTTATGGCCGAAATTAGAAAGTCTGCTACCCAACGCCGGTCGGTTGCCCCCAAAAAGGTTTTGCACCTGGAAAAACCGATTGTTTTAAAGAAACGGCCATCCGACTTGTCTGAAATCAAATTCAGGCGTCTGGTGGAGAATATGAACGAGGCGGTTTGGATGGGGAATAAAAATGAACGAACGATATACGCCAACCCTAAATTCTGCCAGATCATGGGCTATACGCTGGAAGAGATGCTGGGGAGGGAATCGTATGATTTCTGGACCGAAGAGAGCGTCAAACGGGTTAAGGAAGTCAATGCAACTGACCGCCAATCCGGCATCAGTTCCAGTTATGAAGGGGAGCTTTTGACTAAGGCGGGCAAAAGAATTCCTGTGCTGGTGAGCGGAACCCCGCTGCCGGATGGCGGGACCATCGGTATCATCACGGATTTAACGGAAGTTAAAAAAAAGGAAGAGGACATCAAAAAATTATCCAATGTCGTCGAGCAAACGGCTGATATTGTTTATATTACGGATAAGGATGGTATGATCGAATACACCAATCCCGCCTCAGAAAAGGCAACAGGTTATACCCGGGAGGAGATCATTGGCCGGAAGCCTAATTTTCTTAAGTCCGGTAACCACTCCCCGTCGTTTTATGAGGAGCTCTGGAAGACGATCAGGGCAGGAAAAGCGTTTCGCGGTGAATTCATCAACAAGAAAAAAAATGGGGAAATTTATTACGAAGAAAAGACCATTACGCCGCTGAAGGACAGCAGGGGGGAAATTACTCATTTTGTGTCGACAGGTAAAGACATCACCCAGCGCAAATTAACCGAAAAGGCACTTGGCGAATCCGAGAGTAAATATCGAACCATTTTTGAAAATACCGGTTCCGCGACCATTATCATCCAGGAAGACACGATTATTTCTCTGGTTAACACGGAGTTCGAAAAAATTTCGGGTTATTCCAAGCGGGAAATCGAAGGCAAAAAAAGCTGGAAAGAATTTTTTCATAAGGACGATGTTGAGATGATGATGGACTATCATCATTTAAGGCGGATCGATCCTCAAAAAGCCCCACGTAATTACGAGGCGCGTTTGGTGGACCGAAAGGGGAATATGCGAGACATATTTATCACTGTAGACCTCATCCCCGGGACCAAAAGCAGTGTCGCCTCCTTCCTTGATATCACGGAACGGAAGAAGCTCAGTGAGTTTTTGGCCAATCGTTTGCGCGAGTTCCAGGTGCTTTATCAGGTCAATGCCCATACCCGTATGGTCACTCCGCTTAAAGAGGTTTTGAGAAAGGCCGCCAAAGTGCTTGTATCCGCTTGTGACGAAGTTAAGCCTGCGCGAGCCCGTATCATTTTTGATGGCAGAACCTACACCAACCTCAAAAAGAACGAAACTTTTTTATCTAAGATCCAGGAATCCCTTATTATATTCGGAACGAAACGCGGCACTATCGAATTGGGTTATGTCGAAAAAATCGCCGATATTTTTTCATTCCGCTTAAAGCAAGAAAAAAAAGTGCTTCATATCGTGGCCCAAACGCTTAGCAAGCATGTCCAAAGCCGTGAAATCATGGAACGCTACCAGAAAGTGGTCAAAAAATCCGTAACCGGTATCTATATTGTCGAAAACGGGATCTTGCGCTACGTTAACCCCCGTTTTTATAAGATTTTTAAATATAAAGAAAATGAAGTCCTGGGACAGCCCATTGACCTCTTCATTCCCGACGGCAAATGCCATACCGCCCTTTTTGAAACTCCGAATAAAGGCACCTTGCGCTGTGAGACAAAAGGCCGCCAGAAAGACGGCACGCTGATCGATCTGGAGGCCGTGACCCAGCACATTGATTACCATGGCAACCGGGCTATCCTTGGGCGCGTCCATGACATCACTCAGCTCAAACAGGCAGAAGCCCGCTTAAAAAGTTTTAATAAGGAATTACAGGAAAAGATCGCTGAAAAAACCAAGGATCTTCAGCGCGCCAACCGACGCCTGAAATCTTTGAATGAATTGAAAGATGAATTCATCGCTGTCACATCCCATGAACTCCGGTCGCCCCTGACCGCTATACGGGGCTACCTTTCCTTTCTGGTGGATGATGGGCTTGCCAATGAAATTCAAGGGGAGGCTAAAGAATATCTTATGCGGGTTTACGATAACGTGAATACACTGAATAATCTGGTTAACAATATTCTGGATGTTTCCCGCATCGAGACCGACCGTTTTGAGCTCCACAGGAAACCAACGGATATCGCTGAGCTGACCCAGAAGATCATCCAGGATTTCAGTTTTCAGGCCAAAGAGGGGCAGCTGAATATTCATTTTAGAAACAAGCTCAGTAGTCCGGTGGTCCTGAATATTGATTCGGTCCGCGTCCAGCAGGTTTTGCGGAATATCCTCGACAATGCCATTAAGTACACCATGAAAGGGAAAGACATTACCGTGGAAGTCGAGATGAGCGGCATCGGCATCCAGATCGCTATTATTGACCAGGGGGTGGGGATTCCAAAGTCGCAAATTTTTGAAATTTTTGATAAATTTAAACAAGCGAAGAACTGTCTGACGCGTTACAAGGGTGGGGCGGGGCTCGGCCTCTTTATCACCAAAAAAATCGTTGAACTGCACGGAGGAATGATCTGGGCGGAGAGTGAGGTGAAGAAAGGAACGACATTCCGGATCCAGTTGCCGCTTGACTAATGCAATGTGAATGGATGCGAATCGATCCGAGCCCATTCGCATCAATACGTAACCAATTAATTAATATTTTATGCCAAAATCCATTAAAAACATCAAAATTTTAATCGTCGAAGACGATAAAGATATCTGCGAGCTGTATTCCACGGCTTTTATGCGGGAGGGTTTTAAGGTTTTTAAGGCGATGGAAGGGAAAGGGGCGATTGAAAAATACCAGCAAAAAAATCCCGATATCATCCTGCTCGACATCATGATGCCCGGCGTGGATGGTTATGAGGTTTTAAAAGAAGTCCGCAAACGGCACGATAAATACGTTCCGGTTGTCATGCTTACCAATCTGGATATGGGGCATTTCACCCGTCATGAGACGGTCGACAATGTGGATGATTACCTGATCAAATCCAATTACACCCCCTCCGAAATCGTTGAGAGGACTAAAGAAATCATGAGGATGAATAAGGTTTTATAATGGGGTCTCAAGTCTTAAGCGCGAGTCTCAAATGGGAGGCCGTTTTTTCACTACTTTCTTGAATTTTGGCTTATTTTATGGTAAAATAAATAGATTAAATTGAAACTTAATTCCGGGCCTGTCCCTCTTCGTGCCAAAACAAAAAATACAACTTATCCTGCCGGCCAATCTCAATTACTCCTCGCTTGTCCGCCATGTGGCAGACGAAGTGTTCTCGACTGCCAAGTTTGATAAAGCGTGGTGCAGCCGTTTAAAACTGGTGGTGGATGAATTGTATATGAACGCGGTCCGTTATGGTTCCACCCCAGACAAAAGCTCTGTTTGTACCACATTCGAATACGATGAGAGTGGTATTCAGTTCACCATTGAGGATGATGGCACGGGAGTGAATGCGATTTCCGCTGAAGATCTGAAAGCGATTATTGAAAAAAATGAAGCCAATAGCGATCTGACACGGACGTCCGGACGGGGATTGGCCATGATTACTAAGCTGTGGACGGACGGTGTGATTATCGGGAAAAGCCGGTATGGCGGAATCTCAGTCGGTTTTACAAAGGCTCTGAGTACTGCAGGAGAGGCTCCCCCACCTCCACCTGCCCCTACCGGACTCATCGCCAAAGTGGCCGCGCAGGCCGCTCCTGTTCCAGCCGCCCCGCCCGCCAAAACCCCTCCCCCTTCGCCGCCCACACCCAAAGGGCCGTCGTACGAAATCAAGCTTTCAGGTGAGATCGACCAGTCCAATATCGATGAAAAAGTGGCGCCGATTTATGACCAGATCGAAGTGATGCCGGAAGAAGGCACGTTGGTCCTTGATTTTTCTGATCTCGAATACATCAACAGCACGTTTATCGGCAATCTGGCTTCCTGGTATACCACGCTTCAGCGAAAAGGCGGTCGGATCTGTTTAAAAAATGTGAATAAAGATATCCGTGAGGTGTTGTCGCTCGTTGGTTTGTTAGAGATTCTTGAATGTCCTGTTTCTTAAAATCTAAATCTCTGAAAGTGCGGACAATTATCCGCGCCTACGATTAACTCTCAACTCTTAACTAATCATGTCTACTATCGCGAACATCACCGTGGAACCTGCTCCTGATAATCCTTCTGTCCAGATCATTCATCTGTCTGGCGAGGTAGATGAATCCAATCTGCCTGATTTCGAGCAGGCGGTAAAACCCCTTGTTTTAGACCCAAGCCGAAAAGTGTTGTTGTTCGATTTCGACGGTCTGAAATTCATCAGCAGTAAAGTCATCGGCCAGTTCGCCTACCTTTACACCACTCTTGCCCATTCCCAGCGTCAGCTTGTATTGGCTCGCATGGATGAAAATATCAAAGATATATTCGCGCTCGTGGGTTTGGACCAGATCATCCCGACGTATCCGGACGTCAATACGGCTTTACAATCATTTAACCAAACGCCTGCAGCCGCTTAATCATGAAATTTTTACGAGACAGTTTAACCAAAAAGGCCCTTTTTCTTTTCACCCTCCTGGTGGGTGCTTTGGTGGGGGGCGCGGTCATGCTGTTTCGCGAACAGGTAGAAGCGGTATCCGTTAATCTGTTTTTAGGAAGTTTTGTCGGGCTTTTGGTCCTTCTTTTTCTCCTCTTTTTATTTGATGTGGTTGTTCCTCTGAGACGGGTCGCCAGACAGGTTCGGAATCTGCTTACCGGCAAGGCTTATCATCGTATTGACCCAATGACGATTGATGAGATCGGGATGTTTACTCATTTTTTCAATGAGATCACCAAAGACCTGGAAAAGATATCATACGATGTAAAAGAACGCCGCCGAATGTCTTCCGAACTGGATATCGCGGCTCAGATCCAGCGGGATGTACTCCCGAAAGAAGCTCCTATGGCCCCTGGCCTGGACATTGTGGCCAAAACCCGTTCCGCCGCTGAAGTGGGGGGCGACAGTTTTGATTTTCTGCAATCTCCTGACGGCAACCAGACATTCATCTATATTGGGGATGTGACAGGGCATGGGGTACCCGCGGGATTGGTGATGGTCATGGTGGACACCTTGATCCATGCAGCCGTTTCTATGGGGCTGGCCAGCTCCAAAGACGTTCTTGTCCATACGAATGCCATGTTAACTCCCCGTATCAGCGCCCGGTTGTTTATGACATTGGTCATGCTGCGGTGGGACGCCAGTTCGCAGAAGATGTATTACACCGGTGGAGGCCATGAGCATGTGCTGGTCTACAAGTCGAAGGAAGAAAAAGTGGAATCGATCCGTTCCGGCGGCATCGCGCTGGGGATGATTCCGGATAACTCCAAAATCATCGCCGAAAAGGAGATTCCTCTTGAGCTTGGTGACGCCATTGTGCTGTATACCGATGGGCTGACGGAGGCGAAAAACCAATCGGGTGAGATGTATGGCCTGGAACGAATGACCGCCTCTTTAAAAAAATACGGTTATCTGCCATCCGCGGAAAGCATTTTCGACCATATGACGCAGGATTTTTCCAAATTTGTCGGCGAATACGTGCAGGTCGATGATACGACCATGATCGTCATCAAATATACTGGGAAAGATGCGGGCGGAAAGATGAAGCTCGCCATTGCCGCGGATGAATCCAGGGTACCGAACGCGGAGTGGGGATGGGGATCCTAAAACCTTTCCCATTCGGCCTTGCTCAGGGCAGGCAAAAAGGTTTTTGGCCTTTCCAAACAAGTGTTCTCGCTCATCGCTTTTTCGCTAGGCTTCGAAACTTCCCTTCCCGGGGCCCACAAGACCCGCTCGGGCTTTTCTACGCACGCTCAAGAAGCTCTTCACTCACTTATTTTATTAGTTGGGGGGTCGAAATCCATTTTACTTTTACCCCTTATTTTGAGACAATATTTTATTGAAGAAACATAAAAAAATATCATGAAAAATAAAAAAGGATTTTCTTTAATCGAACTCATCATTGTCGTCGTGTTGATCGGCGTGCTTTCGGTGGTCTCTTTTGTCGCGATCCAGCGGGCGCGTACGCGGGCGATGAACGAAAAGGTACTGGATGATATGATGGCGATTTATAACGCGCTGGAAGACTATCAGCGTGATCATCAGGGCAAATTCCCGATTCCCCAGCCTGACAGCAACCAGAATATTCTTTGTTATTTTCCAGATGTCACCTACGCCCATGACTGCGACCATGTCATGGTCGCTTTCCGGCAGGGAATGATCGATAATAATCTTCTTACCAAGCGCTATCTGCGCGAGGTGCCCACTGACCCCCGCACCGGCAGCCGGTATGTGTACGGGGTCACGAATGACGGCAAATACTTTCAGGTCGCCGGCAACTATGAACGGGAGGACGGCACGTATGAAGCCCGTACCTCAGAAAACATCGCCCGCGGGTTCCATTTGCCCAGCCTCATCCGTTCCTTTGACGGTGCGAACTTTGTCATCGACAAAGAAACCTATTTGCCGTACAGCCCCGACCATTTGGCGCTAACGGCGCGGCTGGAGAATGTAAACGGGATGGTAGAGGTCAACGGCGATTCGGCTGTAAACGGTCAGGTGCTTCGGCAGGATGATGTGATCACCACTGATTTCAGCGGTACAGCGGACGTGTATTTTTCAGACGGCAGTGTCACCCATCTGGCGCCGGGAGAAGCCACTGAACTGGAACTGAAACACATGAAAGTCGATAAAAACGACGCAGACGGCACCTTTACTAAAATCCTTTTGCGCCTGAAAGCGGGTAAGATATGGAGCAAGGTCGTTCGCCTGGCTTCCGAATCCGAATTCCGCGTGGAAACAAACGGGGCGATTGCGGGGGTCCGTGGTACTGAATTCGGCGTGGACGCGGAGGGAAATGTGAAAGTGAAAAGCGGGGAGGTGTGGGAAGAGGGGAGGGAGGGGGGTCTGGCGGAAGAAATCCCTGCTGAGGAGGTGATGGCTATTCCCGAACCGCCTCCGGGTGATGACGCTTACGATGTTCCCGAAGACGCCCAGCCCGCGGATTATGAGGATTTTTACCAAGTCATTCAGCTCAATACCGGTATGCAGCCCCACATTTTATCCGTGGAAGCAGGCGGAAAGATCACCATCCGCAATGTGAACTATTTTGTGGATGAGGTGGATGAGGCGGTCGGCTTAGACCGTTCTGTCCAGGTTACCCATTTGGCGGCGTACGATGCGGA
>JAFGCR010000035.1 GCA_016932495.1 Candidatus Peregrinibacteria bacterium
CACATTTTGGCAGGAAATCCCGCAACATTTTGCGCACGTTGTTCTGGATGAATGGGTGGTTATGCCCAACCATGTGCATGGGGTTATAATCATAAATAACCATCCAACCGTAGAGACGCAAAATGTTGCGTCTCTACGGCACAAACGGAATGAATGGAAACCAAACCAATTCGGACCGCAATCAAAAAATGTGGCATCCATTATCCGCGGATTTAAAATCGGTGTTACAAAATATGCGCATAAACAAAAAATTCCCTTCACCTGGCAACCCAGGTTTTATGACCGCGTGATCCGGGATGAAAATGAACTGAATCGGATTCGTGAATATATACAACAAAATCCATTAAAATGGGAATGGGATCGTAATAATAAAAATTCTTAATTTAGGGGTTGACATAATTTTATATTTATATTACAATAGCCTCCAACTAGCTCCGAATGGATGCTATTTTTTTATCCCCTCCCCTTAATCACCATGTCCAATCTCGAAACCCATCAACCTGATACATCAGAAAATAACGTATTCAAACCCGGCGATGTGCTGGAATTTATCCGTAAAATCGGCAAAACCCGTGGCGGGAAAGCCATGGGGGCGGCTATTTTAACTGCCCTTTCGTTTTTACCGAATGATGCGCAGGCTGATGAAGGGGCACAGCAACGATTAGTGCGTGAATTGGGAGCGACCGAAACCGGCCGTCAGCCCGACGGATCTGAAATCCAGTGTTCCGATGGCGCCGATGTAGATGAAGCCACTGCCAATGCGCGCGCACTGGTGGAAATGCTTTTGGAAGGAGAAAATATGCGCTTCGAAACCGCCAAAAGCCGACACGATGCTTGTGTACGCGGCCGTGTCGGGCCACTGACCGCCTCCGAAGTAAAAGCCAGCTTATTAAAAGATGTAAAAGTAAAAAAAGACGGCGCCCAGCCCGACGGCAGTGAAGTGCAGTTCGGCGAGGGAAAAACGGAAAAAGAAGCCGCTGAAAACGCCAAAGCGCTCGTCGACATGCTGAAAGACGGTGAAAATCTGGAATACACCACTTATACCGGAAAATTACCTGACGGCACATATGTTGCCATTGTAAAAGGGAAAAAGAAACTGCTTCGCACCTTTATGGGGGATGAGCACAAAGAAGCCGAACGGCAAACCCGGGGGACGGAAGAAGGAGCCACTTCCACTATAAACAATCCTGAACTCGACAAACTGATGGAACGGAATCAGAAGATGATCGTGCAGGCTCAGACCAAACAGGCGGCGCTGAAAAAATTCGCCAAAAAGAAAGGGGTCCGTTACGGAGAACTGAAGGACCAATACGCCACCGATGTTAAAAAGGCCGGCGCGGGACGATGGGAAGTGACCTACAGTAAACTGATTTCGAATGGCCATGTGGATCTGGGAGAAAAAAAGCCGGCGGAAGTGAAAGGAGTTTCCTTTGATATGCCCGAAACAGACGCATTGGGCGGAATGGACGGAGCAACGTTAAGCCGTACTATCAATCGCAACAAATCCGCTATCGAAGCCTGCTACAGCAAACAGTTAAAACGGAACCCGAATTTAAGCGGAAAAGTCGAAGTGTCCTTTACTGTCCGGGCGGACGGACGGGTACAGCGAGTGCAGGTAACCAGAAACACAATGGGCAACACAAGCGTTGCCTCCTGCATCTGTGAAACCATCAAACGATGGGTCTTCCCCAAATCCGATTCCGGAGCCGATGTAAAGTCACTGCCATTTGTTTTAAGCCCTCCTAAATAAACTTTTATGAACCCTTTAGAATCCAATCAATCCGTTTCACTTCCCCTTCCGGAAGGGGCGGATGACCGTTTAGCAAAACCGAAAAACCGACTCACGCTCAATCTGGGCAAATGGGGCAATCGGCTTGCCGTTCTTTTTGTATTAAAAGGATGGCTGGGAATGACCGGATGTGCCGCCACTCAAGTAAAGCCAAATGCGGAGGCGCAGGATGCCGATCCCAAACAAACCCTGCTCCGCGCTATTCAGGCCGCCGAAGAGGGCGCTCAGCCCGACGGCAGTGAAGTGCAGTTCGGCGAAGGCGCGAGCGAAGAGGAAGCCATCGCCAACGCCAAAGCGCTGGTTGAGATGCTTGTGGAAGGGAACCTTGTTTTTGAATCCCATAACACTCCCCTGCCAAGCGGCCGGTTTTTAGCGGTAACAAGAGGCAAAGCGGAAAAGAAAACGGGGCCGGATCCTGAAATCATCAAAAAAAGACTGCTTGCGAAACTGAATGTAAAAAAAGACGGCGCCCAAAAAGACGGCAGTGAAGTGCAGTTCGGCGAAGGCGCGAGCGAAGAGGAAGCCATCGCCAACGCCAAAGCGCTGGTAGAGATGCTCTTCGATGCAAAAAACATAACCTACATCAATCGCAGTGAACGGTTTGGAAGTAAATGGATGGCAGTAGTGCGGGGAATGGAGTATAAACCGCAAAAAAAGCACACCGGCCCAAGGGGGATGGAAGATGCCATGAACACCTCTTCAATCGATATGCCGGAGACAAAAGGAGTCGTGACCAAAGCTAAAAATCCAGAAAAAAAATCAGAAAAATCTCCAAAGGAATTGATGAGGGAAGCGCTTCTTTCCAACGACCTGCCTTCCGGCAATGAAGCCCGCACCAAAGCCCTGATCAGAAGGTCACAGCCTTTCTTTAAAAGTAAGTATGAAAAAGAACTGAAACGAAACCCAGAGATGAAAGGCGGAAAACTGATCGTTAAATTTAATGTCAGCGCCTCAGGAAAAGTATGGAACATACGATTTATTTACGAAGGAAAAATGGAAAAAAATGAAAGGCTGGAAAAACATTTCCGCGGAATCGTCAGCACATGGCGCTACCCGAAACAGGAAACACCCACAGCCATCTCCTTTCCATTATTGCTTGGCTCTTATTAAAATATGGAAATTGGAAATCACAAAACCACTGATTCGCCAAGCAGACGGCCTGAAAAGCCGTCTCGTTTAATGGTATGGGGCCGCCGCCTGATGCTTTTGGCGACGTTAGTGGGAGGCGGTATGCTGGCGGAAAGCTGCGCCCACGCATCCAAAGGGCCGGGCATCGAATCGCCTGACAATGACCCCAAACGGGCACTGCTTAAAAAATTAGGAGTGAATAGTGACGGCGCCCAAACCGACGACAGTGAAGTGCAGTTCGGCGAAGGGGCGACCGCCGAAGAGGCGGAAGAAAACGCCAAAGCGATAATCAAGATGCTGGTCGAAGGACCCTTGGAATACGAGACTATTTTTTTAAAATTATCTGACCACTTTGTAGCCTGTGTCCGGGGAAAAGCAATACTGGACGCAAAAGGGCTGACCAAAAAACTGCTCAAACAAGCCGGTGTAAACGGTTTAGGCGAACAGCCCGGCGGCGTGGAAGTCCAAAAGGGTGAAGGGGCCACGCAAACGGAAGCCACCGACAACGCCATGGCCCTTATCCAGATGCTCCGCAATGATACGGACGAACGGGATTGTAACGTGCAGGCCGAACCGCTGGCCGACGGCACCTGGATCGCTATTATTACCGCCCGCCCCAGCGCCAAAAACTTTGCCCAAAAAATGCTGACCAAATATTTTAGCGAGGCAAAAGATTTCGGCGACCAGTCCGACGGCTCACGCGTTTCATGGGGGGTAGGTAAAGACAAAAAGGAGGCGGAGGAAAACGCCAAAACGATGAGCTTTTTGATGGGAAAAGAAGGAGACGCTTTTTCTTTCAGTACTCGTTCCGAACAAATGCCCGACGGCCGATGGGTCGTGGTGATAAACGGCGAAAAGCAGGAAGGCGTGGAAAAAGAATTCGAAACCCCCAAAGACCCTGAATTAATTGATGATGTACTCGCGATGGTGAAAGAGATCAACAAAGATTCCGAGGAGTTGGAAAAAATGAGTGAAGAAATGTTTAGCGATGTTAAGGACATAGCGAAAGAATATCCTGATCTGGCCGAAATGGAAATCGAGGAAAAACAGCTCTTACAGGCGGAAGAGAAAAGTATTAAAGACGGTCTCGAACACCTAAGGCGTGCCAATCCTTTAAAAGGAACTGAACTGGACACGCCGGATAATCTCCGTAAACTGGCGGAAACCTGTTTAAAAAAGGGTTATTTTGGCGGCACTCAGCTCAGCCTGCAAAAATTCGAAGTGGACAAAAAATACAAAATAATCTTCACCTTAAACGGCCGGCGGCAGGGTATCGGCAAAGGAAATAACTGGCAGGAAGCGTTTGAATCCGCCCTAAAAGGTATTAGGCCCAATGAGCTGGATAATGAACGTTTTGTGGGATGGGAAAGGCGGGTCGGAGAAGTGCGAAAAGTGAAGATCCCCAAAGATATAAACCGTTACCTGGCGCAGGAATGGCTTGGCCGGATGCTTTTAGATAAAGGCTTCCCGAAAGGAGCGGATGTGGATATCGAGATCAATTCCTACCCGGACTTCAAAGAAAATAAACTGATTTTTGAGGTATGGCTTACCGTTAACGGAAAAAGATATGAAAAAGGGGGCGATTTAAGCGGAAGCCTGGCCTTTCATGACGCGCTCGAACAAGTCGGGCCAAACGACTTAAGTCCTGAAGGGTTTCAAAAATACCAGGAGATGCTGAAAAAGCTGAAAAAATTCAGAATGCCCAAAGAACTGCAGAAGCCGATTTACAAAAAATGGCTGGCCCGGGCGCTGGTGGATGTCGGACAGGAATTTGATCCCGAAATGACCGTTAATATTGAAAAGAAAACGGATGAAGAAACTGAAAAATATTATGTGACCATAGACATCCCCGGGACAACGCACATAGGGAGAAACGGGAAAACTCCTCATGATGCCTTCGCTGGAGCCGCAGAAGGAATAAGGGAATACGATGAAGCGACTAAAGCGCACCGAGAAGACGACCAAGCCAAGCCCAACATAAAACCTTTAAACGTGTATACCGAGGGCGCGCATGAAAGCATCGCGAAATCACGGCAAGCCGGTGAAGCCGATTTGCTCAAACTGGCCAATAAACAAGGATTCTCCGACTTCTGGCTTTACACGCGCCATTACAATGGTCAGGAGTTTTTCCATGAATGCGGGGAAAATGAAACACAGGAAAAAACCGATTTTGACATCATGGCTTTAGAAAAAGTGGCTCCCAAAAACAAAATCGGCCAAGCGACCCTTTATAAACAGCATCCCATTGACCGTACAAGCACTTTAGACAAATCCCAGATGCTCAGCGAACAGGATCTGATGAGTTTTCTGTTCGTGCTGGAAATGATGAAGGACAGAAATCCCCAGTTAGCGGAACGCATGGATTTCCGGGTCGCGGTTTCCAGCGGCATTTATCGTGTTAAATTTCATCCGGAAATCCTGAACCATAAAAACCTGATGACGTTGGTCATCCATCGGATCCGCCAATTGCACGAAGCCTGGTTACGGCCACAGGACGAAGGGTTTGATTACGAACAGCGCCGGCGCTCGGATTTCGCCAAAACCAATACCGCGTTCGCTAAAAAATTCAGCTCACGATTGATGGAGATCACGTTTGAACCGGCGGCTAAATAATCTGTCCGTTTGACAACATACAAAAGAGGCTGGTATGTTTTTGGGCTGAATTATTTTTTTGTATTTTAAGTGGATCATGAAACCTGAAGAAGGATATATATTGTATGATACTGAGCTAACCAAGTTGGCAAAGGAAAATCGAAAAAATCCAACAAGAGCTGAAGCCAGAATGTGGTATGAAGTTCTGCAAGGCGAAAAAACAGGCTATAAGTTTTTAAGGCAAAAGCCGATGCTGAACTTCATCCTTGATTTTTACTGTTCAAAATTACTATTGGCGATAGAAGTCGATGGCGGCAGTCATGCGGAACAGGAGGAATACGACCAAAAAAGGACCAAATTGCTCAATTCACATGACATTAAAGTCATCCGTTACTGGAATGATGAAGTGATGGATAATATAGGCGGCGTGTGGGAAAGCGTGGCGGAAGAAATTGAGATTCGGAAGAAGGAATTACAACAATTCTCCGCTCACCAACCTCCCACCCCTCCTTATCAGGAGGGCATAATCGGTGAAAAATAATTGTTAAACCGTACATGCCTCCCTGAGAAGGGAGGTTGGAGGGTTCCAACCGACACGAGCAAAAGAGGTTGGAGGGTTCCAACCGACACGAACAAAAGAGGTTGGAGGGTTCCAACCGACACGAACAAAAGACTATATTATCTTCGCGAATTTCCGTTTCCCCACCTGAATCACCATGCCTTTTCCAAGATGGATCGTCGCGTTCGGATCATCGACTTTTTCATTATCCACTTTCACCCCGCCCTGCTGGATCAGCCGTTTGGCTTCGGCGCGCGACTCTACCAAATTACATAATTCCAGCAAGTCGATAATATTCCGATCGCCGTTTAGCTTAAACGTGGGTATCTCATCCGGCAATCCGCCTTTTTTGAAGATATTGATGAATTCCTCTTCCGCCAGATCCCCCGCTTCTTTGCTGTGGTAAAGCGCCACGATCTCGCGGGCGAGCCGCATTTTGGCGTCCCGCGGATTCTCACCAGCCTTCAGCGACTGGTCGATCTCATCGACTTCCTTTACCGGTACATCAGTGCACAGCAGAAAGTATTTGATGATCATCTCATCGGCCATGCTCATCACCTTACCGTACATCTCTTTCGGCGGATCCATGATGTCGATCGTGTTCCCGTACGATTTGCTCATCTTCCGCCCGTCCGTGCCTTCAATCAACGGCGTGGTAAGCACGAATTTTTCCTTGTTCTTGTAAGTTTTTAAAAGGGTACGGCCCGCCAGCATATTAAAGAGCTGATCGTTCCCGCCGATTTCTAAATCCACTTCCATATGCACCGAATCATACCCCTGCATCAGCGGGTACAGGAATTCGTGAAGGCCAATAGGCTTATTTCCCTGAAGGCGTTTCTGGTACATATCCCGCTCGATCATCTGCTGAACAGTGAACTGCTGGGCCAGTTCCACAATATTGGTAAAAGAGAGTTTGGAAAGCCAGTCGCCGTTGTACATGATCTTGGCCTTGCTGAAATCCAGGATCTTGCTGGCCTGTTCTTTATAGGTATGAAAGTTATGTTCGATCTCCTCCGGCGTTAAGGGTTTTCGCATCGCGTCTTTGTCGGACGTGTCGCCGATCAGCGCCGTAAAACTGCCCACCAGAAAGATCACCTCATGGCCGGCGTTCTGAAAATCCCGCAATTTGCGGAGCGGCACCGCGTTGCCCAAACTGATGGTAGTGGAAGTAGGATCGATGCCGAGATAAACCCGGAGCTTATCCCCTTTCCTGAGCTTTTCCATCAGCCCTTTCCTGGGCACCACATCCTGAACCCCGCGTGTTAATAGTTGTTCGATGTCCATAATCAAAAAGATTAACCGTTACCAGAGTACCTAATTAAATGAAAAATGAAAAATGAAAATTTTCTTTCTTTCCTTTCTTTTTTATTTATTTTTTCTTTACCCCAGTAAGTAGCGAGTGACGCGATCCGGAACGGAAGGAGTCCGAATGGACGACTGAAGTGCAGGACTACGAAATGTAAATTTGCG
>JAFGCR010000036.1 GCA_016932495.1 Candidatus Peregrinibacteria bacterium
CCTGAACCACCAAACGTCATCCTGAACCACCAAACGTCATCCTGAACCACCAAACGTCATCCTGAACCACCAAACGTCATCCTGAACTTGTTTCAGGATCCCCCGGTTAACCGGTATTCAGGAGATCCTGAGATAAATTCAGGATGACGATCAGGGCACATTACTCCCTAACACCAATAAGAACCATGGGTAAAATTATCGGAATAGATCTTGGGACCACGAACTCCTGCATGGCCGTGATGGAAGGCGGTGAAGCCACCGTTATTTCCAATGCCGAAGGCAACCGCACCACCCCGTCTGTAGTGGCGGAAAAAGACGCGGAGCGCCTGGTGGGCGTCACGGCTAAACGGCAGGCGGTTACCAATCCCAAAAACACCATCTTCTCGGCCAAACGGTTTATCGGCCACAAACTGAATGAGGTGGAAAAAGAGATCAAGCACATGCCGTTTGAAACAAAAGCGGGCAAGAATGAGGAAGTGGAGATCAAGATGGGCGACAAATGGTACAAACCCGCCGAAATCTCCGCGCGCGTCCTCCAGAAAATGAAAGCGGACGCCGAAGCCTACCTCGGCCAGCCGGTTACCGAAGCCGTTATCACCGTACCCGCCTACTTTAACGACAGCCAGCGCCAGGCTACCAAAGACGCCGGCAAAATCGCGGGATTTGACGTGAAGCGCATCATCAACGAACCCACCGCGGCCGCGCTCGCGTATGGGCTGGACAAGAAAGAAAAAAGCATGAAGATCGCGGTATTCGACCTCGGCGGCGGTACCTTTGACATTTCCATTCTGGACCTTGGAGAGGGAGTGTTTGAAGTCGTTTCCACAAACGGCGACACCCATCTCGGCGGAGATGACTTTGACCAGCGTATCATCGACTGGCTGGTTTCTGAATTCAAAAAAACGGACGGCATCGACCTCAGCAAAGACCAGATGGCCCTGCAACGGTTAAAAGAGGGGGCGGAAAAAGCCAAGATCGAGCTTTCCTCCTCACAGGAGACAGAGATCAACCTGCCCTTTATCACCGCCGACGCCAGCGGGCCCAAACACCTGAATCTGAAACTTTCCCGTTCTAAACTGGAGGAACTGGTGGATGACCTGCTCAGCAAAACCGAAGCCCCCTGTAAAAAGGCTTTGAAAGACGCCAAGCTAGAGGCCAAAGACATCGACGAAGTCATTATGGTAGGCGGTATGACCCGCATGCCTTCTGTCACCGCTATTGCCAAAAAGATCTTCGGCAAAGAGCCTCATAAAGGGGTCAATCCCGATGAAGTCGTGGCTCTCGGCGCGGCTATTCAGGGCGGAGTTTTAATGGGCGACAGCAATGTAAAAGACCTATTGCTGCTCGACGTCACTCCCCTCTCTTTATCTGTTGAAACCCTCGGCGGTATCGCCACTCCTGTTATTGAACGCAATACCACCATTCCCACCTCTAAATCCCAGATCTTCAGCACCGCGGCGGATAACCAGCCCAGTGTGGATGTGCATGTGGTACAGGGCGAACGTGAGATGGCGGCAGACAACAAATCCCTCGGGCGCTTCATTTTAGACGGCGTGCCCCCCGCCCCGCGCGGGGTGCCCCAGATCGAAGTCACCTTCGACATCGACGCCAACGGCATCCTCAATGTGACCGCGAAAGACAAAGGCACCGGCAAGGAACAATCCATCACCATCCAGGGCGCGAGCGGAATGAGTGAAGAGGAAATCGAAAAAATGAAGAAAGACGCGGAAACCCACGCGGAGGAAGATAAGAAGAAAAAAGAGGCAATCGAAACCCGCAACAAAGCCGACGGTCTGGTGTTCCAGCTGGAAAAGATGATGCGGGATAACGACGCCAAAATTCCGGATGACCTTAAAAAATCCGTCAACGAAAAGATCAACGCGGTGAAAGATCTTTTAAAAGACGAAAAAGCCTCTCCGGAGGACCTGAAAAAAGCCACGGAGGAGATGGAAGCCGAAGCGCAGAAAATCGGCGAACACATCTATAAAGAATCCGGCGCGCAGGAGAATGCGGACGAAGGCGTAAAAGTCACTGACCACAACGAAGAAAAGAAGGAAGATGAGAAAGAGGAGGCGGAGGAAGGAGAGGTGGTCGAAGGGGATGAAAAGGATGATGAAGATAAGAAAGACTAATAATCCTATCAACAAAATCCCTGCCGGAATGGTGGGGTTTTTTGTTATAATTGAAATATGAGATTACACCCACTATTGTTCAACTGGCTTGAAAAAAAGAAAATTACTTTAAAAAAAGGTAAATGGGTTGTTACTCAAAAGCATAAAGAAGCACCTTATAAAATTTATAAAGTTGGTAAAGTTATTGATTTTGTTTACGCCCATGAGCATCCAGAATATTTACATATGATTCTAAAAATAAAGGGTAATCCTAAGGATTGGAAGACTGCCTATGCTTTTAAGCTGACCTACATGACAATTACTGAAAAAGGTGACCGTGTTGTTAATGGTCAACGGCCGATAGTATCTGGTGGGGGCTGTTTTAGAGAATTAATGAGAAAAGCAAAGAAAAAAGAGTTCTTTTAATTTAGCACTGCCGGAATGGTGGAGTTTTTTGTTGCGGTTTTTTAGGGTAAGATAGCCACATAATGAGTATCAAAAAAACATCCATCTCAAACCTCCTTCGGCATTACGCTGAAATTATGAATGAACTTAAAAGGCGCGGTGTTATTCGTACATTTAATAATCCAGTTGCTGATTATGCTGAATGGCTAGTGGCGCAAAAGCTAAAGTTAAATCTAGAAACCAATTCGCAAGCCGGCTATGATGCGAAAAATTCAAAAAATGTTCGGTTTCAAATCAAATGTCGCCGCCTACATCCAGATAATCAGTCGCGCCAATTGGGTGTGATAAGAAATTTGGATGCAAATGAATTTGATTATTTGATTGGTGTAATATTTAATAAGGATTTTTCAGTCAAAGAAGTTTATCAAATTCCTCATAAAATTATTAATAATTATGCCTCCCACAGCCCACATCAAAATGGATATATTTTGCAATTGCGTGGCAATATATTAAAAGACCCTTTAACTAAAGATATTTCAAGTAAATTTGTTTGACTTGGTGAATATTTGTTTACTCAAAACAAAACTTGATCTTAGTAAAGTGATTTTTTATAATACAGCTTGATCAAGGTAAACTTGTTTGTTATATTTCAATTGATGAATAATAAAAAAACATTAACGGTAGCTGATTTCTTTTGCGGTGCAGGTGGGTTTTCTGAAGGTTTCAGACAGAAAGGGTTTGATGTTATTTTCGCTTTAGATAATTGGAAACCTGCTGTTGAAACGCACGATTTAAACCATCCTAAATGTGATTGTGTCCAAAAGAATATCTTGGAACTGGATACACCCGAAAAAATCGATAAAGTGGTTCCAGATGTAGATGTTTTAATCGGATCACCCCCTTGTGTCTCTTTTTCATATTCCAATAAAGCAGGTAAAGCTGACAAAAGCTTGGGTATCCAGCTTATAGAAGCTTATTTGCGAATAATATTATGGAAAAAATCCAAACCGAATAGCCCTTTGAAATATTGGCTTTTAGAAAATGTACCAAATTCTGGCAATTATATAAAGTTTAAATATACTTGGAAAGGGCTAAAACTACCTGGTAAAGGGCCTGACTTGAAAATTCCTGTACGTCAAGAACTCACCTCCTCCGATTACGGCGCACCACAAAACAGGATTAGATTTGTTTGTGGTAATTATCCAATCCCTAAAAAAACCCATAAAGGAAGAGAAGTCTTGATTAAAGACGTATTTGATTCACTTGGTGACCCCCTTAAGTTTAATAAAGTACCAGAAATTATCAAAGACCCTGCTAATCCTTTTTCATTAGAAGCCTATAAACTAACTGACCATTTTTATGATACAAGAATAGAGAAATTTGAATGGGAAAGAGCTAAAAGGTTAAAAATAGATCATGGTTTTATGGGTGTTATGGATTTTCCCGAAAGACTTAATCGGACATGTCGTACAATCACAGCCACTCGTTCATCCTCTACACGAGAATCCATTATTTTTGGTGCAGAAAAAAAGAATGACGAATATATAAGCTTTAGACTACCAACAATCAGAGAGGTCTCTTGCTTTATGGGCTTCCCAATCAATTACCAATTCGAAGGCCTCAATGAATCCGTGAAATATAAATTAGTAGGAAATGCTGTTTGTCCACCACTTTCGGCTGCATTAGCTGGCGCCATTAGAAAAGACATGGGGCTTGAGGAAATCGATTTTATACCGCTAAAGCCTAAAAAACTCGCTTCGGTTGATCTCAATGGCACAATATGCGAACGAAAGATTCAAAAACCAAAAAGACTTACTTCACAATATTATCGGCACATCCCGCATTTAAAAATCGAAAGTATGCGGGTCGAATTGAGCAATCGTGATTCTGATTTTGATGAAGAAAAATTTGTTTGGAAATCAAAATTACATCATGGTAGCGGTAAATCGGCATATTCAATAATTCAAAAAAACGCTTCATTCAAAAATCTAATTAAAAAAATCGAAAATTTTGATGAATTTGATAAAAAAATATCCAACAATTTCGAAAGAATGAAATCACATTTTGCTTTACAGAAAGCATACTGTTTACTTTCAGAAGATAGCTATTCAAATCCTGATGAAATCCTTGAAGAAATAAGAAGGATTTTAGATGAAGTATATCCCCCAACTAAATACAATAAAAGACGGCTAAAAAACGATGGTCTTTTCCCAGAAATCAGAAAACCAGAAATACCATTAAGGGTCGTTATGGGTTTTTATGCTTTAAATAAAGTCGTGGATAAATTAAGTTAAACTGTCTCAAAATATTTCTTGATGCGCTTAATCAACCTCCCAGGCATTTTTTCCAATTCACATTCCCATGCCGTCAATGTCTTCCAGCCTAATACCCTAAGCCTTTTGTTTTTCAGCCTATCCCTTTCCATATTCCTTGAGAACTTAGTAATCCAAAAATCCTGATTACTTTTTGGCAAAGGTAAATCGCATTTCGGACATCTGTGCCAAAAGCAACCGTTTACAAAAATCGCTATCTTTTTCCCAGGATAACAAATGTCTGGGCGACCAGGGGCTTTTTTCCAATTTAAACGATATCCACCCATACCATTATCCAAAAGCAATCTTCTTAAGGCTAATTCTGGTTTCGTGTCCCTTGCCTTATTTGCCCTCATTGATTTCGTTACATGCTTATTCGCCGCTTTTGGAGGCTTCCCAAGTCTGACCGGCATTTTCTCTCGATGTAATATTTTAACTACCATCAATGTTTTTCTATCTGGCTCTTAAGGTATAAAGCATTAAGCCAAAAACACTTTTTGACCACCTGTTTTCCCTGTGGTGTCTCATAGGTATCCTTTGCATTTCTAGCATGTGGCCGGACGTGACTTACTCTGTTTTCACTTTTTTTGGGTAAAGTGGCAGCCTTTCCTTTTTTTATCCTTTTAACCGTTTCCATCCATACCTTCTTTACCTCCTTTAAATCCTTTCTTGGCATATTCCAGAACATGACCTTTTTAAGGATCAACTTGTCATCATCAAACTGAAATATAACAAAAAAGAACTTCCTATCAATTTTTTCCAAGGCTTTTGATTCTTCCCATTTTTCACTAACAATCTCTTTATATTTAAAAGTTGGAAAAGATATATCCTCTTTTGGTGTTCCATTTTTTCTAAGCCTTATGACTTTAAGTTTGACATCCGCCTTTTCAAATTCAGCTATTTTTTTCTTCCTATGAACGCCCAAAATACCTTTGGCCACCTCAACGGCATATGCCTTTGATTTTTCATTTAACGGGAATCCGAGTTTTTTGTTTATTTCCTTAATATTACGACCTAAAAATGGTTTAAATTTTTTAACTACAAAATCTTCAAATGCATCTTCAGATTTATAAAAATCTTTTAAGCTCTCTCGGTCTCCTGCTATTTCCCTGTCTATCAAAGACCTTAAATAAGTGGGTTTTAAGGAAAATGCCCTTGGTTTTGCAAGAGTGGATGAGTTCGGTTGTTTTTTCCTTTTTGTGCTGTCGATACCCTTTGTACAAGCGCCTAAATAAAATGTATCGCTTTCTGATAATTCATGTGCTTTTCCTGCAATGACCTTTGCTTTTATTTTCTCCCAATCATCCTTAATAATCTTCAAATCTTTTTTTGGCCAACGCCATAAAGCAATCAGCTTAAAAATATAATCAATAAAATAAACATCCTGCTCATATAAAAACATCATAAGTAAAAGAAGGTTGTTCTTTTTTAAAAAAGATGAACTCTTCCAATCTTCGTTAATCAACTCCATAAAATTAATCATATTCAAAACCAATCTTTCTTTGGGGCGCAATTCTCCATTTTTTAATCGCTTTAAAGGTGTTGTTTTAAGTTCGACTCCCGCTTTAACAAAGTCTGGCTCAGGTCTTGAATTGGGTTCGTAATGAAAATAGTATTTTTCCACTACATGTCCTACACCCCCCTTGGGAATGTTGGATTTTTTAATCTCCTTAATATCTTCAATAGCTAAAAAAGATCTTAGGCATTTACCCAGCAAGCGTTTTGCATAAGCTTCGATTTCATTGGGATTCGTATCGTCGTACGGTATAGATTTTGACATGATGTGATTTAAACAATTGGATTATAACCCATTAACTTTAAGAAAAAAACAATCTGGTATAATAGCTTTTAGTCTAACCAAAACAAAAATGTCCGACTACTACAAAATCCCCCGCCAGGAGGCCTGGAATTATGGCGGAAAGAATTGGAGATTATCGCGGTCGAAGATCGATTTGTTTATGGAATGCCCGCGGTGTTTCTGGCTGGATAATAAATTGGGAATTAAGCGGCCGCCGGGGTTTCCGTTTACGCTGAACAGCGCGGTGGACGCTTTGCTGAAGAAGGAGTTTGATAAGTACCGGGCGGAGGGCAAGCCCCATCCGATTATGGTGGCGAATGGAGTGGATGCCGTGCCGTTTGCGCACGAGAAGATGGATGAGTGGAGGGATTCTTTGCACGCGGGTGTGCAGTTTTTGCATGAACCGACCGGATTTTTGGTGTCTGGCGGTGTGGATGATGTGTGGGTGATGCCGGATGGGACGCTGATCGTGGTGGATTACAAGGCGACCAGTAAGGCGGAGGAGATCATGGCGCTGGATAAGGACTGGCAGGAGGGGTATAAACGGCAGAGTGAGGTATATGAGTGGCTGTTACGGAAAAATGGTTTTAAGGTTTCGGACACGGCGTATTTTGTGTACGCGAATGGTGATACGGAGAAAGACGTGTTCGATAACAAACTGGAATTTGTTACAAAACTAATCCCCTACACGGGAAGTGACAAGTGGGTGGAGCCGACGCTTTTGGAGATAAAGGAGTGTTTGGAAAGTGAAAAGATGCCGGAGGCGGGTGAGGAGTGTGATTATTGTGCGTATCGGGAGGCTATCGCTTCCGCCTAGCCCTTCGCCTACGGCGAACCCTTCCGACGTCGTATTGACTGCGAATTGACATCGCATTGACCGTAATTCAGTTGTCCATCCGAAGTCCATCCGAAGTCCATTCGAAGTCCATTCGAAGTCCATCCGAAGTCCATTCGAAGTCCATTCGAAGTCCATCCGAAGTCCATTCGAAGTCCATCCGGAATCTATACGAAAAATGATTACTGTACATACCGTTCAGCCGTAGAGGAAGTAAGTTAATTTTTGCGGCAAAGGCCGCGACGGGCGTTTTTGCCGTGTTCCTGTTTTTATTCACCACGATGCTGTTTTACCGGGCGATGCCCAGTAGTAAAAAACAAAAAACAAAAAACAAACAATCTCCCCCTCAAGTGAGGGGGAGCATCCCGACGTCACGTCGGGAGAGGGGGTCCCCGTTTACAGATCCTTTAAATACTTCTTAAGGAATGTCTGGATAGCGCGGATGGTGTCTTCTTTTACATCCGCTGAACTTTCCGCCACCCACACGGCAAAGCGATAAAGCTCCTGCGTGCCTACATGCAGCCATTTTTTGTTGAGACTCAGAAAGGTTAAAAGCGATGTCACCGCGATCCGCTTATTGCCGTTCTGAAAAGGGTGGTTTTTAATCATCAGGTAAAACAGGACTCCTGCTTTTTCAATAAACCCTTTATAAAAATCCTTCCCGCCGAATGTTCCGAACGGGGTGGCCAGACAGCTTTCAAGGATTCCGGGGAAACGTGTTTTAAAGTCAGGGATGGGCTCATCCCAGCTCATGGTTTCCCTGGCTAACCGATGCGCCAGAAATTCGACTTTCTGTATGGTCAGCTTATTCATTAGCTAAAAGTCTTAAGGTCTCCCCGTATTCCTTCACTGTTTTTTTAACCGCCTTGGTGATCTTTTCCTCCTGGTCTTTTGTCAGCTCAGCCTCAATGCCTAATGCTTTTTTAGGAACCAGATAATTCCGCCCCACCTTTTCAGCCTGCAGCCGGCCGTCTTTTATCATGTTGAAGACCGTGATACGGCTGACGCCTAAAAGTTCAGCGACTTCTGTGGTTGAGTAATAATTATCTCTGAGCATCAGATGGTTTTGTTAAATTATAATTTTTTATTTAACATATGTTAAATATTATCAAAAATTAACTAAAAAGTCAATGCAAACATCCTATTGACTATTCCAAAAATTACTGTATTATTAACAAGTCCACTTAGGACATCCAATAGGGAATCTTATAGGGTTTAGATAATAAATTCCAATAACATTGCTTAGCGGAATTTATTTTTTAACCTTTTATTTTTATGGAAGGTACCATTAAAAAGCTCAACGACAGGGGCTTTGGATTTATCACTCCGGAAGGAGAGGATAAGGACGTTTTCTTTCACGGAAACGATCTGGTCGACGCTGAATTTAACAATTTAAGCGAAGGTCAGAAAGTTACTTTTGAAAAGGAAGCTTCCCCTAAAGGCCCTCGGGCTGTAAAAGTTACGCTCGTCTAATCACGTGTTGTAATTGTCAGAAAAGGCCGTTTGGATATTGATTGTCCGGACGGTCTTTTTGAATAACCGCCTTGCTTTTAGTTGCCAATAAGCCTAAAGTCTTTTGGCTGATAACAACTAATCACAATACTATGGGACATTTTAATAAAGGGGGCGGAGGGCGATTTGGTAACCGTGGCGGCGGCAGGGATTTTGGGGGTAACCGTGGCGGAAGGGATTTCGGTGACAGGGGCGGACGGCCAAATATGCACCGGGCAACCTGTTCTGCGTGCGGGAAGCCGTGCGAAGTGCCTTTTAAACCCACAGGCGATAAGCCGGTGTACTGCAGTGACTGTTTTAAGAATTCGGATAAGGCCGGCGGAAGGGATTTCGGCAAAAAGGATTTTGGAAGAAGGGATGGAGGCAGAGACCGTGGGAGGCCAGAGATGCACCGCGCCACCTGCTCCGAATGCGGAAAACCGTGCGAAGTGCCTTTTAAACCCACAGGCGACAAGCCGGTGTACTGCGACAGCTGTTTCGGCGGCGCTAAAGAGAGCGGCTTCAGCTCACGGAAAACCGATGAGAACCGGCAGGAGTTTGACCGGCTGAACAAAAAGCTCGACCGGATCATCAAAGCGCTGGAAGAAGCGGGCATTAAAAAGGAGGCGCCTATCGTGAAACCGGCTGAGGAGGCGGCAAAAACGCCCGAAAAGAAAGCGGCGAAGAAAGCGGCGAAAAAGGCTATTAAGAAGACGGTCAAAAAACCGGCCACGAAGAAGAAGTCGGCGAAAAAGTAATCCTGACCGCCCCGTCCATTCGAAGTCTATTCGTCGTCAATCCGAAGTCTATTCGCAGTCTATTCGAAGTATGGTAAAATAAAATAAATTAACAAAAAGAACCATGACAGAAGACAACCTGACCAAAGAAAAACTGCTCGGTATGACCGGCGACCGGCGGTTTGAAAGTGAGGAGGATTTTAAGGACTTTATGATGCCGGAGGTGAAAGACGCGCTGGTGATCGGCGAGGAGCGGATGGGCGAAGAACCCGCCTCGACCGCCGCCGACGATAACCGTTACGACATTTATATTTACGACGCCCAGACCCGGCGCGAAAAGCTGATCGTGATCGGTTTAAAGACTGTTAAAAGCACGCCCAAACTGACCGAACACGATATCAATAATTTCCACCGCTACTGCCGGGATGAAAAAGTGCTGTACGGCGCTCTGCTCACCGAGACCGAATGCCATCTTTACCAATACAAAAAAACTGAAGTGACCACGGACACGATCGAAGTGGAGGAAATTCCGCCCTTAAACCACATTGATTATGAATTCGGAAAAATCATCACCCCGGAAAAGGTGAAGGACCTGGCGCTGTCCAGAAAATGGGTACTGGCGGCGCTGATCGGCGCCATCGTATTCCTGATCTTCATCAATATCGCCCATGCCGTTTTCTGCGCTAAGGGCGGCCCGGTAAAAGCCAATGTAACGGCAGACGGCAAAAAGATCTATTATCTGCCGGACAGCAAGGGGTATGACAATGTGATCATCGGCGACCAGCCCGGCGAACGGCATTTCTGCCAGGAAGCGGACGCGATTAAGAAGGGATGGGTGAAGAATGAGTAACGGATGGATCTCGGCTGGACTGCGAATTGGCTGTGAATAGGCTTGGAATTTTCGCTTGCCTTTTCTCCTTTCTTCGCCCATAATCCTTTTTGCAAGTTTTCCTAGTGTGCGTTACTCCAACTCGTTTGTGAAGTGAACTGCAACCTAAGGACCTTTGCAGTTTATTTTCTAATTTTTTATCTCATTATGAATAAAAAATTATTCGTTGGAGGGATCGCGTGGAAAACCACCGATGACACCCTTCGTGACGCTTTCGCTAAGGCCGGCACGGTCGTGGAAGCGACAGTTATTAAAGACCGCATGAGCGGACGTTCCAAAGGCTTCGGCTTTGTGGAAATGGCCACCGAAGAGGAGGCCCAGGCCGCCATTGACATGTGGCACGAGAAAGAGCTGGATGGCCGCAACATCGTGGTCAACGAGGCTCGTCCTCCGCGCGAAGGCTAATCCCTTTTGTCTTAAACTTAAAACCCGCCCCCTGTCTTAAGGCAATGGGCGGGTTTTTTGGTATTCAGCGGTCCGGCGCTATTTTTCAAAATAACCATTCACCACCTCCACCATCTCATCGATCCCGTAATCGCTTTTCATGAGATAGGTGGACCGGTAAGGTTCCCGTTCGGCTTCATCCAGAATATCGGTATCGGGTTCTTTGTTGGTAAGGATATAAACATACACGCCGCTGCCCCATTTATCTTTCCGTAATTCTTTCAGCATCTCCACCCCATCCATCACCGGCATCATAAGATCGAGCAAAAGGAGGTCAGGGTGTTTTTTCAGGGCGATCTGAAGACCCTCCTGGCCGTCTTCCGCCTCTAAAACCCTATACCCCTCTTCAGCGATCCGGCGGGTTAAGACTTTACGCAGCATACTGTCGTCTTCCACGATCAGCACGGTTTTTTTGGCTTTCTTTTTAACCATGTTTATTTTGGTTAATAACAACGATTATGATTATAATACGCTGAACTCAAATTTCAATCCGAAAGCGATTCTCCTGCCTATTTTTTTCCGTGAAGCATATGATTGTGATGACCGGCGTTTTGCGGGTTATCAATCATACCCTGGACACGCTCCCTTACGTTTTCAAAAAGTTCCTTTATTTTTTCAGCGGGAAAAGAACCGGGAAGGTCCAAAAGCCCCATCAGAACTGAACGAATATTTCTGAATTCATAACGCCTGGCACGACTTAAAAGGGTTTTTACCCGGCGGGTTTCCTGAATCAGCGCCTCGCAACGGTCGGCAAGTTCCTGGATCTCTTCAGTGGAAGGAAGGGATTCCTGCGTCATATTCGGTTAGCTGGTTTTTAAAACTGCGATTAAAATATAAAGTAGTAAATTATACTAATATTTTAGTTTTTGTCAATGCTTTCCCGTATTCCTCTTTTATAAATAATAGATTAAAATAAAAATCGATCTAACCTCATAAAAATGACCTGTGTACAATGGAACCAAAGTTATAATGTCGATGTGAAGGAGATCGACGGCCAGCACCAGAAACTGGTCGGCATCATGAACAAGCTCTGCGAGAGCATCGATGGCGGGGTGGATGATTTTGTCATCGATGAGATCGTACAGGACATGGCGGATTACGCGCTCACCCATTTCGAGACCGAAGAAAAATATTTCCGTGAATTTGATTATAAAAAGACCGATGAGCATATTGCCCAGCACCGCGAGTTTTCCCAGAAAGTCCTGTCACTTCAGAAAGACCTGCGGGAGGATAAACGGAACGTGTCCGCCGACGCCATCGGTTTCTTAGGCCAGTGGTTCGCGGAGCATGTGCTGAAATACGACAGGGAATATGTGGAATGTTTTCATGAGCACGGACTTTATTAAAATTAAGATTTGAGGGATTGAAATGATTTGAACGATTGGCCATTAATCGTTCATTCAAGTCCTTCACACCCTTCAAATCCCTGGAAATTATGAAAAAAACAAAAACTCACAAAATCAAATGGACCCTCGGCCTGCTGATCGCAGTTTTTCTGTTGCTCATCGGCTATTTCATGATCCCCATGCCCCCCGAAATACGGCGGACTCTTTTTTTCGCGGCCGCGGTTTTGGGGATCGCGTTTTTTATCCTGGGTATCGTGCTGATCGTGTTTACGGTAAGGCAAAAAGTGAAGGGGGGACTGAAATGGTTTTTGGTCCTGACAGGTGCGTCGTCCGCTGCGGTGTTTCCGAGTGTCATTCTGCATAATCTGGTGTACGCCCTGTTCATCTGCTTATTCGGCGCGGACTTTTGGGGAAGCGGCGGGGATGAAGCGTTCTTTTTTATCCTGGCGCTGATGGTCTGCCCGCTGGTCTTTTTAGTCAGCGCGACAGGAAGCGTGATCTTGCTGAGGCGGGGGAAAAAATGAGGGAAAGAAAGTATATTGACAATTTTAATTTTTATGTTAAAATAAAATTACCTAATAAAGCCTCCTATGCCTAAAAAAGCTGCCAAATTCATTTTAGCCCCCTCAGCCCCCGTGGAAATCCCGGGGGAGATCAAAGTGACCGAGCCCTGCCCGGAAAGCGGTTTCGGGGATACCTGTAACATCGTGGTGCCCATCCGCGAAAACCTCCAGGAAGTCATCCTGGCGAAGCTGGAAGAAGATCTAAAGTGGAACCAGTCGATTATTAACTGCGCCTGCGTCAACGACGCCCCCTCCTGGACTGGCCGGGTAAAAAGGGCGTACCGTGCCATTGAAGCAATCCAAAAAAGGATTAAAGAGATCAAGGCGGAGATAAAGGAATAGCATTCAATTCTTCAGGGATTGCATCAGATACGCTCCAGCTGGTTAGGCAATCACCAGCCCGTTTAAGCGCTGGAGGGCTTTTGTCTTATCCGCGGGAGTGAGGGATGTTTTGCGCACCGCCCGGCTTAAAACCTCGATGGTGTGGTCATAGGTGAGGCGGTCGACTGGGTAAGGCGTGCAGTCCTTCCCGCCATGGGCAAAGGAGTAACGGGCCGGGTCCATGTAGCTGGCGGGCGCGCCGTAAATGACTTCGGAGACGAGCGATAAGGCGCGCACGGTTTTGGGGCCGACGCCTTTGGTGGCGAGCAGGTTTTCGTAACTGCCCGGCTTGTCGCTGACCAGTTTTAAAAGCATCCGTTCCAGATACCGGCTGTGCCAGAAATTCTCCTCAACCACGGGGTGGACTTTAAATTCCGTATTTTCCAGATTCAGCAGGGTCATCTGGTCGCCGTCCGCCTTAAAACTGACCATTTGCGACAATTTAGAAGAATGTTTGCGGAGGAGCTGGATGTCTTTCTGCACCGTGACGGCATTGGAATTCATAAATTCCACCGCGATGTCGCGGTTCTTCTGCCCGCTTTTGGCTGTGAGGTTTAAGGTGTGATGGCTGAAGGACTGGGACGCGATGCCGGAATGAGGTTCGACGATCAGGTCCTGCACGTTTTCCGAATGCCAGTGATACCGGCGGGCCGTGCGTTTTTCCTGATTCATCCCCTGCTGAACGACTGTCCACGCGCCGTTTTTCGAAAAAAAGAAGGCATGGTGATACAGCTGGAACCCGTCCTGCACCAGGGCGCTGTCGACCTTGGCAGACATTCTGGAGTTATAGGCGAGGCGGTGGGTGTGGTCTTCCGATAAAAGGAGGCGCTGGCCCCATGTTTCGATCTCATCCGGGGTTTTGAGGGAGGTCTTCCCCTTCCCCCCACAGATAAACACGCCCCATTCCCGCTCCCGCTGGCGGAAAGCCTCTTTGAGCGCGGCCGTGAGGATGGTGGTGAGCCCACTGGCGTTCCAGTCGAAAGCCAGCACGGTGCCCAGCGACTGGAACCACACCGGGTCGCCGATCCGCCGGATGAATTCATCCGGGCCGAACTCTTCGATCAGCACGCGGGACATCTCGCGCCCGAGTTTGACCATGCGGGTAAACAGCCATTTGGGGCATTTGCCGCTGTCGAGAGTGAATGTGGCGATTCCTTTTTTCATATTTTTGCTTTTTTTATGTACGCACGTGCGCATGTGCGCCAGGTCCGCCATTTGACCTTTCATGATATTCCTTTTGCCAGCGATCAAGAAAAATGGCGACCTCTCGTTCTAAATTCTCCAACTCGTCAAAGTAAGCTTTTGGTAGATATTTCAAATCAAGTGCGATTAATGTATGATCTTCTAACTCTTCCAATGAAGCATCGCTCCGATTGAAAAAATTCATAGCATCTTTATAACCTTTCCTTTTGTATCCTTCGACAAAGTTAGCTTTAATCGAACGAGCAGCCCGTCGCATATCACTTGTAAGCCCAAATTTTTCCTCCGATGGGAAGTCTTTTGTGTATTCATAGACTTTTAAGACTAATTGATGCATTTTTTGCCAAATTTTTAGATTTTTATAAATATTTCTCATATTCATCTGGTTACAAAATATTCATCGCGTACAAGCGCACTTGCGCACCTTGCGCACCTTAAAGTTTAGTAAACAAATGTTCACTCCGTCAATACTTTTTTATGAATAAAGGTATTTATGTATCCCCTTCTTTATAACCGGGGTAAGTGGGTAATTAGTTTAGAAGGGTAGTAATATAACTATATAACTAATATACCTATAGGCGACCGCTTCAAATTGCCTCCCCCACCGACTTACTTTATATTGAACCTGAAATCGACTATGATTAAATGATTTACCTGATGGCCATGATTGATTAAAATGATTAAAAGTGATTAACATGAATAGTAAAAGGTAAAATAAGAATATGTTAATCCTTTAATCAACTTAATCAGTGGTCAAAAATCTGAAATGAACACTTTCCCCTACGCCTACATTCGCGGCCAAACCGTCAAAATCAAAGACGCCCACATCCCTATTCAATCCAAAGTCATCCATTACGGGCTGGGGGTGTATGCGGGTATACGCGGTCACTGGCATAACGGCAACTTGTATTTATTCCGGCCGAAAGACCATTTTGAACGGATGAAAAACGGCGTGAAGATGCTCGGCATGCCGTGGACGATGAGCTACGCGGATTTCCGCAAAATCCTGACAGGGCTGATCAGGAAAAATAAAATCAGAAGCGATGTGTACATCCGGCCGCTGGTGTACGCCGGCTCTACCCAGATCGTGCCAACGCTGGAAGGTTCGGAACCGGATTTCGCCCTGTATATGATCTCGTTCGGTCACTACATGAACACGGGTGGCGGCCTGAAACTGAAAGTGAGCAAATGGGTGCGGGTGGATGATGACATGATCCCCACCAAAGCCAAATGCACGGGCTTATACGCCAACTCCGCGCTGGCCAAAAGCGAGGCGGTGCGCGCCGGATTCGACGAGGCGGTGATGCTCAATCGTGACGGTTCCGTGGCGGAAGCCAGCTCCTCGAACCTGTTCGGCGTAAAAAACGGCGTGCTTTATGCCCCGCCGCTTTCCGCCAATAACTTAGACGGTATTACCCGCCGTTCCATTATTGAACTGGCGAAAAAGGAACTTGGGTTAAAGGTTAAAGAAGTACGGTTTAAAAAAGCGGATCTGTATAAATTTGATGAAGTCTTTCTAACCGGCACCGCCTGCAAGATCGTGTGGGTGAAGCAAGTGGACAATAAAAAAATCGGTCCTGAGTCAAGTTTAGGAGGTAAAATGGGTCCGGTCGTTAAACAGCTCAAAGCCCTGATCGACAAAGCCGTGATCAATGAGCTTCCGGGTTACGAAAAGTGGTGTGAAAAAGTTTACTGAAGCTACGAGGGCACCCAAAGGGGTCCCCAGAAAATGTGAAAGGAGCGATAGCGACTGTATTTTCTGGGGCAGGGGCCCCAAAGCTACGGAGTAAACGGAGGCTTCGCCGAAAGGCGACGCCGCAGAAACGACAGTCGCTTTGGGGATATGGTGCCCGAGGAGAGAATCGAACTCTCACTCCCGAAGGAACACGATTTTGAGTCGTGCGCGTCTACCAATTCCGCCACTCGGGCACATAGCTATAAGATTTTAAATCATTTCTTGTAATTTTCAAACTTTTTATTTATCTGATTTTCCGCTAAACTGTTTTGGTCATGAATAAAATTTCCCTCTGCAAAAAAGGATTTGTCACGGTCAGCGCTACGCTGGCTTTGTTTTTAAGTCTGCCGTTTGCCTCTACCGTTTACATCCAGCAAAGCACGCTTGACCGGATTTATGAAACCGTAGAAAGCGCCCCTGAAAAAAACGTGGCGCTGGTGCTGGGCGCGGCGGCTTATCCCACTTCCCTTTCCGATATACTGGCCGACCGGATGGAGACCGCCATCGAGCTTTATGAAACAGAAAAAGTGCAGAAACTCATCCTTTCGGGCGCGCCGAACGAAGTGGAGGGGATGAAAAAGTACGCGTTGGAACGCGGGGTGGAAGAAAACGACCTGATTGAAGACCCGAAAGGATTAAATACCCTTGCCTCCATCCGCAACGCGTCGGACATCAGCGAGCTGATTATTGTGACCCAGGCGTTCCATTTACCGCGCGCGCTTTTCATTGCCAAACATCTGGGGATAAGCGCTGTCGGGATCGCGTCGGACCGGCGCACGTATGCAAAGATCTTTGATTTTAAAAAACGGGAAGTCCTGGCCACCAGTAAAGCGATGATGGATTTGTTTATATTAAAATAAAACTATTCGTCATTCCCGACCTGATCGGGAATCTGTTCTGATAGACCTAGATTCCCGCCTGCGCGGGAATGGCGAATAAAGAATATGCTGACAAGGTTTGATTGTCAGTTTGTTTTTGGCTTATTAGTAAGCCTTTTTTGGGTATTTGGAGGATGGTTTTTAGCACTATTGACAAAATAGTTTAGTCATATTATAATAATCTCCACGATTGAAAGTGGACAAAACATTATTTTATTTTTTTATAACCATTTATAATAATATGTCTAAATACGATAAACCTAAAAACCAGGAGCCTAAAAATCCGCTTGAGGTGGATCTGGGATTCTTTGGAAAGATCAATAATAAAAGAGTGTCCGCGGATAAATTCTTTCTCCGCGCGGAAAACAACCAGGATGCGGAATCCGTGGAAGCGCTTCGCCAGTGCTACAACGATATTCTGGTGGAGCACAACATTCCCCGTATCGAACAGCTGGTCACCCGTTTCCTGAAAAAAATCCAGGGCGCGGAAAGCGCTGGTCACTTGAAACAGCTGATGCGTAACGTCACCGCGGAAGGCCTGCTGGAGGCACAAACCGGACGGGACGGACGCCCTTACCATTACAAACCGCATCCGCAGATCCAGCGGACCAGTGACCTGGCACGCGCCTGGCAGGAACGGAAAAGAAAACTGCATGACCGTTACGGCGACATCGTCAAACAGCCCGGCAGTATCCGGGTTACCGACCAGATCACGCTTCCGCGCGCCCACCGGCCCACCAGTTTTTCCGCGGTCTTAAACCTGACATTTGGGAAAAGTAAGAATGGTCAGGAAACGGTGACTATCGCGGACTGCCTTCCTGTCCACGGCCCTGTTGTCGCCATTAAAGGCAGCACCTATATTTCCGGCTATTCCGCGCCCCAGTGGCTGGAAAACGCGACCCGCCAGGTGAAAGCCAATCTGAGAAAACAGGAGGAAGAAAAAGCGAAAAAGGAGGCGGAAAAAGCCAAGGTTATTACCCCAGCCGATACGGCAACGCCGTCCGGCGATGCCGTAGAGACGCAAGACCTTGCGTCTCAGGCCCCGCCTACCAAATTACCCGTTAAGCCAAAAGCCAAAGCCAAGAAAGAGAAAAAAGCAGCCTAATAAATAAACATCAAAAAATCATGGTGGTCATGAAGAAAAAAGGCTCAGTAGAGCCTTTTTTCTGAAACCTTTAAAAATTGAAAAATGAAAATTTATAATTTTCTTTCTTTAATTTCCTCCGTGATGGATTTTAAAAAGCTGGTGAATTTAACGGTTTTCTGGCCTTTGGTCTTATAATCGCGGATGGTGACTGTCTTGTCTTTCTTTTCTTTATCGCCGACCACTAACATATAAGGGATCTTCAGCTTTTCCGCGTTACGGATTCGTTTTCCCAGCGTTTCCTCCGCGTTCATATAATCCACCCACACCTCGGCGCCGGCCAATTCCTTTTTCAGCGTCTCCGCGTATTTTTCATGGGCCTGGGCCACGGGCAGTACCGCCACCTGCACAGGGGCGAACCACACAGGGAAAGCGCCGGCATAGTGTTCAATAAGGACTCCGAAAAACCGTTCCAGAGAGCCCAAAAGTGCGCGGTGCACCATGTAGGGCTGGTGCTCTTTTCCATCCATGCCGATGTATTTCATGTCGAACCGCTCCGGTAAGTTAAAGTCGAACTGGATAGTGGTCATCTGCCATTCACGGCCCAATGCATCTTTCACCTTCAGGTCGATCTTCGGGCCATAAAACGCGCCGCCGCCTTCATCGATCTCGCATTCCAGTTTTTCCTGGTCAATGGCCTTCTGCAAGGCTTTGGTGGCCTGCTTCCACCGCTTTTCATCCCCCACGCTTTTTGCAGGTTTAGTGGAAACATACGCCTTGATGTTTTTAAAGCCGAACGCTTTCCACATCTTCAGCGAAAAACGGAGGACTTCGAGGATTTCGTCCTCGATCTGCTCAATGGTGCAGATAACGTGGGCGTCATCCTGTGTGAACCCGCGTACACGGAGTAAACCATGCAGGACCCCGCTGGCCTCGTAACGGTACACGGTGCCGAGCTCCGCCCACCGCATGGGAAGGTCGCGGTACGAACGCGCGGAATTCTTGTACATCATAATATGGAACGGGCAGTTCATGGGCTTCACATAAAATTCTTCCTCATCGATTTCCATCGGCGCGTACATGCTGTCCTTATAAAAATCCAGGTGGCCGGACGTCTGCCACAGCCAGGAGCGCCCTACATGGGGAGTGAAAACGAGTTCATACCCATTTTTAAAATGCTCTCCTTTCCAGAAGGTCTCGATGGCGTTGCGCATACGGCCGCCTTTCGGATGCCAGTAAACCAGTCCCCCTCCTGCTTCATCATGCAGGCTGAAGAGATCGAGCTCTTTGCCCAGTTTGCGGTGGTCGCGCTTTTCCGCCTCCTTTCGCATATTCAGGTAATCGTCGAGTTCTTTGGGCGTGTCAAACGCCAGCCCGTAAATCCGCTGGAGCATAGGACGTTTTTCGTCTCCTTTCCAGTACGCCCCCGCGATCTTATCCAGCTTGAAACTGCCCAGTTCGATCTGGCCGGTAGAGTCAGTATGAGGGCCTCTGCACATATCTACAAACGGGCCGTTTTTGTAAAAACTGATTTTCTTTTCCCCCTCCCCTTTCAGATCCGCCGCCATTTCAATTTTATAATCCTGCTTAGTGGCTTTTAAAAATTTGATCGCCGCTTCCATAGGTTCTTCATACTTTTCAAACTTTTGGTTCTGTTTGATGATGTGCTTCATCTTTTTTTCCAGGATCGGCAGGTCTTCCGGGATCAGGGTGCGGGGAAGATCGAAATCGTAATAAAAACCGTTGTCGATGTCCGGCCCGATGGCCAGTTTGGCGTCCGGGAACATCTCGAGCACCGCCTGCGCCAGGATGTGGGACAGGGAATGGCGTTTTTGTTCAATAGTTATTTTTTTCATCTTAGATAATAATTATAGATTATGATTTCGGCTATTGTTTATCGTATCTCGATGCTCGATCGAGCTTCGTGTTACGCTAACCGATAAACGTTTTTAAAAATAGCCGCTAGATATAAAACCTACCGGGGACCCTTTCGGGCGGTTCCACCCCGCTTGTCCGATAACCATCGGGCCGCTCTTTAAATGTCAGAAAACATCTTTCAGGATGGTATTTCCGGAGCGCTGTGCAGGCGGCTTCCAGTCGCGGCCGCCATTCCCTTTGCATCCGCTTTCCGAAAACATGGTCTTGAAATCCAGCGTTTTCGTTCGGCTTGATTGTATCTGCTTCCCGGCAACGGGTCAAGGCAGAGCGGACTCTCCAGTCCGCGATGCAATACCGCGATGTATTCGTTTAGCTGCCACTGGTTACCGACCACTGAAATATGGTATATTAATGGCCGTTCAACCCATCCGTTTATGGGCATTGTCCTTGCCATTTACATCGTCCTTCTGATCGGTTTCCTGGGGATCAGCGCCCTGATTTTCCGCCATACCGTCAAATACAGTTACCTGAGCCAAAAATTCAAGACCGTGGTGTGGATTTTCGCCATTCTGGCCCTTGGTGGTGTTATCCTTTCTTTATATCTGGTCATCAGTTTATTCAGCACCTCTTCCGGCCCATCATACTCCTATCCATCCGTAAACACCTCGTCGGATATTAATTTCTAGAAAGTCGGGATAATTATCCCGACTTTCAGTTTTATACTATGCAATATTTCCTCCCCGGATTGTCGGCATTTGGATTAACAGTCCTCTGTCTTCTTATCGCCCTGAAGGCTTTTCCGAAACTGGGCCTTATGGACCGGCCGGAAAAATACGGCTTAAAACGAAAACCCATCCCTTATCCGGGAGGTGTGCTCCTGTTTTTGGTCTTTACGGCGCTGGCGCTGATTTTTTTCGAACCGACGGTTAAACTCGTCGGTCTGCTTCTGGCCGGAGGGCTTTTGGTGGTGATCAGTTTTATCGACGACCGGGTGGAATTGCCGGCCTGGCTGAGGCTTTTTACGCAGGTGGCAGTGGGGGTCATCCTGGTGGGCGTAGGGATCGGCATCGACACCATCACCAATCCTTTCGGCGGTTATATTCCACTCAACGAGATCAAACTGAGCCTCAGTTTCGGAGCCATGGAGTACACGCTCATCCTTTTTTCCGCCCTGTTCACCATCGCCTGGGTCGTTCTGATCGTCAACACGATGAACTGGCTGGACGGCATTCCGGGACTCGTTTCCGGAATCACGGTTTTGGGAAGCCTGGTGCTTTTCTTTCTGAGTATTTCGGATCTGGTAAACCAGCCCGAGATCGCCACGATGGCGATCATTGTTGCGATGATAGCGCTGGCGTTCTGGCTGTTTGATTTCTTCCCGCCCAAAATCCTGCTCGGCGATTCGGGTTCCATGTTTTTAGGCCTGCTTCTGGCAGTGCTCGCTATTTTTTCCGGCGGAAAGATCGCCACCACTTTTCTAATTTTAGGTTTCGCGATTCTGGACGCCCTGTATGTGATCGTGTACCGCCTGTACAACCGCAAAGCTCCGTGGAAAGGCGGCGAGTGGGACAAATACCGCAAAGCCGTCCACCTGCACCACCGCATGCTGCAGATCGGATTTTCCGAACGGCAGGTGCTCATAGCTATCTACGTTCTTTCTGCTATCTTCGGCATCATCGCCTTATTTTTAGGCACGTTCGGCAAATTCTGGGCCATTGTAGCATTGGCGCTGGCCTCGGTGGTGCTTGGTATGATTTTACGGGCAAAACGAAAAAGATAATATTTCTGATTTCGCATTTCTGATTTCATCCTGAACTTGATTCAGGATGAAATCAGAAATTGGAGTGCCACGTTTCCCGGTAACGGTTTTTAAAATCCTCCATCGTAAATTCATGATTCTGCGTTCCCTGCGTTTCCACGCAAAACGATGCCAGCACCGTGGCGGTTTGAGCGCTTTTTTCCAGCTCCCATCCGCGCGATAAGCCATATAACAGGCCGGCGCGGAACGCGTCGCCCGAGCCAGTTGGATCGACCACTTGCAAATCGGATACGGCGGGCAGTTCAAACTCTTCTTTGATTGTAACAATCCGGCAGCCCTCTTCGCCTTTAGTGATGATGACGGCTTCGGTTAATCCGAGCGTGGCTATTTCGGACAGCGATGTTTTTTCTTTCCACAACTGCCATTCATAATCATTCAGCACCAGCGCTTTGCTTTCGTGGACGGATTTAACGAGCTGGTCCGCGCTCAGGGCATTGAACGCCTGGCCGGGATCGAAAAGGAACGGAAGCTTGTGATGCCGGCAGTAATGAGTATGGTCCACCATGGCCCTGGCGTCATTGGGCGCGATGATGACAAGCGACTTTTCACCTACTACCAGCGGGTGTTCGCTGGCGCGGAACATGGCCCCGCCGTGGAACGCGGTGATCTGGTTGTCCGCCAGGTCGGTGGTGATGAATGCCTGAGCGGTTTTTTCGTCTTCAAAAATCCGGATGTCATCGGTCGGCAGTTCCAGTGATTTCAACTTCATCTCATAATCCCGGAAATCATTTCCGGCCGCGGCATAAATGGAGGGTTTTTCACCCAATAACGCCAAACTATACGCGATGTTCCCGGCCGTGCCCCCTAAATTGACGTTCAGTTTATCGACATTAAACGCCACGTTCAGCATATGCACTTTGTCGGGCAGTATGTGGTTAGCGAATTTATCGGGAAACGTCATGATGTGATCGTAGGCCAGCGAACCGGTGATGACAATCGGGAGTTTTTTCATGGCAAATGTGTTAACATAGGTACTGTACCACAAGCGGCATGTCATCTGAACTTTTTGAAATCATCATCCCCTCCATCGCGTTCTTTTTCGCCTTCTTTCTGGCGTTTACTTTGATCGAGATGATGGTGGTTTTGGTGCTGAACGGTTTCGTGTTCAAGCACTGGAGTTTTGTGGTGGATGTAGTGATGCGGGTGAAAGTTCGGCATGGCACTTTAGTGCGTTTTTTCACGCTTTCCGTCATGGGGATATTTATCGGCGTTCTTTTAAAATACACAGCGATTCTAAAGATCCTGGAAAACGCCACGCTTGAAGAAAAGCTGTATGCCGGCCAGACGCTTCTGGTCATTTTACTGACGTATCGCCTGGCCACCAGCCACTTGATGGAACTGACGTTTCTACGGCAGATCCACCGTTATCTTTTTGTCTATCTTTCCGTGGTGGTTTATGTGCTGATGATCTTATTGGTACACAGTCAGTATGGAAATTATCAGCGTCTCATCAACGCTACCATTGTCCACCCGATTACCGAAAACGTGAAGGTGGTGATGGAAAATTACCAGCGTAAAAAAATACTGAATGAAATGCGCCGTCTGGTGCATAACAACCGCTGTCCGCGGGTGGATTATATGCTGGACCTGACCAGAGGGCTGACCAAACATTTTATCTATGTGACCACTGATCCGGATCTGGCGCTTCTTGAAGAAGTGTCCAGCGACGCGCCGAAAAATTACACCATCGGCCGCGCCTGTACGTATGGCAATGAGACCTTTTTGCTGACCGATTACGGCCAGTGGTTTTGGGTGATTGATACAACTTAGGTTTCCGAAAACCTTTAAAAAAGGTTTTCAGTCTTTCCAAAATAGCGGCTCTCACTCATCACTGGCTCGCCTGGCTTCGCGAGCTTTTCGCAATAGGGTAATACAACACTTAAATCATTTAAAGTTTCTTCGTAACTTTTCATGATTTATCCTCATTTCGCTGCGGGCTTTGCCCTTGTTCCATTCGGAACGTGTTGCTCACAACTTACCGGGGTCCGCAGACCCGCTTCAACTCCTCGCTACGCTTAGCTCGCAAGCTCTTCACTCGCTTTGTGATTTTTCAGGGTCTTGCCAAAAACTTAAAAAACACCTAAAATATCATCACTCTAACCACTACCGATGGCTATTTATTCGGTCCGCACATCATTGATCCCGCTGGCCAAAAAAATCATCCTTCAATTGACGAAGGAGGGAGAATTGGATGAAAAAAAATTAAAGCTGATCCGTAACAAACTAACCAAGGAACATGGCGGGGTACTTCCGAAAAACCTTGAACTGATCCAGGCGTACCGGGAGCTTGTGGAAGCGAAAAAAATCAAACCGTCCCCCGCTGTTTTAAAAGTCATCCAGAAACGGAAAGTCCGTACGCTTTCGGGTATCGCGAACATCACGGTGCTGACCAAGGCGATGGGCTGCCCCGGCCAATGTATTTACTGCCCGTCTGAAAAAGGCATGCCTAAAAGTTATTTAAGCAACGAACCGGCCATGATGCGGGCGGTCCGGAATGGATTTGACGCCTACAGACAGGTCAAAACCCGCCTGAAGGGATTGGTCGCCCAAGGACATGATGTCACCAAAATCGACATCCGTACGGCGGGCGGAACGTGGGGGGCACTGCCAATTGCTTACCAAGAGGAGTTTCTGAAGGGGATTTTTCATGCGCTTAATGATGGAACGGATTACACAAGCTCGAAATCCGAAATCCGAAATCCGAAAAATATACAAATTAAAAATCACAAATCTAAAATAATTTCGAATTTCGATATTCGAGTTTCGGATTTGCATTTAGCCGACCTTATTAAAAAAAACGAAAAGGCTAAATGCAGGTGTGTCGGTTTGTGGGTAGAAACACGGCCGGACTGGGTGGATGAGGAAGAAGTGAAACGGCTTCGCCGCTATGGAGTGACGGGGGTGGAGCTGGGCATCCAGACCACCGATGATAAGGTGAATGAATTCTGCAAACGCGGACATGGGTTAAAAGAATCGATCCGGGCAACCGGGCTACTAAGAGATGCTGGATTAAAGGTTTGTCATCACCTGATGCCCAACCTGCCAACCGCGACATGGGAATCGGATCTGAAATCCGGGCGGGACTTGTTTGAAAATGAAGGACTACGGCCGGATTATTTAAAGATCTACCCCACCATGGTCACGCCCCATTCCGTCCTGGCGGATATGATCCAAAAAGACCCGAACGTCCACACGGCTTATACGGATGAAGAGCTGATGGAATTGATCGCGGACATCAAAAGTCATGTGCCCGAATACTGCCGGATCATCCGGGTCATCCGCGACATCCCCGCCGAAAGCGTTGTTGCCGGCACCAAGCAATCCAATCTGCGCCAGATCATGCAAAGAAAGGGTGTGGAATGCCGATGTATACGATGCCGGGAAATACAGGATATCAAAATTGAAAATTCAAAATTGAAAATTGAAAATTATGAGGCCAATGGCGGAAAAGAATTTTTCATTCAAATTGAAGACCCTGAACAGGACAAATTAATCGGCCTGTGCCGGCTTCGCTTCCCTAAAAAAACAATTTTTAAAGAACTGGAGGGGGCGGCGCTGGTGCGAGAACTGCATGTGTACGGCCGCCAGCAGTCTTTGGCGGATGAGGGGGTGCAATCCGATACTCAGCACCTTGGTTTCGGCCATCAGCTGATGGATGAAGCAGAACGGATCGCCAAAGAAAACGGATACAGCAAACTTGCTGTCATCGCCGCCATCGGCACCAGGGAATATTATAGGAAATTAGGGTATGAGCTGGAAGGAACATATATGATAAAACAGCTGACATTTGACAGCTGACATTTGACTTTTGTCAGGCGTCAGGTGTTTTGAGCTGTCCGCCGCCCAGATCCACATCCTTGATGGGAAGGTGCTGTTTATCGACCAATACCGCGTAGGTGAACACCCACACCGCTGTGGAAAAAACATTAAACAATCCCATTAAATAAGAGGCGACGAGCAAAATGGCTAGCGCGAAAAGTCCGATAATCACATAAGCCACGCTATGCAGAAAGGTGGTGGCCAGCCAGCTGGTTAAAATGATGACGCCCATGGGGATAAAGAGGATAAGAATGACATTCAGGATCACGCGGGCGCTGATGAGTAAGATCAGGATAAAAATCAGAATGGTCTTCCTCAGATTAGAGATAACGAGGATCACACTCTCTTTAATGGATTCGATGAGATGTTTATCTTCCAGGACAATAAAATATTCCGCGTATGTAAAAAGAAAACTGGCAATCAGCCCCACCATACCTATAAATAAAAAAATGGGCAGGATCATAAAAAACACGTTCTCCCCCCACCAGCGCAGGACAAACGAGGATTCAGTGAGAATAGTGATGATACTGAAAGACCCGATAATGAGGGCGAATTCGAACATGGGGAAAAAACGCCGCAGACCGATCTCAAAGGAGCCGGTGATGGGTTCATAGTTCTTGATGCGCATCAGAGCCTGGATGAGCGTGCCCCGGAAAATGGGCGGTGTTAAAGTGTATCCCACAAAAACAATCGCCGCGAGTATCACTAAAATAACGGTGAGCTTAGGGTATGAACTGATCAGTCCCCAGACGATTTTAATGTCATCCACCAGGTTCATATCGTGGCTGCCGCTAAACAAGGCTGAATGTTTAAACGCGTTATACTGGTACGCCAGATAGGCACTGCTCACCAGTGTGCTGAAAAACGCGGGCACAGCGCCGTACCAGATGAGCTTTTTAAGGTGCACCTGCGTGACCTGCCAGGCTTTGCGGACAATATCGCGGACGTTCATAAAATCGGTTAAACCGAATGCTATTTTAGCATAATTTATTAAAAAATACCCCCCCGCGATACGACACGCGGGGGGGCAGAGGTTCTCTCAGCTGTCAGGGGGCGGTCACCGTGACCTGGACCACTCCGGCGTTTAC
>JAFGCR010000037.1 GCA_016932495.1 Candidatus Peregrinibacteria bacterium
GATAGGGTCGAAGTGCTTGCACTGTCCGTCTGCGGGGTCGCAGGCTTCGGTGCCGTTGCACTCGTCGCCGTCGTCCGGGCAGTTCACGCCGAAACACAGGTCGAGTTGGCAGTCGGGGAAAGTCCCCTCGTAGCCACTGCCAGCATCACAGGCGTCGCACAGGGCGCCCGCAAAGCCGGTGTAGCAGTCGCAGACCGGATCGCCGGTTGAGCTGTCGCAGTCACCGTAGTCAATGTTGTCGGTTCTGCACGGGTTGGGCACGCAGGGGTCAGCCCCAACGCACACGCCGTCCAGTTCACGGCAGGTCTGCCACGGTTCACAGGTGACGTCGGAACACAGGTCCACGTTCACGGTGAGCTCCACGGTGTCCACGTTGCCGTACGGATCCTCCACCATTGCGAAGAGGGTGTGGGAGCCGCCGGAAAGGTTGGCTGTGAAGCTATGTGAACCCAGAGCCGTTAGCGAAAGAGGAGTCCCGTCCTCTTCCGCTGAAAAGCTCAGGAAGTAGGCGGACGGATCTCCCTCGTCCAGGGTCCCGCTGAAGTCGATTGTGACCTCGCGGATCGTCGTGTCTGCGGGCGCGCTGGCCGCGATGACCGGGTTGGTGTCCAGCAGAAGGAAATCGCTGAAGGCGAGAACCATGGCGCTGGAACCGGTGGGTTCAATGACCACATCGATGTAGTCGAAAGAGCCCAGTCCGCCCTCTTCCGGCACGTGCCGGAGAACGCGGGCGCGGTGGCCGGCGAAGTGGATCTTCACCTCCTTCAACAGAGGGACGTCGTTCCACGTGCCGTCCTCATTCCGCGGCAGGTTCGCATCCACACAACGAATGGTCATGCCGTAGGCCTGATTCAGTACCCGCCCCTCATTGGGTTCGGGCACTTCGCGAGCGATGAGCTCGCGAATAAACAGGAACGCACGCCTGTCGATCGCTCCGACCTTGATTTCCCCGACTCCATAGCCGGTGAGCACAGAGCCCGGTACGATGACCTCTCCGGAATACTCCGGATCGATCTCCATACAGACCAGGGAGTCAGAGCAGTCGAAGAACACACTGCAGGTCTCCCCGTAGTAGTTAGTGTCGCAGACGCAAGCGCCATTGACACAGTTGCCGTGAGTGCCGCACTCGACGCCATAGCAGGGGTTCTGCTCGTCGCAGAGTTCGCCCTGCCAGCCGTCGTGGCACACACAGGTGTTGTCGACGCAGTCCCCGTAGGAACCGCAGTCGAGGGTGCCGGTGAAGCACCGGTCTTCCTGGTCGCACTGGTCGCCGGACCAGCCGTCCTCGCAGACGCACACGCCGCCTTCGCAGCAGGAATGCTCGGGGCAGGTGACATCGTCGCACGGATTAGGCTTGGGGCCGGGACATCCGACTGTCAGCATACTGGCGATGATCGCCAAAAAGGTTACGCGGTTCATGGTCTTTCTCCTATATCTTTCTCTTGAGTTCCTGGTTACCGTTTTCAGATCTATCTAAACCTCCAGTCGGGACTGAACACATGACAGTGTTCACCAGAGGGGCAGCCCCCCTCCCCCTGATAAGGGGGACGACTCACCGAAGCCTTGTGCGCAGGTGAGACTGGGGGTTGGGGGTTGACCCTCTGGTGAACTTTTAATAATGAAAGGAAAATATCATTTTAACAGTTTTCAATTTTCAATTTTCATTTCAAGCTTGAATCAATGAAAATCTCAAATCTGAAATCTGAAATGATAATTCGCTCGCCGAAGGCGAGCATTAATAGGGAAAAACTTGAATTCATTGGAATTTTTTCGTTTCACAAAGCGAAACTCTTAAATTCCTTCTGAATTCATCCTCACTTCGCTACAGACTCCCAATTGGTCGTCTTTGCTCCGTTCGGACCGTTTTTCTCGCTACTTAAGGCCTCATTGTAAAAGATCAGCTATAAGTCACTCTTACGAGGACTTACAGCAACAGAAGGTTCCGAAATTGACGGAAAATACGTTCCGTTTATCTCGGATGCGGAGCATCCAGTTGGTGATGTTTAAGTGGATTTCCCGCATCCGGGATAACATTTATTGATAAGAGTATTTATTTTATACCATTTTCTATATTTTGTCAATGTTGTTTTCAGAGATAAAAACACGTTCATTTTTTAACAATCAACGTTTGTTTTTTTGATGTCGGGCGTTTGCTTGGCTAACGGTCGTTGGCGGCCAGAATGGTTTTGGTCTCCTGCCGTGGGCCGAAGATGTTTTTCAGAGTGGAAATCACTCGTGCCGCCTTTTCCCCCTCTCCTAAAAAGTAGGGCTGATCTTCCCCCTCCACGAAAATAAAGTAAAATCCGTTTCCGTCCACAGCCACTTCACAGTTTTTGCCGTCGAGTATGAGTGTTTGAATCGTTTCACACTCAGCCCGGTTCACACCGGGATTGTTCCGCAGGCTGAAATGGCCGAGCGCACTGTGCAACTGGTCACGGGTCTGGCTGATTTTTTGTTCCGCTTTTGTCCGCGCCTCTGTTTCTACCCCCGCGTTGATCTGGCCGGCAACGGGGCCGTAACCCATCACGCCCAAAAAAGCCAGGGCGGCTGGCAAAACAGTTCCCTTGCTTCTGGCTCCCTCTGATGGCTGGTTTTTTATACCCATTTTGCAGTGGTTGGACGAGTGTGTTTTATAATACACCTAACACTATGGAACGTCAATATTCCGTGATTTTTAAAGAAAGGGGACGCGGCAGGATTGCCGCGCCCCCCATTTGGCCCATCTCCCCCTGGTGTCACTTCGGTGCTACTATTCGCTCCTTTCTAACCCGATGCTGATGCTTACGGGGGCTAAGGTGCATGTTGGGGCAACAATGAAGCCGAAGCTTTCGTCGCTGCCTAATCCGATGGCACTACTGGTTGGTAGGAGCCGCCCCCCTCGCTGAGTCCACGCCTGACAGTCTTCCGGCCACTCGAGCAGAAAGTTCCCGGCTTCGCCTGAATTGACGAATCGCGCCCGTGCCGCTGTCCCGAAATAAGTCCCCAGCCACAGTTCGGTGAATTCCCCCGGGGGGATTTCCACCTCACCATCAGCTTCCAGCGAACGTTCCACCCCGAAGTCCTTCAGGACCACCGTTGGACGATCCACGACCAGGTCGCGGTACGTTTCAACGGCATGTCGGGGCTGGATGTCCGCCTTGAAGCTGGCGCCCTCAGTTCCGAGAAACTGAAGGTGCGGACTGGCGATCTCATTCCGGAAGAGCCTGAGCGTGACGACCGTCCAGTCATCAGTGTCCACCCATTGGACTCCGATAAGCTGGTCAGTCAGCCGGTCTGTGGCGATCACGTCGGTACAGCCGTCCAGCCTCGGAAAGGCCAGAGATACCAGGGAGATTTCTCCCACCTGGTCGTCTGCGGCGGCGTGTGCCACGCTTTCTCCCGGTACCTGAAAGGCAGGGCGTCCGAAGACCACCTCATTGTGGTCGTACTCGGAACATCCCGTCAGGGCGAGGACCGCAAGAGTTGCGGCTCCCCATCTGCATGGAACGATAACTCACCTCCGTATTCTAAGGGGAGGGAGGGCCAAATTTATAATGAGCAATGAACGGCAAACAAATGCTTCCGTCCACTGACTTTTGCGAAAAAACGCAGAAGGAACTTTATCATAAAAATAATAGTATGTCAATCAATATTATTGATAAATTGTCAAGTAATTGGCTTCGAAGAAAGGCCGCAGAAATCTTGAATGATTCCAAGAAATCTGCGGCCTTAAGACCCTGTACCTAAGCCCGTTGATTCGGCGATAGGGATGAGCTTGGTTACTACTCTGCACTCCGGCCTCCGCAGATTAGTGTACTCCGTAAGGAGTTACTATCCTCTCCGGTATGTTCGGGGAGGTATGCGTCAGACGGAATCCCACCCTGTCTTAAACCAAGCGAGTCTCGCTCAGTCCGCCTTGGCGGGCGGACCCATCCTTTTTCACGCGCGGGGAGAACTCACCGCCTTTACGTTTCACCAAAAAGGTCGGCTTAGGATTTGAAGGGTCATTACTGACAACACCGGACAACAAGGAGGGCGTCCTTCTATCCGCTGTATGTAAAGGGTGAAAAATTCACCCGGACGACTCTACTCCAGCTCCGGTTTATTGTCAAATCTTTTGTAATTATTGGTTTCTGAGCGCCCCTAACGTTTTTTCCGCGCACCTTTTCCAGGAATAGTTTTGAAGGGTTTCATCATGATTTTTAATCAATTCCCCCCACCATTCTTTCTGCTCAACCAGTGTTTTTATGTGTTGCGCCAACATTTCACTGTCCTCCGGATCAAAGAAGAGCGCATTGTTTTTGGCGATTTCATATGACGTCGGAATTTTAGAGGCGATAATGGGCACATGGGCAGACATAGCCTCTAAAAGCGGTAAGCCGAATCCCTCAAAAAGAGAGGGGAAGACAAATGCCAGGCAATGCCGGTATAAAATCATTTTTGCCTTATCGCTGATATAACCGATGGCCATAATGTTTTTATTGCTGATCGATCCGATGATCTCTTCTCCGCCCACCCCTTTTTTGCCTGCCAAAACCAATTTTAGATAAGGGTGTCTTTTGTGGACTGTTTCAAATGCTTTTATCAGTACCTCAAGATTCTTTTTACTTTCAATCCGCCCCACAAATAAAAAATAATGACGGGGGTTTAAATGATATCGCCCCAATGTCTCATCGATCTCATCGGCCGTGGTTTCGGTGTTGTCCGGTTCAAATCCCAAAGGGATGACGGTGATTTTTCCCTCATCCGCTTTGTAGAATTTAATCAGGTCATCCCGCGTCGTTTCCGAAGGGACGATGATCTGTTTCGCGTGCTTAACGGCGAATTTTGCTCCCCAATCCAGATACCATCGGCTTAATACCCCATAACTTTCCGGAAAACGTTTAAAAGCCACATCGTGGATGGTAATGGTCGTGTTTTTGGGGTGGATGACCGGCATCAGGTGTGACGGCACAAAAAGATTATCGATTTTTTTATTTCTCCAGACCTCCCAGCTCAGCCGTACCTGCGTCCACAGCCGGGGGAAAGGAATGGTGACCTGCGGAACCGGCAAATCGATTTCCCGGGGGCTGATAAGCGTAATACCGTCCGGATTCTGCCTGATGAGTTCACTGATTAAAAAACAGGAGTAGTTTTCCACTCCGGTCCGTCTTGCTGTGTTGTTATAGCGGGAGGCGTCGATATAAATCATGGGTTTATTATAAACTCGAAATTCGAAACTCGAAATTCGAAAAATATCTAAGTCCGAATATTCAATATCCAAAGTCATAATTTGGGAAATTTGAATTTGCAGAATTCGTATTTTTTCGGGTTTCGGTATTCGGGCTTAAGGTTTTCATTTGAATTTTTAATTCAAATGAGTATAATACGAAAGCTTATTTTTTAACTTTATTCCAAAATGGCAGATGATACTAAAGATGATGTTACTACTGAAGAAACTCCTGTTGAGGAGGGCAAGGTGGAAGACGTCACGGCAGCAGAAGATGAGGGCTATCAATTTGATGATGATCTCACTTCATCTGAGCCAAACAAGGCTTCGGCACCTGCTTCGACAGGTGGTCGCGGCGGTAAATACGCTGATGAAATTTTTTCAAAAACCATTCATGCCAAATTCCGCACTTTTTATATTGATCTTAAAGAAAGTGTGAACGGCAAATTTTTGAAAGTCAGCGAAAAAAGCCGCGGGCGCAAAAGCACCATCATGATGGACGCAGAAGATGTGCCGGAAATGATCCAGGCCTTACAGGAAGTGCAGAAACAACTGTAAGCTTTTAAATCCCCGTCCGACAAACAAAAAACAGGACTAAGCCATTGGCGAAGTCCTGTTTTTGATTGGTTATTTATTTTGCAATATCGACAGCTCTGGTCTCCCTTAATACATTCACTTTTACGGTGCCGGGGTAAGCCAGTTCCGTCTCGATCCTCCGTGCAATGTCGTGCGAGAGCTTTATCGCGCCCAAGTCATCGATTTCATTGGGCTTGACCATCACCCGTATCTCACGACCCGCCTGGATGGCATAAGCCTTGTCGATTCCGCTGAAACTGTTGACCAGGTCTTCCAGGTCCTGCAGGCGTTTAAGGTAAGTGGCCAAAGTTTCCCGTCGCGCGCCCGGCCGTGAAGCGGAAATGGCGTCTGCCGCATGGATGATCATAGCGATCGGTGACTCAAACGGCACTTCTTCATGATGCGCTTCCGCTGCGTGGATCACTTCTTTCGGCAAGCCGTATTTTTTTAAGATATCCCGGCTGATGAGGGCATGGCTTCCTTCGATCTCATGATCCACGGCTTTTCCGATGTCGTGCAGGAAGCCCGCGGTCTTGGCGAGCTGTACATCCAGTCCCAATTCTCCCGCCATGCCGGCAGCCAAAAAGCCGACCTCCATGCTGTGTTTTAGCGCGTTTTGGCCATAGCTGGTGCGGAAACGGAGCCGGCCAATAATCTTGATCAGATCCGGGTGGAGTCCGAAAATTCCCATTTCCTGAGTGGCTTTTTCACCGAAATCGACCATCATCTGCCCCACTTCTTTTTTGGTTTCTTCCACAATCGTCTCAATCCGCGCCGGATGAATCCGGCCGTCTTCAATCAATTTTTCCAGGGCCCGCTTGGCTACGTAACGGCGCACCAGATCAAAGCCGGAAATCACGATGGCCCCCGGGGTGTCGTCCACAATCACATCCACGCCTGTCAGGTGTTCAAAGGCATTGATATTACGGCCTTCGCGACCGATAATACGCCCTTTAATATCATCTCCCGGCAACTGGACCAAGGTCTGTGTGGATTCGGAGGTTACCTCGGAAGCGATCTTCTGAATGGCCTGCGCGATAATGTTTTTGGCCCGTTTTTTCGAGTCCTCCTTAACATCCGCTTCCACTTTATTGTAACGTTCCACGATCTCATCTTTATAATCCCGTTCCACATTATCGAGAAGCATCTGCTTAGCCTCCTCCTTGCTCAGTTTTGTGATTTTAGAAAGTGCCTCTTCCTGCTCCTTGTAAATGGCGTCCAGTTTTTCCTCCTCCATTTTTAAGGTTTCCACTTTTTTGTGGTAGGATTCTTTTAAATTTTCATTTTCCGCAATTTTCTTTTCCAGCTGATCTTCTTTGTTATTAAGGCGCTCTTCCTGTTTTTCCAGCTGTTTACGTCTTTCCAGCTCTTCTTTTTTCGCTTCATTGATGATATCCAGCGCCTTATTTTTGGCGTCGATAATTTTTTCTTTGATCTTGGTTTCAACGGTGCTGGCTTTACCCTGAAGGTCTGCTAGGTGCTTTTCGATTTTGGCGATTTCCTTATCGGCTTCCGCCCGGATTTTTTCCAGTCGTTTACCGCCTTCCATTTGGAAATAACCATAGATCGCCCCACCTCCCACTGCCAGCCCGAGGATTAAAAATAAAATACTCATGGCTAAATTGGGTTAAAGAGACAATTTAACCTCAAGTTAATAAAGCTTGATGGGTTCTTATTTTTCAGCCGTTTTTAATTTTGCGGGGTTCCAAATAAGGGGATTGATCAAGGGATGAAGAGGGCTGATCGTTACAGGAATCGGTCATAATATAAGCAACCTGTTTAGCGTAAATCCTTTTACTATTATTAACTTGAGATTCGGTTAGAATTATTGTTTTCTAATAATTTTTTAAATGATTTCAATTCTCATTTTATAGTAGAAATGGGGATTGTCAAAATGCTTTTTCTGTTTTTTTAAAACGTCCAAATATGGCTTAAATAAGCCAAATATTATTATTTTATCTTTCGGGTGATCCTCTCTTTATGGAAAAGCGGGGAAAAGGAGTTGATTTTATTTATAAAATTTGCTATAATTATATGATACAGAAAAAAAGATGATCCTTCACATATGGGGCGACAGTGGGAATAGTCTGCTTGGGAAAACAAAAATCAAAACTTCGGTTCTGGTTTCACGCTCTCAGGCAGTCTCATCCTACTGTCGGGCATCGGTGAGAAGAGTCTGCCTAGGAAAACAAAAATCAAAATCTTCCTCCGTCCGCCTTCGTCCTTCGTGGTTTACTGCGGAGAATGGATCA
>JAFGCR010000038.1 GCA_016932495.1 Candidatus Peregrinibacteria bacterium
CTAATAGATAGCTAATAGATAGCTAATAGATAGCTAATAGATAGCTAATAGATAGCTAATAGATAGCTAATAGATAGCTAATAGATACTAATTAGAATTTTTCATTTTTCCGTATAACATTCATCATATTTAAAGTCTGAATGGCAAGGGTTTTATAGCCATTTTCAAAATAATCTGCCCTTATCTGGTCTAAATGGCCCTTTATACCAAGTGCAGTAACGTGATCTTGAGTTTCATCACTAGAAGCCATGGACATATCCAAAAATCTAAAAAATTCTTTTTGATAAAATTTTCTTCCAAAACCCTCAACAATATTGGATACAGATGAAGACGATGAGCTAATCGCCTGTCCTACCTCCTTTATATTCCAATAATGCGGAATCACAATTAATTCCTGATAAAGTTCTTTTCGCAATTTATTAGCCAATTGATATATTCTCAAATTCTTATAATTCATAATGATTCACTTAAATACAAAACAAGGTTGCAATTGTATTAAGAAAAAGAAACCAAGTCAATCAGATGTCAATTAGCTATCCATCAGAAGTCAATCAGATGTCAATTAGCTATCCATCAGAAGTCAATCAGATGTCAATTAGCTATCCATCAGAAGTCAATCAGATGTCGACTGGGAAAGGTATCCAGACACAAACTTTCGTGCTTCATCCTTGTCCTTCACCACTCCCTCGATCTGGGCAAAACGGAGCTCTTCGAGGATTTCTTTGAGCTGAGGGCCTGGTTTCAGATCAAATTCTTCCTGCAGATCCAAACCGGTTAAAATGGGTTTAAAATGGTCTTCTAATAACGGCTCGCTCTTAAACTCCTTGTAAAGTTTCATGACCCCATTGTAAAGCGACAGGTCAACGGGGTGGGATCCATGTTCATCGCAGTAATGCAGGCGCATCAGGTCTTCGAACCAGGGGTTCCAGAAAAGCTGGACCTGGTGAGCGCGGCGCATTTTGGGAATAAAACCGATGGTCATATGGTGGCTGATCAGCCAGGTGACTTTTGCCGTTTCCGCTTTGCTCAGCTTCATGCGCCGGCAGACATCGCGGGCCATTGTGGCAGATAATTCCGCGTGACTGTCAAAATGGACTCGGTCTTTCCTCTCTTCAAACGTGGCGGGTTTACCGATGTCATGGAGTAAGACGGCCCATACCAGTTCTTTGCTCACAAATGCCTCCGGCATATCGTGCAGGGATTTAAGGACATGGGTAAACACGTCGCCTTCCTGATGGTACTGGATTGGCTGTTTCACCCCCTTTCCCGCGGTGACTTCCGGAAGGACCCGTTCCAAAATGCCTAATTCATCCAGTTCTTTCATGCTATGAGAACGGCGGGGATGTAAAAGCATTTTGGTGAGCTCATCGGACACGCGCTCTTTGCTGATATCGGCTACCAGATGCGCCAGTTCTTTGATGGCCTGCTCGGTGCGCGGACTGTATTCAAACCCGAAATTATTTTTAAACCGGACGCCTCGCAGCAGGCGCAGATGGTCTTCTTTAATGCGTTCGTGCGCCTCGCCGATAAAGCGGATCTTCTTTCCCCTGATGTCTTTTTGCCCTTCAACGAAATCCAGGACTTTCTTTTTGACCGGGTCATAAAAAAGGCCGTTGATGGTAAAATCACGCCGTACCGCGTCTTCCTTGGCGGAGGTAAAAATGACCGCGTCCGGACGCCGGCCATCGGAATAACTGCTGTCGGAACGGAACGTGGCGATTTCAAAATGGTGGCCGTTGACAATGCCTAAAATAACGCCGAACTGTTTGCCGATGGGAATGGTTTTAGATTCAAGATGAATATCATCGACGATTTTCTCGATTTCATCGGGTTTGGCGGACGTGGCGATATCGTAATCCCCTGGTTCGCGTTCCATCAGCATGTCGCGCACCGACCCGCCCGCGAAATACGCCTCGTAACCGGCTTTCTGGAATGCTTTGACGATTTGGATGGCGGTACGCTCCATATAAGTGCGAAAAACGCGTTCCGAGCGGAACAAGGCCGATTAGGCCGCCGTGCAGCGAGGGCAAATCTTTGAAAATCTGCGGGCAAGAAATTGCGGGGAAGAGAAGATTTTTGAAGATTTGAGTGTTTCCCTATTAAACCAGCACCGGATCGCTCCTCATTTATTTGATTTGTCTGAATTATACCAAAAATCCAGCTTAGTCCTTAGTCCTTAGTTCTTAGTTCTGCGAATACAGTTGTATGACGGAGGCAATTCTGTTAATTTTATATCATCAACCACTAACACAAAGATATGACGATCAAACAAATCATCGGTTTTTTAGAGCCTAAAAATCAGAACCTTCCTTTTACAGAGATCAGGCATGATTTTAAGGACATCCCCGTTGTGATGGTGCCGGTTGTTGAAGAAAAGGAAAAGGAACTCAGAAAAAAGTTCCCGTTCCTGAAAGAGAAAGTGTCCGGAAAAAAGGGAGAAAAGAAAGAGGCGGCGCACAACAGCCAGATCTTTTATTTTGTGGGGATTGGAAAGGAAAAGGAAATGAACAGCCGGAATATGCGCCGTTTTTTTGGGAGCGCCTATCTTTCCGCCTCCGCCAACAAACCCAAAACAATCGGGCTGTTCTGCCCGCCGGAATGGACAAAAGAGGCAGCCTTGGGCGTGGATGTGGCCGCGCTGGATCCTGCCATGCTGAAACCGGATTACAAAAAAGAAAAAACGCCGGAGGTTGTTTTGGTGCATCCGGATTACAAAACCAAAAAAGCGCCGGCTGTAAAAGCCATGAAGCTGGGGCAGGCCATAGCAGAAGGTAAAAATCTGATGAGAATTCTGGGCACCATCCCGCCGAATATCCTAAGTCCGCAGATCTATGCGGACATCATTACGCAGCTCGCTAAAAAATGGAAAGTGAAATGCATGCGCGTGCCCCAGGCACAATTAAAAAAATACGGTTTGATCAACGCGGTGTCCGCGGGCAGCAGGCATCATTCGGAACTGCTGGTCCTCACCATCCACCCCAAAAAAGGAAAGACCAAAAAGGCCACGGCCATGATCGGGAAAGGGCTGTGCTACGATTCCGGCGGCCTGCAGGGCAAACAGCAATATATGAAATTTATGAAAGAGGACATGGCCGGCAGCGCGTCGGTTTTGGGGACGGTAAGGACAATCATGAAGGCTGGGCTGGAGGTAAGACAGACGACCCATTTTGTAATCGGGCTGGCGGAAAGCATGATGGGTAGTCAGGCGATGCGTGCGGATGACGTTTACACCGCTGGCGATGGGCAGACCGTGGAGATCATCCATACCGACGCGGAAGGGCGTTTGGTATTGGCCGACTGTATCTGCTACATGAAAAATAACTTCAAAAATACGGATCATTTTTACACAATCGCCACATTGACCGGCAGCTGCATCATCGCGCTCGGCGAACATTATACGGGCATCGTATGCAACGATAAGGAATTGGGATGTGAAGCAATGGAAATCGGGAAAGAGGTGGGGGAATATATGCATGTAGGCCCCTGGGACATGGATTATGATGACAACAATTCGCCCAATGCGAGCATGGCTAATTTAGGGGAAAATGACCGTGAAGCCGGCTGGATCAAGGCGGGAATGTTCCTTTACCGGTTTGTGCCAAAAGCCAAAAAAGAGGAAGATCAGGCCAAATTCAGCCATTTCGACATCGCCGCTTCCATCGATATGAAAGAACAGGGCAAATCGTGGAGGCGCAAAGGATTTTCATCGGGTATTGGTGTGGGGTTGCTCTCTGGACTTCTGACTCGCTGAAAGCGCGACGTTAATGTCGCGCCTGCGGTTGCCGATGACAACCGTATAACTCCAAATAACTTGACGTAAATCAAATTTTGATTTATGGTATTTCTCCTGGTAATCCAATAAGCCATGCGCCGCCCCTCCGAAAAGCCGACAAAACATCTCCCAACCCGCACATTGATCGGATTGGTTTTAATGACTTTTGGATGTGCAGCTGCTGACAAAACGATAAAAGAAGAAACCACACAGCCTGCGCCCGTCACCAAAAAACAGGCCGCAGAAAAACCGTGTCCGGAACAGCTGAGGGAGGCGATGGAATTGTGCATCGATATGTGCCGGATGCGCAACATAGGAGCCATAGGCGAATTTAATAAAACTGCCTGCGACAAACAATGTGAAAACGGCACATCGGAATACCCAGAAAAACTAAAAAATTTGTTTAAGGAATGCGGCAAAAAACCTGAAAAAAACGGCCAACAGCCTTATCAAAACCCCCGCAAAAAATGGCGTGCCCGAAGGCGGGTCGCTTGAAACCAATAGACAAAACCCCAAATACAGCACTGTTAACCTAATTGGTGTCCGGAACAGTTAGTTTTTGTTATTGTTAAGCCATAAACTAACTATTTTAAACATGGCCAGGCAA
>JAFGCR010000039.1 GCA_016932495.1 Candidatus Peregrinibacteria bacterium
ATTCAGCACAAAAGTAAGTCGCGGCCTTTGCCGCTGCCGCTAAAATAAGATCCTGATAATCCGGTAGAGTGGTTATTGGGCGGGATTCTCCGCTTTAAAATCTAATAACTTCTTTGCCTCGCCATCCTCCACCTGACTGAATGTATCATAAAACTGACCGACCGCGTAAAAATCATCCCGAACATCTAAGCAGACCATTTCATCCACTTCTTTTTTGAGTTTCTCATAAGAATCCGTGGCTGCCACGGGAACCGCGAGGATGATTTTTTTAGGTTTCTGGGAGTGGATGTAACCAATAGCGGCCGAGGTGGTAAAACCGGTCGCGATGCCGTCGTCCACGACAATGACAATTTTATTTTTAAGCTCAGGCGGGACCGGATCGCCACGATAGTCTTCATAGCGGCGCCTGATGACGTGTTTCAGGCGTCTGGCCTCATCGTCGATATACGACTTCGGAATGCCATAGGCGGATAAGACCTCCTGATTTACCTGAACCGAACCGTCCGGTGCCACAGAGCCGATTGCGTATTCGTCATTCCCCGGCGCGCCGATTTTTTTGGTCACCACAATATCAAGAGGAACTTTCAATTCATCCCGAAGAACCGCGCCCATTTCTAAAGCGCCACGGGGAATGGCTAAGATGATGACATCCTTTTTTCCCTTGTATTTCTCAAGTTCGGGGAGGAGCTTTTTGGCTGCATCGTACCGGTCTTTGTATGGTCGACCAAACACTATTGAATTTTAAATTTAAAATGACAAATGACAATTTTTGCTGAACCTAAATTAAAATTTAAAATTTCTTATTTAAAATTTGTAATTATCTAAGTGTATTATTGATCATCTCCCCTACACCTCCTAAGCCGGGATAAATGAAATCTGTTTTGGTCAGACCTTTATCCAAACGAGCCGCATATAAGCAAAGGGGAGCTTTTATTTTTTGAAGCCGTCTGATGTACTGAGGAGTAATCACCAGATTCACCACTACAAAACGTTTTGGTTTTCCGTATCTTTTTTGATAAAAATTCACAACTTCTTCAATGCTCCCTCCGGTGGCGCCCATAGGATCTGGGATAAAGACAATGGCATTCCGGACAGACCCACCGATTTTGGAGCCGGACAGTTTACTGCCTTCCACGCCGGATGCGGTCTCAATCCGCTGGCTCATGATGTGGTCCTGGCGCACGGATTTGGGATGAAGGATTTCGGTCAGCTTCAGATAAAACTGGTGTGAAGGCTGGATGCCGGCGCGTATTACATCGGCTACAACAACCTTTTGATTCTTTTTAAAAATCTTTCCTTTCCAAATCCCGCGCTTGTCTTCAGCCGCAATACGGGTTTTGACTGTAGCGGATGCCTGTTCTAATTCCTCATCGACTACGACGCCAAACATATTTTCATACAACGCCGTAATGAGTTGGCTAATACGAGGCTGACAAACGGACGGCTGGCCGAGCTCGGCTAAAAGAGACAGATTATAGGGCGTGTCAAGAATCGTTTTTTTCATAAAGCTAAATTACGAATGGATGCGAATAGATACGAATGGATCAATTCGATTCAATCCGCATCCATTCGTTACCTAAAACTATTTTAATGCATATTGATAGAAGATTAAACAGTAAACCTGTTATAATATCCCCGTGAAAAAATACGAATTCCATCCTGAAATCAAAGGGGTCGACAAAGCTTTTTACGCTTACGGTAAGACGTATGGTGAGCTATTTGAAAACGCCTGCCTCGCCATGACAAATGCGATGCTGGACCTTGAAACGGTGGAACCGAAAATAAAAGAACGACTCACGGTAAAAGCGCCCTATGTGGAAGAATTGCTAGCCAATGTTTTGGCGGAAATTGTTTTTTTAAAAGACACGAAACAGCTGGTGTTTAATTTTTTTGATGTCCGGGATTTTAAAAACAAACCGAATGGCTGTGAGGTAACTTTGGTGATGAAGGGGGAAAAAATGGATCATAAAAAACACCATATCCGATGGGAAGTGAAAGAGGTCAGTTATTTAAATTACGGAATTCAGAAAACAAAAGAAGGCTATCAGGCAGCAATGGCTGTTGATCTTTCAATTCATTGATCCTTATTAATTATTTGAATCCATTATGGAACATACTCATTCTTCGGTGCTCTTAGAAAGTCTTGGGCACGCGCTTATGATCGCCGTTTTTGTCTTTGCTATGATGGTTTTGGTCGATTATCTGAATGTACTCTCAAGGGGCAAAATGAATAAGGCAATAGGAGGCGGGCGGCTCAGGCAGTATTCGCTCACTTCATTTTTAGGTTCCACACCAGGTTGTCTGGGCGCTTTTACTAACGTATCATTTTACGCACATGGTCTGATCACGTTTGGCGCTATTACCGCTGGCATGATTGCGACATCCGGAGATGAATCGTTTGTGATGCTGGCGCTTTTTCCAAAAGAGGCCATGATCTTATTCGGTATTTTGTTTGCATTGGGTATTGCCGGTGGCTGGTTTGCGGACTACATGATCCAGTGGCTTAAAATTAAAACAAACGCCCGCTGCTGTGAAGAAATCGTAATACATAAAGAAGAAAATATATCGCTTTTCGACAAAAAAGCCATGTACCATCTATCGGCACACCGATTGTTTATGCTGATTCTTTTAATGGCTTCAGGAATATTGCTGGCAATGGATAAAATCGGCCCCGGAGAATGGAATTGGGTAAAAGTGACCTTTATGGCCATCATTGTGATCGCCTTCCTGATCTTCATGACTGTGCCGGAACATTACCTTAAAGAACATATCTGGAGCCACATCGTCAAAAAACACTTACTTAAGGTCTTCCTGTGGTCTCTTTTTGCCATTCTGGTGGTCCATGTCGGGCTTGACCTTCTGGATCTGGAGGCTTTTATTAAGGGAAACATGCTGTGGATCTTATTCCTGTCGGCTCTGCTGGGAATCATTCCTGAATCCGGACCGCATTTGATCTTTGTGATGATGTTCAGTCAGGGACTGATCCCTTTTTCGGTCTTGCTGACCAGTTCGATCGTGCAGGACGGCCACGGGATGCTTCCTTTGCTTTCTTATTCGATTAAGGATTCCCTGCTGGTTAAATGCTTTAATCTGATCATCGGGTTGGCTGTCGGAGGAATTGTTTATGCTATTGGATTTTAAATCATGCGCTTATTCATCGCCATCGCCGTGCCTCACCAACTGTACCGCTACTGCCAGCAATTACAAAGCCGGTATCCCGACCTTAAAATGACGCGGGAATTTCATTTAACGCTTCAGTTTTTGGGAAATGAGATCGATGATGAACAGTCTATTGTGGGCGCGCTGTCAAAAATAATGTTCAAACCTTTTGATATTGAAATGGGTGATGCAAAGCCTTTTGGCCACCCCGCTGACCCACGTGGTGTATGGATCGAATGCAAAGAATCCGACAAACTGATAAGGCTGGCGGATCAAATCCGGAAAGCCATGGGGGAACTGGGTTACCAATCCGATAAGCCCTTCCGCGCGCACATTACGCTTGGGCGTTACAAACAAGCTCCTCGGAAAAAACCGGAAAAAATAAAGGGGGAACCACACGTGTTCACGGTGGATAAATTTTACCTGATAGAAAGCATTTTATTGCCGGAAGGGCCTGTTTATAAAACGGTTGCGAAATTCCCGGAATAGATTGTGGACTTCGATAAATTTAATCTGATTAATCCCTCTTTCTGATAACTGACGGAGGAATTTTTGATGTTTGCATTATATTTTAAATTATGTTATAATATAATATTATTCCGAAATGAAAATTTAAAATTTAAAACTGAAAATTCAATAATGCTCCCCATTATCCTGGTTGCCCCCCATGCCTCAAGTGTTATCCCTGAACCCCTGCGGGGCCGTTACGCCTTAGATGATAAAGAGATTTGGCAATGCAGTGATAGATTTACCGATGAATTAAATGAGTTCACCTGCCTTTACGCCAAACACGCAGCAGAGGTGAACCGGCTGGTCTGCGATATGAACCGTGCGCCGAACGCCCAGGACGCTTTCCGGGAATTTGATTTTTACGGAAAAAGAGTTTTCAACGACGGCAAGGAATTCACTTTGAACGAGAAGGAGAACCTACTGATGCAATACTGGTACCCTTTTCATCAGGAAATCGTTCATAGTATTCAGGGGCTGGATGAGGAGGGTGCTGAAGTGATCTTGCTGGTGGATTACCACAATACCGCCGGTGACCATGCCCTCAACATCAATAATGATTATATGGCAAGCATGATTCTCTCAAATCTCGGCTCAGAGGATGCTTATGAAAATCAGGAGGGGGTATCGATTCCTTATAATTATTTATTTGAATTGCAGGATTTTATTGGTGAAGCCCTTGGCATTTCAGCGGAAATCAACCGTATTTATCACGGAGGGTATAATCTGTATTGGTACACCCATTTAAAAAACATTTTAAATCTGAAAGCTAAAATCTACGCCATCCAGATCGAATACAATCTGGATTATGTTTTTAATCCGATCAGCAAGATATTCGACAGAAAGGCATTGGAAATTATGCAGAAGACATTAAATGAGGGACTTGCTTCTATGTATGAAAATATTTTAGTCCAAGAAGGAACCTCTCACAATAAAGAGGCTCGGATTTCTTATTAGCAGGATGTTTTAATCTTCTTTATTTTCTAGCCCCAATGACACTTGGGCCTGGGCGTGTTCCTCAATCAATTCTTTGATTTCATCAAGCGATGGTGGATTTTGTTCATTAAACCTGTCTACCAATTCATTTAATTTTTCTTCCAGTTTTTCCATATTGGCTTCGACCATCGGATCAACAGGTTCCAGCCAATCTTTTTTGACTTTGATGATTTTATTAGTTAAAAGTGAGGCTGCCAGAAACATCAGCAAAAAAGGAAACCAAAAGGCGGCCTTATCCCCCGCTTCCAGCAGGTTTTGATAGGCTTCTTTAAGCTCTTTCTGTGTTTCACGGTATTTATTCACCAGTTTCGATTTCTCTAAAGCGCTGTCGATTTTCTTTTTGGACCATTCTTTGGCTTTCCCGTAAGTCCTTTTGGCTCGTTCTTTCCAGTTTTGCGGTTTTCTGACCTCTTCCGGCACTTCACCCTGCATCGCCTCCATTTCTTCCAGGGTAAGCACCTGTTCATGTACGGCTTCGTCAGGATGATAATCCACTAAATCCCTATACCATTCCTGAACCGCCTGGCCGGATAAACCACCAGCCACAATCCCCGCTCCGCCGACCACACCTAAACGCTTTAGAACCGACTTTACGCGGCGGCGAAAACCGTTGACCCGTTCGATTTTCACTTTTTCAATCGGTTCATTCTCAGCCGATGATGGTCTTGGTTTTTCAGTCATATTTATCTAAATATTATACCACAAAATATTTTTTTTATCAATTCTCCGCGCACTAAAAAACCGCCCATCTTTTCCGGATGAGCGGTTTAAATAGTATTTATTTACATCGCCTGAATATCTTCTACCAACGCCTGAAGATCATCTTCATGTTCGACTTCATCTTTTAAGATCTCCAGGACTATCTGATGAGTTATCTCATCTTTGTCCTTGGTCATCTCCGCTAATTTGCTATAGACCTCAATGGCGCACTGCTCCCCTCTGACATTCTGTTCCAAAACTTTTAAAACAGCCGGATCTGTTGGCGCTTCATAAGTGCAGTTTGTCAGGTCATACCAGTCTTTCGGGTCCAGAATAGGCGTGCCGCCCAATTGGGTGATCCGTTCGACCAGCATGTCTGCATGGCGGAGTTCATCGGCCGCGTGTTCGTTCAGCTCTTCGACAGCCGAGTTTTTCATGGTTCCCTGAACCACTTTAGCCCCCACCCAATATTGGTAATAGGCTAGCCATTCGTCGGCCAAAGCTTTGTTTAAAAGTTTAATCAGTTCATCCACGTTCATTTTGACAAGAGAGAGTCCTTTGGTTCCCATAATAAAAAATGGTTAGGTTTTAATGCCTACCTATTATATGGGTTTCTCGAAAAAACTCAAATAAACATTGTTTATTTGTCACTATTTCGCCCAATAATTAGCGTGATCGGTGATGATGAGGCTTGCCCCCATCGCAATCGCCCTTTTAACGTCTGAATTGTGGCGGTCGATACGACTTTCAATCCCCTTTGGGTTCTCAAAGCCATAAACAGCGACCTTTACGCCGGCTGCCTGCGCTTCCTGAAAAAAGCGGGAGAAACTTTTTACCAGATCCCACGGAACGGTTAACGCGCCTCCGCTGCTACGGACCATTTGCAAAATAGAATCCGGAGGTAAAGTGGAATAGGTGTGCAATTGTTCCGGCCGGGCCATTCCATACGGATTTTTGCCGTTGATATGCAAAGACCCGTGTTTGAAATTGGCGGCGTAACGGGTTTTTCCTCCGCCCAGAAAATCAACCGTTTCCAGCACCTTTGTTAATTGGCCTTTTGTGATCTGCCGACTTTCAATGCGGCGGACAATGGATTGCTCCACAGCGGGATATCCTCCTGTGGGGATATAACAAAAAAGACAGGGGGCATTGGGCATTTCTTCCCGGACCGTGGCGAGCGTTTCGGGATTAAAGCCGACAAAAAAAGCTCTTTTTTCTAATGGGGCTTCGGAAAAGGCGGGATTCTTATCCGCGTCACGGATCGCCTTCATAATACTGCGGGCTGTTGCGCGCCCCCCCTTGATATCAATAAACATCCTGGCAGATGGATTTTGCTGAAAAAGCGGTAATACATCTTTAAAACGGCTGAGTTTTGACATGTTATCGCCCGTCTCCATAGGGTCATGCTTCAAATAAAGTTCACTGCCGACCAGCCGGACATCAAATTCGATCTCGGTCTCACCATTTTTCAACGATTCCGCGATCCCCTCTTTTGAATTGGGCTTTTCACCTGACCCCTTGTGGGCGACAATGCCGGATTCAATCGCTTCTTTCTTCGCTTCATCTAATCGGCCGAAGACCTCTTCATCGCTCAGAGCTTTTCCACCGGCCCCTAATTTATCCGCGAACCAGGAGGTGATGCCGACCAGGAATTTAACGACTTTGGAATTCTTATCGAGCTTTAAAAGGCCGGTAAAAAACGACTCAAACTGGTTCCTTTTCATCTTTTCCCGCTCTTCCGGAGCCAATGTGTTTTCCACTTTTTGCTGGAGATCGGTGAGTTCCTGTTTTTGACGAAGGGCGGCGAGTTCTTTTTTTGTTTTTTCCTTTTGGTAATAAGCCGAATAATCCAGTTTTTCAGCTTTTTTTTGAGGGATTGGTTTTTGAGGTTCAGAGAATTTAGTCATTTATCTTAATATTATAACATAAAATAAATAAAATGACAATATATTTCAATTTAAAAACCATCATTTTGCATGAATCTGATTTCGGCAAATATGATCGAACAAACTATTTTTTAGGCGGCCATGGAAAGAAGGCGCTGGTGGTCTTTTTGTATTCCTCGAATTTCTTATTTCCTTTATATTTCTTTTCCAGCATCGGAATTCCGGATACTTTGAGGATCAGAAAGGTGATGGTTAACGGTCCGATCAGCCCATACCAGCCGTATGAAGCAGAAAGGCCGACCAAAAACACTCCCCACCACTGCATCACTTCGCCGAAATAATTGGGGTGGCGGGTGTATTGCCACAATCCACTGGTCAGGATTTCATCGTGGTTTTTCTTTTTTAAAAACTGACTCAGCTGATAATCCCCTATAGTTTCAAAAAAGAAGCCGACCAACCAAATCAGAACGCCGGCAGCGTCTAGCCAGTTCAGCCCTGTACAACAACTCGCACTTGTAATCACGATGGGGGTGGCAATCAGCAAAAGAAAAAACCCCTGCAACAAAAAAACCTGTAAAAACGTGCGGGGAATAAACCATTTTCCCCAATCCTCCCGCCATTTTTGGTAACGGAAGTCTTCTTTTTTGTGGCGGTTGCGGAGGTAAATATGAATGGCCAAACGGCTTCCCCATAAAAACACCAATGCGCTGATAACGAGCATCCGGATCGTTACCGGATTCAGCCACAAAAGGGATAAGGTAAGGACAATAAAACCCAATCCCCAGGCAATGTCGGCCACATCATTCCGTTTTTTGATCATTGCTACCACAAACCAAAAGATCATATAGACCAATACGACCTCCGCCGAAAAGAAAATAGTATCTGCGATCATGCCAATAACCATTTAGCGATATAAAATCCGGCTAAAGAGACGGTGGCTGTTAACACCATGCCCCATAAAATATCGATCACAACAATCGTGAGTGGCCAGTCTTTTAGGGTAGCGAGGTTCGTGAGATCGTATGTGGCGTAAGTAAACATGCCGAACAAAGCGCCTAAAATAACCGTACGCATCAATGATTGCTTTTCGATGCCCGGGAATACAGCGAAAATCAGAACGCCGACCACAAAAAGAGCGTAAAAGAAAAGGGCCGCCCCCCAATTGACGTCAGGGGTTAAAAAACTTCCTAAATACTTTTTGTAGAGATTCTTCGCGACGATCCCCAGCCATACCATGTCGATTCCTAAAAAAACGACAAAAGTAAGTAGGTAGGTAAAAATAATTTTTGAAATAGGCATAGATTTAAAGTTATGGATTATATTTTTCGGCTGTCGTACGCCCAATGAAGCAGGGCCTGCCGTTGTTTTTGCCGGCACACCAGTTCTTTGGGGGCGCAATTTTTTTTAACTTGGGCAATATGACGTACCATTTGTTTCCAACGCCTGATCTGCCGTTCATCATCTTCACACCGGCGGCCCCGATAATACCGGCAATACCATTGGAACCATCCCCGCGGGTCTTCGGGATAAATCCATCCTTTTTTGCGCCAGTAAGAGAGAGGTTTGCTGGCATTCACCCCGAAAAAATTGAGTTTCGGGTCATGGAATTCATGGCAGAGTTTGGCGTTTTTGTACCAAGATTTCGGGAATTCACCGCGGCAATCCGTCATGTACTTTCCGCCAAAAACTCCGAGTTCTAGCATTTGTTTTGGGCTGAGTTCAGGTTTGAATTCCGGATGGAAGTTTTTGCCTTCCGGTTCCGTGAGAGTATACGTGTAACCTTTTTGCATCAGGTCGTTGACGACGATTTTGGTTTTCATGTTTTTATTATACAAAAAAACTGACGACAAAGTCAGTTTTTAAATGACGGAAAGGACGGGATTCCTCTCACTGCGCCCTTCGGGCTTGTTTCTAGTACTCAAATAGTCGCTACCAGCCTGGCGGCAGTCATTCCTTTTTCGTATCGAACCCGTCGCGCGGGTTCTCGTTTATCGATTATTTAAAAAACCTCCAGTCGCCTACGGCGATGGAACTTTTTTAAATGGCGGGATGGACGGGACTTGAACCCGTGACCTCCTGCGTGACAGGCAGGCGTTCTAACCAACTGAACTACCACCCCGTATTTTAAATCATTGCAGTTGGCATGGCCACAGAGCCTGTGACCTGTCCGATGTCACGTCGGACCGTTCTAGCCAACTGAACTACCACCCATGATGGAAGCGTGGCTATTTTATCGGATGCCTTTCTTTTTGTAAATAAAATTAAATGGAAAATTTGTTTTTGCGCCATCGTCAAAACAAAAAATCTTTATTGAAATGTATTGGGTAAATTATTGACAATTCTTATAAAAAATGATTAAATTATACCCTTAGCCCCCTGGCTATGCCCAACATACTCTAAATGCCGATCGGCAAAACTCCGCTTATAAGCGGATGGTTTGTTGTGGCTACGCTGCGGACTAATTGATCTTTTACATCGTTCAATCACTTAAACCTATTCGGATTCGAATACAGGAGGGTATCATGTCTGAGGAAATAAAAGAGGTAAGCGTGGTTTCATCCGCAGAAGATGAAACCGGCGGGACCGCTCCGGCGCCTCGCCGGGAAAAAACCAAACGGTTCCGCAAGATCTCGATGGTCACAAAAATGATCGGTCTCATGGTTGTGTTGATGCTTTTCGCCAGCCTGGCTTATTACCTGCTGACTTATAGGGAAGCAGGAAAGGCCATCGAGGATATCATCCTCATCTCCGGTGAACAGCTGGTCGGCAGTATGTCCGACTCGATTACGACCGAGATGTACAACCTGCGTGACGAGTCTCAGAAACAACAGAGTATCAGCAACCTGACGCTCATCATGAAGAAACGGCTGGCAGGAAAAGGGTCTCAGGGCATCGAAGATGCCTACATCCTGAACAAAGACTTCTCCATTCTGGTAGCCAAAGAAAGCTTCAGGGAGGGGGGAAGTTATGAGCATCCTGATCTGCTGAAAGACCTTGCCGGTGTGCAGACGATCTATTCCGACGCGCACATCAGCACTGTGGCCGCCCCTGTTCAGTACAGCAAGATCACCATGGGCTACGTGGTGATGACCTTCAACAAGTTAGCCGCTGAACAGGCACGACGGCGCATCAGAACAATGTTTCTGTTCATTTTCGGCGTTGTCTTTGTCTGTATGGTCATCATCCTCAGGTTTACGCTTCAGCGCCAGCTCAAACCCATCGTAAACCTAGGATGCGCCTCAGATGAATTCACCAAAGGCAACTACGACTTTGACCTGACAGAAGCTCCTGGCAACGATGAGGTGGCTACCACTATCCGCAGTTTCAAACGCATGATGGAGAACTTCCGCATCATCGCCCGTTTCAGCAACCGGGTCCTGGTCGATAAGATCCGGCGTGGGGAAATGGCCGAAAAGGCCGAGGAGGTCAACCTGACCGTCTGCTTTATGGACGGGGTTGGTTTCACCACCTGGTCCGCGGCCCACACGGCCCCTAAAGTCGCCGACTACCTGACCAACTACTTCACCCTTTCCGGGCGGCTAATAGACCAACTGGGCGGCCTGATTGACAAGACGATCGGCGATGCCATTCTGGCCTACTTCGGTGTTGACGAAAAGGAATCGAAGGCGCCGGCGCAGAATGCCATCCGTACGATGTTCGCCATCCAGTATATGATCGCGTTCGCAAACTACGCCTTCCGGACGTTCCACGGGCGCCTGCCTATGGATTTCCGGATCGGTGTAGCCACCGGCCGTTGTGTACTGGGTGCCATCGGTGTCAAAGGCGTTCGGATGGATTTCACCATCGCCAGCCTGGTGGCCAACCTGGCCCAGCGTTTGGAATCGATGGCGGATCCGGGTGGAACGCTGATAGATAGCTTCACCTACCAAAACAGCGGTGGGGAAGACTATCTCGTCGTCGAAGGCCCGATGATGATCAAGCCAAAAGGCTTTAAGAACAAGGTGCCGGCCTACAAGGTCATCACCTTCAAAAATAAGGCAGACAAAGAAGCCTTTTGCCGAGACCTGTTCGCCTGTGCAACCTCTCCGGAAGTCAAGACGGTGCTTTCGTTGGCGGAAGAAGATTGGATTGCGTACGAGAAATACGTGCGCGAGTGTTTGAACGATGATGAGCCCAGTATGCCGTTTCGTTATTCGGCAGACTGAGCGATGTGACCCCTCTCCGGAGGGGTCTTTTTTATAGTCCGTTTGCCTCCTGCACCAGTCCTTCCAGAATGTCGACCTGTTTTTGGGCGCGCGCGTTCGACGGATCCAGTAATAAAATCGCCCGATAATAACGGATGGCCTTTTTGGGCTGTTGGTCCACATAAGCCTTTTCCGCCCGTTCGCTTAAACGCTTCAAAGTGAAACTTACTTTTCTTTTCTGGGTAACTAGTTCATGAGAGTATTTTTTGTGAATCTCGGTCAATTCATTCATCGCCTCTTTATCTTTCCCCTCATCCAAAAGCGTGTTGATCCTTTCCAGCTTCTGGCCGATATCCACCACAGGTTTGGGTGGCTCAGGAATTGATTCTTCCACTGGTTCGCTGTCGGCTCTCACAACTTTTCGGCGGCGCCAGAACCGTCGGGGTTTCGGTTTTTTGGGCTCTTCCGGATAGGGATTTTCTATTTCCTGCGCGACAGCGGCCACATAATCGGGTAATTTTTCCTGTTGTTCTTTGGTGATGTCATCCTTCCTTAACTCCGCCAGTTCCGCCCGGATCTCCATAAGCCTCTTTCGGGATGTGCTCAGGGCTTCTTTTTCCAAAGCGTCGATTTTGACTTTTCTTTCCTTCCAGTCTTTTTTATACCAATAACCCGCCGCGGAGACCATATCGGTGTATTCCTCCGGCATGGCTTGTCCCGGCAAAAGAAATTTTTCTGATAACTTAAAGATCATCAGCGCTTCTTTGAATTTTTTTCTTTTAAAATACTGTTCACCGATCTGCCAGCAGACTTCTAAAAAATTTTCTTTTTTAAACAATCCTGGATCACGATTGAGTGCCAGAGTGATGTCGTACATCCGCTGGAGCGCTTCAGCCAATTTCAGATAATCATCGGCGAGGTAAAGATCGGCAATTTGGTTATAGCTAAGTTCAAAATATTCTTTTTCTAAAGCGGCTATTTTCACCTCTAATTCATGAATCTTTTTTTCCGTTTTTTCATAATCCGGATATTCCTTATCCATTCGGAGGAGCGCTGCCTTTAATGACACAATCCCTTCCTGATAATTATTCTGGGCATCCTGTTCGGCGGAAGTGAGGTCATATCCTTTTTTGAGGAGGGTGCTGATCTGTTCTTCCAGTCCGTCCTGAAGTTCTTCGATATTCCGCTGGTCTGCCTCAGTCAGTTTTTTAATATCCGCGCGGGCATACAGTTGTAAAGCTTCCAAAAACTTTCCCTGCTCGCGAGCTAAACGGGCCTGATCCACCGTGCTGACAAAAGTTTTATAATCTTCCTTTTTCTCCACATGAGCGCATCCCTGCTCCAGCGCCCCGCCTCCGAATGCCAATATAAGCACAAAAATCGCGCGCAATTTAGATACACGAACTTCCGGGCTTTCCGATGGGACTGACTGAGGGCATTTAAGCATAAGGCGGACAACGTTTATTCTTTTGCTGAATACGGAAACGGAGTGAAAATGTTACATAAAAGGGTATAACTTTAATATATTTATAGAAAAAAGTCAACTCTTTATAGGTATATTACAAAATAGTATTGACAATTTGTAAATTGTAGTCTAAACTAGATAGCCTGCGTCACCGCCCATCATTCCCATCAACTTAATAAAGTTACCCACCCGACTAATATTATTTAATCAGGTGGGTTTTATGAATAATAAACATCTCATCAAGGCCGCCCTCCGCTCCCTTGTGCTTTTAAACCGCATCACTTACCGGTTGCTTGAGCAACTAGAACAATTGCTGGAAGTGAACAAAAACAAATAATGCATGGTCAACCACCAGGGCCTTATTTGTTAACTTTTGTTTTCATGCTCAAGATCAAACGGCAGATCGGAGTTGCTTTAATCCCCATTCTCTTAGTCAGCTTGTTTGTTTTCCAGCCGGCCTTTGCGGAGGATATTTATTCACCAGACAATTCCGCCCGGCCTGACCTTTTACAATCCGCCAAACATCTTCAGCGCAATATGAAAGTAGGTGAGTTCAGCGGAGCGGCGATTTATGATTATCCGATCGCCCTGCCTGCCGGACGGAATGGTTTAACGCCTGCCGTCCAGATGACTTATAACAGCCAGGATTCATCACTAGACAATCTCATCGGCTATCAATGGAATATAAATCTTTATTCCATTAAACGATTTAACCTAAAAGGGGTTGAGAATCTGTATGACCGTAACGACTTTGTAGCCGACACACCTGCCGGAGGCGGAGAACTTACCGCCACTCAGCTGATCAATGGCTATTATGGACAATATGGACAAAAAATCGACAGCTCATTTGCGCGTTATGAGTATCGGGAAGACGAAAGCTGGCTGGTAACGGATAAGCAGGGAATACGATATCTCTTCGGTCAAACGGAATCAGGCCGGCAATTTGATCCGGATGACCCTGATCACATTTATCAATGGATGCTTCAGGAAATCCGCGACCGGAATGATAATTTTATCCGCTACACCTATTTTAAATCGGATAATCAAATCTATCCTAAAACGATTCACTATACCGGCCATGGGAATGAGGATGGAATTTTTGAAGTGCGGTTTTTGCCGTTCGCGAGCGACGAAACCGGCAGTATGCGACCCGATAAGCATTTTGGTTTTGATAAAGGGTTTAGGGTCGATACGAATTACCTGGTAACAGATATTGAGATCTATGCGGATGGTCAGGTGCGGCGGCAATACGCAATCTCACACACAACCGTTAATCCGTTAGTGCGCCAAACTATCGGAAGCATTACGGAAACCGGCTATAGCTTAAGCGGACAGGCGACGGCTTTGCCATCAACCACATTTGCGTACACCCCTTCCGATGTCAGATGGGAGGAAACGGATGATTATCTGCCGGACTGGATTTTTGAAACTTGTTACTACGAATGTGAAGGGGCCAAAAATGTTTATTCGTGGGACATGACTGGAGACGGACTGGTTGATTTTGAATATTATGGGGCTTATATCAACGGAAATTATCAAAGAATACGCGCTGTGAATAATGGGCAAGACGGATGGGATTATACGAATGCTGGCTACATTGGCAATTCACCCATTTATGAAGCGGGTATCCCCCGAATCGACACCAAGTCATTGGATTTTAATGGCGATCTTCAGGCCGACATTATCCAGTCTTACGAAATGTGGAATCCGGACAGGACCCAAATATTAATCGGCAGCAACTATAATATCGATATTGCCATGAGCGCTATCGGTGCCGGTAAACCGGATAATGGAACGGGGATTGCTGACTTAAATGGAGACGGATTGCCGGATATGTTGCGCAGCCGAACGTATTACCAAAGCGACACCATAAAACAAACCTGCCTGAACAATGATGGTCAGTCTTGTGATTTAACGGATTTATGGGAAGCCCCCGGAGCAATCATTGTGGATGATGAACATATCCAAATGCCCCGGAGCGCCTATGTGCAGGACTGCAACCATGACGGGCTGGCGGATATGTATTCGTTTGGCTATTGGGGGACGGGCATATGGGCCAATGACGGCAAAGGGGGATGGGTAAATAATGTGCCCGGGGAATGCCGTTTTTCTACCATGGATGACAATGTGCGGCGCTCTTTGGACGCGAACGGAGATGGGCTGATGGATTATGTAGAATCATATCGTACGATTACTTATTCGGGTTTCTACGACACCAACCTTCTACATATCAATAAAGGGAACAACAATCAGGATTATGCCAACCTGTTTCCCATCAACTTCGGACAGACAGGGGGGTCATATCATCAGGACATGGGGGTACGACTGGTCGATTTAAATGGCGATTTGCTGCCAGATATCATTCAAAGCTTAAAAACAACTACTATCAGCAGCAATCCTGTAACGACCATTACTAAAAAAGTCTATATCAACCGCGGGGGCCGCCCTTACTTCCTTAAAACCGTTCACACCAGTCAGGGCGGGCAGATCGACCTGGAATATAAGACATCCGCCCAATATATTCGGGAAGATGGCACTCAGGCCAATCCCGATTTGCCGATCATCATCACCACAGTCAGCAAGATGACGGTCCATGACGGTATGGGGAATGTGAGTCCGGTGGAGTATTTTTATGAGGACGGACATTACCACTACAATTCTGTGGACGATCGCGAGATGGCGGGATTTAGAGTTGTAACAAAAACGGATGCGCTCGGCTATCAGACCAAAACTTATTATCATCAAGGCGAAAACAGTGTGGCGGACACGGCCAATGGTGAATGGGATGACCACATCAGCAAAAAGGGCATGCCGTACCGCACCGAGCTATACGATGAACAGGCACGATTGGTAAAAACGACTGTCAGCCGTTACGAAAAACAAGATCTTGGAAACAGCCGGACTTACCCTTATTTAAAACGGACGGTGACGATTGATTATGATCCGGCGCATGGCTCCAACCGGGCTACTGCTAAGATGTTTGAGTATGATAACTACGGTAACCCAACGCTGGTAACGGATTACGGAGAAGTTCAGTTAACGGATAACGCCGGGGCCTTTAGCGATGTGGGAATAGATCTGATCCGCCAGGAAAATGTTTTTATTAATAACACGGCCGACCATCTGATCGGATTTCCGTTGGAACAAAAGTTATTTGACCAAAACGCCCAGCTTCTGACTCATCAGCGAACGTATTACGATGAATTGGCTTTAGGGGAAATCAGCGTTGGCAATCCGACTAAATCGGAAAGCTGGTGGGATACGGAAAACCGGTTCATTGAAAGCACAGTTGAATACGATGCATATGGCATGCCCATCCGGCAGACGAATCCGCGAGGTTACACCAGCACTATTTCATACGGCGCTAACCATTTGTTTCCAGCCATTCAGACGAACGCGTTGGGGCATACCGTGACCACCAATTATGATGTTACGGGAAATTTGTTACAAAGTACGGATCCGAATGGGGCCATAATGCAAAATACTTATGATGGTTTAGGCCGTTTAATAAAAACCGAGGGTTCCAATCCAAAAACAGGCGAATTGGATATCTTAAAAACTGTTGTTTATAACGACTATGTATTGCCCCGAAGCACCCATGAGACCGCGCACAATGACGATGGCACTGAAGTGGATAGTTACACGTACGCAGATGGATTGGGACGTGCCGTTGAAAACAAGTCAGAGGGGCTGAATGGTAAATGGACGACCACCATGACCCTGTTTGATGAACGGGGAAATGTTAAAAAATCCATCCAGGCCTATTTCAGCCAGTCACCGAGTTTTGAGTATCTGGATGAAAATCGGATCGGAACGTCTTTTGCTTACGATGTTTTAGGGCGGGTACTAACCACAGCAAATCCTTTAGGCACCACCATGACGGATTATGGATTATGGGAAATAACAGTGACGGATCCGAATGGCCAATCGAAAGATTTTGCATATGATGCACGCGGACGCCTTATTGAAGTGACCGAACACAATGGCACGGAAAACTATCAGACAGTTTATCAATATGATACCTCAGGAAATCTGATTAAAATAACGGACACGCTCGGTTATGTGCGCGATTTCACCTATGACAATTTCGGCCAACGCCTCACGCAAACAGACACCCATCAGCCAGGCCAAAACCATGGCTTGTGGCAATACGAATATGATGACAATGGCAATCTCAGCCAGCGAACGGACGCACTGGGACAGACAGTACAATTTGCTTATGACGCGCTGGACCGTATGACGCAGGAAGATTTTGTAAGTGAACCGGATGTGGAATTGTCGTTTGTTTACGACCAGGGGCAAAGCGCTATCGGACGGTTAAGCACGGTAAACGGACAAAATTATCAGCATAATTTTGAATATGATGTATTGGGTCGCGTGCTTCGTGACCAGAAAATCATCGATGGATTAGACTTTACTTTTGCTTATGATTACGACCTGATGGGCGGAGTGACCCGTATGACGTATCCGGATGAAATGACCGTTGATTATGATTACAACAATGTCCATCAGCTAAACCGGATTTACACGGACGGCAAAACGTTTGCCGACCAATTTGATTACACACCATTGGGGCAACTGGCCCAATTGACTTTGGGGAATCAGGTGATGACCACCAATACGTATGACCCGAATGAGATGTGGCGGCTAAAAGAAAAACAAAGCCTTCGGTACGGTGTGGAACGGCTTCAGGACTTTCAGTACACCTATGACGCGATGGGGAACCTGATGGAACTGATCGACGAAAGCAACGGACTGACCGCTAAAAATGTTAATTATTTGTATGACAATTTGTACCGGCTGACTGAAGCGCGTTACACCAATTTGGGAAACGGCCAGCCGAATCTGACCATGAATTACCAGTATAACGCGATCGGCAATATGGTTTATAAATCGGACATCGGAACGCTGGAATACCTGCACCATAACCCCCACGCCGTGACCAAAGCGGGTACACAAACTTATGCTTATGACATCACCGGTAATATGACGGATCATGATGGCGACGCGCTGAATTACGATTACCGTGGGCGCATGATCCAGAGTGGGAGTGGAACGATTTATACCTACGATGAGGCGGGCGACCGGATTAAGAAAGATGATAAATACTACCCCAACAAATACTACGAAGCAGATGGTGATACGGAAACAAAATTCGTTTTTGCCGGCGCTCTTAAAATCGCCAAAGTGATCCGCGTGCTTATTACACCACCGACTGTGGAACCAGTTGTGGAGCCTGCGGAAGAGCCTTCTTATACCTTCCGCGGAACCAAGGAGGCGGGACTGGCTTTGTGGGCAAATGGAGTAGAAATTTTGCCAGTGGGCGATGAGACAATCTGGGAATGGACAGCGGATCTGACACTGGGGGATAACGTGTTTGAATTTTACACCAAGCAGAACGCGGACACGGCCAGTAAACGGGTAACGCAAACGATTCATTATGACATCCCGACGCCGACTGTGGAACCGGTGAACAGTCCTGTAACAACCACTCATGTAATGATTCGGGGAGCGAAACGTGCCAACACCAGCATTTGGATTAATGGAGGAGAAGCGGTTCCACTAAACGACCAAACCAATTGGGAATATGAAGTGATATTACAAGCGACTCAGAACCCATTTGAAGTTCACGCGGAAGACCGTTTGAACCAGACGGGTGATAGTGTTCAGTTTACCGTGACTTATGCACCTCAAGCGCCGACGGTGGATAATTTTAACCAGCCTGTGACATCTAATCCGTTTATCATCCAAGGAAATAAAGGAGTGGATATGAGCCTTTGGATTAATGGAAATGAAATGATTGCTATTGACGGTCAGACCCGATGGCAAACCGACCTCAGACTCCAAAAAGGAGCCAATACATTTACCATCACTTCTAAAAATGAATTCGGAGTTGAAAGTACCGGCGTGGTGCTGACCATTCCGTATGATATCAACGCGCCGACGATAGACCCTTTTCAATCCCCCACACCAAACGCCATGGTGACATTGATCGGCACTAAGCGGGCTTACACCAGCTTATGGATTAGCGGCAAGGAAACGATTCCGATGAATGCGGATACGTTCTGGGCCTATACAGTTACGCTGACAGGGCTTCATAATGAATTCACTTTTCTGACTAAAGATGAAGAGGGGCTGGAAAGTGATCCCATTATGGTGGCCATTGATTATGAAGCCACGCCGCCAACAGTCGATCCTGTTTCTTCTCCGACTTCAACAAGCCCTTACCCTTTCAGCGGTACCAAGCCGGCTGGCACCGGGATTTGGGTTAACGGCAATGAAGTGGTGCCCCCTGATGAAACGACGGTATGGGTAGTCTACGTACCGCTGATGACTGGCGGGAATCATTTTGACATCACGACCAAAAGCCCCTTTGGTGTGGAAAGCGATCCGGTCGGCATTGACCTTGTTTACAACCCGCCAGTTAATAACCAGCCGAACCAACCGGCGCAAAACGAAAGCGGTATGGTAAGCGGCAGTGGGGGCGGCGCTACCGATATAACGCTGAATACCATGCTTTTCCGGCGCCTGGAGGAGAAAGAAGCGCAGGAAGCGGAACTGGAAGCAAAGGAGGAAGGCGTGGATATAGCTGAACTTGATCTTGAGGATCCGGCGGTTTTGGCTGACCTGATTCTTTACAGCCAGTCGGCAGACAGAACAATGATGCCGAAAACCGTCTGGCCGACCGCCGATTCAAAGACGGGTGTTGAGTTCAAAAATCTCCAGATTGTTTATCGTGATAATAAGGCTCTGATTAAGTGGGATACGATGAGCAAGGAAGTCGCCACGTTTGATATTTACCGCAGTAAATACCCATATCCAGACCGCCGCTCCAAACATTCCAGCCAAAAAATCGCGACTATTGAACCTCAGCGCTTTAAAAACCGCTACCAGGATATAAATATTCAGGATGGAAATCGTTATACCTACCGTATCACTGCCATGGATCATAACGGAAATATCATCGCGACCAGCATCCAGCTGACCCCTGAACAGATTTTCATTGCCAAAGATTTTGGCAGTAAAATTGATTTCAGTTCGTTCACTGATAAGGAATTTGATTCTATTTACATTGCGAAACATAACCATTTGGAATTTGAAGAGACTGGCGATCCGGAAAAACGATATATCAAACCAAAAAACGGATTCTCTGCCGGCACGAAGATACAGGTTCGGTTTATCAGCTGTCAGCCAAAAGAAAATGACGGGGAATATTGTGAGAAAGTGGATCAGAAAACCCTAGATGTTTACACGGTACAAAAGCCAAAGATCGCGACGCGCGCGAGAGAAATTGGTAAGGCGATTATTGATTTTTTAACTCCTGACAAAAGGGCTTAATCAATTATGACCCAACGGCGCATCTATCAATGCGCCTTCCCGTATTTTGTAACATTTAATGTTTTGTATCGTGAATGGATTTTTGACGATGTATACAAAGCAGACATGTTGCATGAAATTATTTTGAATGCCGGCAAATTGAAGAATCATTGGGTTTATCAATTTTGCATCATGCCAGACCATGTGCATATTTTGTGCCAAACAAAACCAGTTAGACGGTTGTCGCCCCGCGGGTTGGAAAACCCACGTTGCGACAGGGGGGATAGCAGCGTGGGCATCGGCAGCGTGGGCATCGGCAGCGTGGACATCAGCAGCGTGGGCATCGGCAGCGTGGGCATCGGCAGCGTGGGCATCGGCAGCGTGGGCATCGGCAGCGTGGACTTTCCAGTCCGCGATGCCACAACCCGCGATACCATATGTGACTGTGGTTTAATTCATCAATATACAATTTCCGATTTCACCAAATCAATTCGTGGCACGTTTTCACGCTATATACAAAAAGGTCGAATATGGCATCCACGATTTTATGACCGAATTGTTTCTGGCGATAAACAATTTACTGGCATAATCAGCTACATCACCAACAACCCCCTCGGGGCCGGCCTCCCGAAAAAATGGCAAAAATATCCCTATCAATTTAAAGATGAAGATTTGATAAACCTTATCGCGAGCTAGGGTATAAAAACCCACAATTTGTGCTAGGCTTTTTGTGTATGCAGGATATATTGACAATATTAAAAATATGTTATACAATATAAGCCTTTTCATTAAAAAATGTCCGAAACGCCCTCCACCAACACCATACCGGAATCCCATTCGCTTATTGATATTTTGCGAGCGAAACTGGCTGACATTGTGCCATCATTTTCCTTTGGCTCTAAAGGAATAAACCGGGCCATAGGGCATTCCCGGCGGGAATTTTTTGCTGCCGCATGTGTTTTGGCAGCCGCCTCTGCCATCCCCAAAGGGGCAGATGCTCATTCTGGAACAACCTGCCAAGACAAATCTAGGCCATTGGTTTACGACAATTTTTCTCAGCATTTTGAGCCTCGCGAAACCATTCCTTTTGAGCCGGCTGATTATGAAAAACAAGAAGTATTAAAGCCTTTATCTAAAAATACTATTTTGAATGCCTTGGAGAATGCTGAACTTTTTGGGCATCCTATTAGGACTCACCTGCCTCTTGCTGATTTAATTAAACTGGATATTAGGGAGGGGAAAATTACGACTGAAATTGACGATTCGATACTATCTGTCAGAGAAAAAATGGAAGAATATGACGCCACATTTAAATGGGTCAATATCAGTCGGGGTGTTGTGATGATATATTTTGACACCTTTGTTTACGCCATTGCGTCACAGGAAGGAATGCTGGAAATTTCAGTAGCCGATACAGCCATCAATAAAAAAGGGCTTATTTTTGAAAAATGCGTCCTGTCCACGGATTGCAGTGACGGCCTTTTGAAGTTGCATCATTCAAAAGGGTATGACAAAAGCCGCCGATGTCGAAGCGATAGTGAAAAATGTTCTTTTGAATCTAATAAAACTCAATCGGTTCATATTGTATTGGAAGATGGACGCACCATTCGTTTATCTGAAAAGGGAGCACTGGCTGTTTCAATAAATACCTGCGACTACCCTGTCGATCCTGATGACAATCCAAACGCTAAAATGGATTTTTCGGTGCCTACCCATGAATTCAGATTAAAGAATAAAAATGATTTACTGCATTTATTGCATTATTTTAAAGGATATGAAGCCACTGTTTTTCAGATTCTGGATAATTTTGGAAAAAAATATGATGATGTGCGTATCGATATGAGTTCACTGGAGTCAATTAAAGAACTAAGGGAAATCTTCCGACTAATCGGGAAAAACCCTATGGCCTTTTCCGCTTTTATGAGGCTGGCCAAGGTCAGATATAAAACCGACTACAATCCTCGTCTTGCTTTTCGTCATCCCGTAACGACTTTCCGGGAAGGCTGGGGGGATTGCAATGATCATGCAATTTTGGCTTTTTACTGGGCACATTTACACGGCTATCAGCCGTATTTGGCTCATGTAGATACCTATAAGAATAAAAGGAGGCAAAAAGTGGGACATGTTTTTGTCTGGTTTCTGGATGGCGCAAGGAGAACAGTCGTATTGGATAATGGCATTGCCTCCCGACTTTTTGAAAATGATACGCTTTATGATTATATTGAAGATTGTAAAATATCTGAAGATTCGCCTCGGAAAAAATACAATTGTAAGCCCGTGGGTACCAAAAAAATATATCTGGCAGATCAGAATGTTGAACTGATTTGATCGTCTTATTTAGAGATTTGATTACCGGACTATGCTAAACTAAAACCATAAAATCTAAAATAAATTTATGATTGTAAGAAATCCCGACCAGCGTATTGCCGTTTTGGTTGACGTGCAGAATATTTATTATTCCGCCAAAAACCTGTTTAACGCAAAGGTCAATTTTAAAAACCTCCTCACGCATGTCACGTACGACCGTTTGCTGGTGCGCGCGGTGGCGTATGTGATCAAATCCGACCCGGATTTAAAGGAAGTGCTGTTTTTTGATGCCTTGAACAGCGCGGGTTTTGAGGTAAAGGAAAAGGACCTGCAGACGTTTTACGGCGGCGCAAAAAAAGGCGACTGGGATCTTGGCATCGCCATGGATGCCATCCGGCTAGGGCAAAAGGTAGATTCGATTGTGTTGGTATCCGGCGACGGGGATTTTAAACCCGTGGTCAACTATTTACAGCAGGCGCTTGGTTGTTTGGTGGAAGTGGTGGCTTTTAAGCGGACGTCCAATCATGGACTGATTGAAATGGCGGATGATTTTACAAATATTGAAGAGTATCACAACCTGATGTTCAGGGCGAAACCGGTTTACAAAAAACGACCTCCCAAAACTTCTAAGTAAGTTAGACGTTTAAAACAACTGCCCCAAATCCTCCTTCATGGCCAACGCGGCCTGGCGGGCGGCTTCGTGGTATTCCTCTTCTCCCCATTTATCATCTTTCAGGTAGGCGAAAATGATCCCGCGGGAAGAATTGACGATGGCGCCGGTCCCATTTTCATGGAAGCAAGGCTTTACATCTTCCGCGCCACCCCCTTGCGCGCCGTAACCCGGCACCAGGAAGATCTGATTGGGCATAAGCTGGCGAAGCGTGTGGGCTTCTTCGGGATAAGTGGCGCCGACCACTGCGCCGACGGATGAATAACCGGAATCGCCGATCAGATCACGGCCCCATCCCTCTACAAGCGTGGCCACATGTTCATCCATTAAATGATCACCAACGGGCTGGCCCTGTATTTCGTCAGCAGACGGATTGGAGGTCCGCACGAGAATAAAAAGCCCCTTCCCCTGCTCCTGGCAGACTTTAGTAAAAGGCTTAATGCCGTCAGTGCCCAGATAAGGAGTAACCGTAAGGGCGTCGGCATTGATGGTGGCGGTAGGCGTGCCGAAAACATCGACCAACCCCAAGTGGCCGTTGGCATAGGCTTCAGACGTGGAACCGATGTCATTGCGTTTGGCATCGCCGATAACCAGCATACCTTTTTTATGGGCGTATTCAATCGTCTGTTCATAGGCAAACAGCCCCGCGTGTCCATACTGTTCGTAAAAAGCGATCTGTGGTTTGATGGCAGGGACAATGTCAGCGATGGCTTCAATAATCCCTACATTGAAAACGATAATGGAGGCTGAAACCGCTTCCAGATTTTTCCCGCCATATTGCTTAATGGCCCTTTCTTTAATAAAAGCGGGGATCTTGTCGAGGCGGGGATCGAGTCCTACTACCGTCGGATTCCCGAGTTCCTTGATCCGATTGGCTAACCGGTCTCCAAAATGCTGCATATTTTTTATATTAAGGGGTCATGACTTTTTCGATTTCATTCATTTTAATCCGGACATCCTGGGCGCTGTTGCGCGCCCTTTCGTTATAAGGTTCTAACGTGAGGATCTTCTCATAAGTAAAAAGGGCATTCTCGTAATCTTCCGCCGCTTTACAAGCATCAGCCAATAAAAAAAGGTAATCGACTTCACGCGGTTTTAGTTCGGCCGCCCGCCGGTAACATTCGCCGGCCAACGACGGCCGCATGAGCAACTGATACAGCCGGCCCAGGGCTACCAATTTCCGGTCATCCTTTTCATCTAATCCAATTGCCTGAACATAAGCCTGCACTGCCTCTTTAAAACGTTTCTTTTTAAGATATATTTTTGCGAGACTTTCGTAAACAGTCGGGTTGTCGCGGTCGATCTCAGCCAGACGTTTGTATAAAGATTCCGCGCGCTTTAAATCCCCACTTTCCATATAAACCGTGGCTAGCTTTAAAGAAACAGGGAGTTCTTCTTTGGTAAGCGCCAATGACTGGATCAATAATTTCTTTGCTTCACTCCATTGCTCCTTTGCCATAGCCATATCGGCCTTACGCAAAACCAGTTTAAATTGTGAAAAATCATATTTTTTGCCCTTTTGTTCTTTCAGGAACATTTCCTTAAAACGCTCTTTCTGCATCATCTGCCGCTCTTTCTGGAGCTCATCGACTTTCTGGGCGACCTCTTCCTTGAATTTCCGCCGCTTATCACGGTTAAAAATATGATTACGTCGTATAACAATAACGGTAATGGCCAGCAGGGCGCCGATAAACAAATAAATCTGGGGCATTTAAGGCAAAGCAATAAAAGTAAATATCCGAAAACCGGGTTTTACTTTTTTGTTTTTATTTTTGTTTTTTACCGCTCGGTTTGGATCATCAGATTTTCCAGAGCGAGTTTTTTGTTGACGTTTCGGTTTATAAAATAACGTGTTTTTCCCAAACTTTCAAACAGATTAACAATATCGCGTAAAGTGAAACGTTTACCCAATAAGGGGGAGGAGGAATTCATATGCTCGAAAAGGAGTTTTCTGACATAGCGGGTAAAAGCATCCAGAAACAGGTCGACCTGGGTTTTATCTTTCTCGATTTCCTCGATAAACAAAAACTTTTGCGCTAAATCATTCTTTTTTAAAAAAGCTTCAATCTGACCATAGAGCTTTTTCTGGCCCGCAAAAGCATTTTCATCTTTTATCATGCTGATAGCCAGGCCAGGCCTGCCCTGGGCCATGTTCACTATTTCATCCATTTCAGGGCGACTGCCAAACGTCTCTTTTAAATAAGCCTTTAAAATACCGTCGTCCACTGTGGAAAAATGGAAATGGCGAACGCGTGACTGGATGGTTAAAAGCACTTGATCCAGATGGCTGGTGGTCAGGAGGAAAATGGTTTTCCCGGGGGGTTCTTCGAGTGTTTTCAGAAAAGAATTCTGCGCTTCTACCGGCATACGCTCGATATTTTCAATCACAATCACGCGATAAGGACTTTGGCTGGTCAAATTGGTTTTACGAATAATCTCGCGGACTTCATCGATCTTAATAGACTCCCCATTGTCTTCCATAAAAATCGTGTCCGGATGAGCTTTGGTCTGGATCAGCTGACAATCCCTGCATTTTTTGCAGTAATGGTTCGGGCACTGGATAATGCTGGCAAGGGTTTTGGCGATACTGGATTTCCCGCCCTGATGCGGACCGGAAAAAAGATAGGCATGGCTAAAATTTCTTCCTTTGATTTCTTTTTCCAGACTTAAAAGCTGCTGGGTGTGACCGACAATGTTCCACTGGTATAACATAGAACGATGATGAGTGGCTGTTATTATACACCAAAGATACACATTTCACATTTCAGATTTCTGATTCCATTCAGAATTTTAAATTTTACATGTGGAATTTGATTCAGAATTCTGAAATGTGAAATGTGAAATCTTTTGGCGTTGTCAAAAGCCCTTGTTTTTAAGAGCAAATTTCACTAAAATAATCGGGCTTTTGTGTTTATTTGTATTTTTAAGCCTGAGTGGTGGAACTGGTAGACACGCGAGACTTAAAATCTCGTTCCTTCGGGAGTGTGGGTTCGAGTCCCACCTCAGGCACCACATCCTAATAACTGACGACTATGGAAAAAACACTGAAAAAACCGGCCAAAGATTTTATGGCTAAAAAAGTCATCGCGGTGCAGGAAAATGAAAACATCAAAGCCCTCTTTAAATTATTAGACCAAAGTGCTATTCTGGGCGTCCCGGTGGTGGATGACAAACATCATGTGGTCGGTATTGTGACGGAAACGGATTTAATCAGACACTTTACCACCCTGGAAACTCCCCATTCCATCAACCTTCTCGGAAGTATTGTGTACCTTAATGACATCAGTGATTTTAATAAGCACCTGAAAGAACATTGCGCTGAAACGGTAAAAGATCTGATGACTGCACCGGCTATCACGGCAAACGAGACGGCAACACTTCTGGAAGTCATCAATCTCATGTCTGAAAACAACATCAGCCGATTGCCGGTTGTGAATAAAAAAGGTGAATTGACAGGCATCATTACCCGAAAGGATGTGGTTCATCAGCTCGCCAAAGTAAAACATGTTTAATTATTAATTTTATATAAAATGGAAAAGATAACATTAAACGTTACTGAAGGGGTTTACGATTCTGCGAAAGCCGCGCGCAATGCAGGACGCATCCCAATGGCCTATTATGGCAAAGGGGTTGAGAATCATGGATTTTCCGCGGATTACCAGGAATTCCGCCGCGCCTATGAAAAAGGCGGACACAGTACCATTATGTATTTTGTTAATGAAAAAGGAGAAGAATTTCCTATCCTGATACAGGATATCCAATATGATCCGGTCAGTGATCAAATCATCCACGCGGATCTTTTGGCAATCAATATGGATCAGCCTATTACTACCGCGGTTCCCCTTGTGCTTACCGGCGTAGCGCCTGCGGTTCGGGAATTGGGCGGTATTTTGGTGCAAAACAAAAATAATGTACAAGTAGAATGTCTGCCGGGGAATCTAGTCCATGAGATTAAAGTGGATATTTCATCGCTGGTCGATTTCCACTCTTCCATCACAATAGGTGATATAAAGGTGCCTGATACCATCGAGATCCTGGATGCGCCGGACATCAATGTGGCGACTGTATCGGCTCCGAAAGAGGCTGAAGAAGAAATGCCTGCCAAAGTAGAAGGAGTAGAGGGAGTGGAAGGGGCCGAGGAGGGCGAAAAGAAAGAGGGTGAGGCTGCTGAAGGCGGCGAAGAAAAGAAAGAGGGATAATAACCATTGGTGCTCCGATTGGAAACCATTATGAATTTTAAAGAATTACTTCAGCGACTTCGCCAAAAAGCGAAATTCGAACCGAAATTCATCGGCGTCCTGGCCCTTGTGGCTGTGGGCGCCTTTGTGATAATCGAGCTCATTTTGGGGGCTATTATGCACTCAGTCGAAAAAAATCGTTACGACATCCAGCCATTAGATGAACGGGTTATTTATGGCATCGCGCCGCACAACGTCAAAGATGATTTTCCGCTCCTTCTTGAAAAGCAGCCCTCCATTCTGAATGGCGCCCCTATAGAACAGGATATTGGGAAGGGGCAGGTTTTGGCAGTTGTTATCGAAAATTACACTCCGATCCGTTCCACCCAGATAGGACTGGAGGAGGCGGCAATCGTTTATGAGGTTCCGACAGAGGGGGGCATTACCCGGCTTTTAGCGCTTTATGATGGGCGGCCGATCGAGGCCATGGGGCCCGTGCGTTCTGCGCGGCCTTATTTCATTACCTGGGCTTCGGAATATCGCGCGGCCTTTGTACATGTGGGCGGAAGTCCGGAGGCATTGGCAAATCTAATAGGCAATTTTCGCTTATTTAATATTGATGAATTCGCGGATTACGTGACCATCTGGCGGAATAACCAATACCTGGCGCCCCATAACGCCTTCACTTCTACCGAAAATATCTATGAACGGCTCAATAAAGAAAACTACTACCAGCCCGTCAAAACGAAACGTTTCCCTTTTAAAGATCCTGATGACGTTTCAGGGGATATCCGCACCATCACCATTGATTTTTCCATCGCCCCTTACGCGGTGAAATATGCTTATGACGAAACAAACCATACCTACACCCGTTACAATGGAGGCAAAACACATCATAACATCCAGCCGGCCAACGTGGTGATCCAGTTTGTAGACACGGAGGTGTTGGATGATATCGGACGCCTGAGAATCCAGACACACGGCACCGGCAAGACTCTCGTATTCCGCGACGGACATGTGGTTGAGGGCACATGGGAAAAAGACGCTTCTATCAACAGCCCCGATCAGCCCATAGACCAGAGCTGGACGAAGTTTTTTGACCAGAACGGGGACGAGATCGAGCTGAACCGGGGGCAGGTGTGGATCGAGGTGGTGCCGAATGGCCGGTCCGTGAATTATTTTTAATTTAAGAGTAAAATATTTACAGTTTAACCATTAATCTGATAACTATGAAATCATTAACAGCTAAATCAATTTTAATCATTACTTTTGTCGCTATCGCTTTTCTGCCCGGCTGTGGCGGAGGAACGGGCACTGAAAGTGTCACCGGGGCAGGCAGCGGCAGTGCCAAAGCGCCTAGCAGCAGCGGACGGGATGTCTCTGCATTAAAATGCGGAGATGTATTATCGAAGGCATTTGTCGACTCATTGGGACTCCCCGATTCTGAGTCTTATGCTGAAGATTCGTCAGTCCCCTGTGTATTCACGGATGTATCTTTTATGTTCTGGCCTGGCGATTTATTTGACACTTTATTGCAAGGCGTTCAAATGCTTCCTGATCCTGAAAACTTTAAAGAAACCACGAGTATCGGCAGCAGAACGATGGAATATGACGGTTCTTATTTGGGGCATACGGTAGAAGTCGGTTTTGTGACCAAGAATAAAAACGCAACTGCCCTGCTGTCATTTACCGGAGACGCGGCCACTTTGGAACTGGCTAAAAAAATGGCTAAGGAAATGGAGAAAAATTTATGATGGTCCCGCCTTCTGCCTATTTAACGACTGTAAATGCACCTCGCTGATTTCGACTATGACCTTCCCAAAGAAATGATCGCCCAGCGACCGCTTAAGGACCGTGACCAATCTAGGCTAATGGTGCTGAACCGGGAAGGGCAGACGATTGAGCATCATCATTTTTTTGAACTGCCGGCCCTTTTGGATAAAGATTCTGTTTTGGTTTTAAATGAATCAAAAGTGATCCCCGCGCGACTACGGTTCAGGATGGGAAACGGACATGCGGAAATCCTGCTCATCAAACCTGTTCATGACGATGTGTGGGAATGTATGGTGCGGCCAGGGCATAAATTCGAACCGAAAACTGATGAACAAATCGATCCGGAATGTTCTTTCCATGTTAAAGACATCACGCCCCATGGCTTGCGGACGATTAAGTTTATTTGTGATAATTTTAAAACTTATTTGCAAAAAAAAGGTCACACCCCTACCCCGCCTTATATAAAGGAAGAGGTGGAGGACCCTGAGGTTTACCAGACAGTTTATGCTAAAGAGGAAGGCTCTGTGGCGGCGCCAACAGCCGGCTTTCATTTTACTCAACGCGTTTTTGCTGATTTAAAGAAAAAGGGAATTCAGACGGAATACATCACCCTGCATGTGGGGTTGGGCACGTTCCAGCCCGTTAAAACGGACGATATTACTGAACATCAAATGCACAGCGAATGGTTCAGCTTACCGGATGATACGGCGGAGCGATTGAATCAGGCGAAAAAGGAGGGTAAAAAAATCGTGGCGGTCGGCACCACCTCGGTGAGGGTTTTGGAGACTTGCAGTAATACGGATGGCCAATTGACTCCTTATTCAGGTGAAACGGATATTTTTATTTATCCCGGCTACCAATGGAAATTTGTGGACCAGCTGATTACAAACTTCCACGTGCCAAAAAGCACCCTGGTGATGCTGGTAAGTTCGTTTGCCTCCTTTTGTCATTCCGGATTTGATCCGGAATCGGTAACAAAAACAGATGGCCGTGACTTCATCTTCAAAGCCTACGAAACCGCCAAAAAGGAGGGATATCGGTTTTTCAGTTTCGGGGATTCTATGCTGATTCGTTAGACTTTTTCAATTTGTCATCCAATTCGGGAACGCATAACATTAAGGTTACCATTAATCTTAACGCTTTTACGCCAATAATCTCTTCTTTACCGCATTCATAGCCACCCAGATCAGGATGTTCGCAGATGGCTCCAAGAGTTTTATAAACTATAAAACCCCTATCTGCATCCCCTTCTTTCCATAAAAATTCATCTGTGGCGGGGTCTCTCGTAGCTGGCTTTGGAAAAAGGGAATCGATTTTATTTAAATAATCTTCTACCATTATTAAAAATCCAGGAGAAACCGATGGCTGACCTAAGCCCGCCTGAATTTCTTTGGTCAAATCGACCAATTCACTGAGAGCCGGCCGACTGTTCATGCCGAGCCGGATAACATTATTTCCATTTAAAGGTGACATAAGGGGGGGTTATATATTTTTAATTAATTTTTTCCTTCAAAAAAACCGATAATGAACTGATAGTCTCTATCAACTCCGGGGGCTTGGGTGCCATGAGCTTCTCTGATTTTTGTGAAAGTAGGATCTTTATAAATCGCCTCGAGTCTGCCCTTGAGCTCGCCTAGCGCGTTCTGATCCTGACCTAATGCCTGAGTGACCGTCATGCGGCTGCGAAATAAAAAACAAGCTGCTCCTAAACATATAACAAAATTGATAGGTAGTGGTTCGCCTTCTTTAAGATTCCGTAGCTGATTTTCAACGGCTATAATAGCTTCTGTAAGTCGGTGAATCGGGGAGGTCGCTGGGGTTTCCGGATTGTTATTCTCAGGACCTGTTGGGGGGACAAGAGGGCTCATGGAAAAAAGATTAAAGGGTTTTATCGACACTATTATCTGAATGGAGATCTGGGGAATCGCCAGACAACACTCTTTCAATCCGCCCCATCCAATCATCAATGCGGAAAACAATGATCTGCGCCAAGTCCGGATCCATACATTGTATCTTTGCGCTGATTTTAGGAAGCGCGTAAAGAAGACTGTCGATTTGGCGGGCATTAAGGCTTTCAATGGGAAGGTCCGCCCCAAGATACATATCAATGGCATCCCGGATACTTTCGCTGTCATCTAGAGTCTTCCCATCGTTCTCCAGTTCTTCCAGATGAGGCAAAACCGTATTGACGATATTTTCAACCCGGTCAGCAGGATTCAGCAGTAAGACAACCTCATCCCGCCCTTTCAGAATAAGCATCAATTGACCGAGCTGTTCTTTTAACTCAGCCAGGCTGTCTGTTTTCCAGCCCAATCGCTCCAAATGAATGATGCAGGTGGTCAATTCTGACTGAAAGGCACTCAGTTTTTCCGCGGGAATGCCTGTCAGATCAAGGCCATTCCGCGCATAAAATTCAATTAATATAAAGATGTTCTTTTCCGCCCCTTCCAGGCTCGCGGCCTCTGAAAGATGGAAATTAATGTAATCACGAAAAACACCAATTCGATCCTTTATGCGCATGATATTTTCCGGATTTTTTGATAGATTCTCAGGGGAAGACATGATAAAAATAGGACAGGTGATAAATTGGTTTTATATTTTACCTATTTATTATTAATTGTCAAGTTTATGCGTTTTTTTGCCGTTTTATCTGCCATCATCAGCTCTATATTATTAATAGGTTGTGCTCCTTCCAAACCCTCTGTTATTACCCCTAACCCCCCTGAAATCATGAATGAAAATGTATTAAAAATACAGGTAGCCGGCTACGAAAACGGCGGCCGGATGCCTGGTAAATTCGCCACCAAAAATGGCGGCGGGGACAATGTTTCAATCGGCGTCAAATGGGAACTTTTGCCAGCTGCCCAATCCTATGCCCTGCTTTTCGATGATAAGCACCCTGTAGCAAACAACTGGGTGCATTGGCTGGTGGTGGATATCCCCAGCACAACAACCGCAATTCCCGAAGGAGCTAGCCGGAACAATATGCCGTCGGGTTCGCGGGAGTTGGTAACGTCGTGGGGGCAGACGGGATACGATGGACCTCAGCCTCCTGTCGGCTCTGGCGACCATGAATACGTAGCGCATCTGTATGCTTTAGACGTGCCAAAACTGGAGGTTGATGAAAATATCAGCCGTTCTGAATTCCTGAAGGCGATTGAGGGACATGTGATTGCGGAAGAGAATTACAGCGGTTGGTTTGAACGAAAATAACCCCGCCCAATAACCATTCTCCGGTATACGGCAGATCCAACCCCTTCAATTCTTATCTTTTCCCTGTTCTTTCCGTCGCCTCCGGCGCCGACAGCGTCCTATTTCTGTATTGCTTTTTTCTTTGCACTTTTGGCGTCAAAAGTGCCAAAACCGCTGGGGGTCCGCGAGCCAGTCAGCCATCGCGGTGCAGAATATCATCGC
>JAFGCR010000040.1 GCA_016932495.1 Candidatus Peregrinibacteria bacterium
CCGATGAGTCCGATGATCAGTCCGATTGCGGCCGCCATGGCCCCGATGATCCAGAAGCGCATGGTGATCTTAGCTTCGCCCCAACCTTTTTTTTCGAAATGGTGGTGGAGGGGAGCGATGAGGAAGACCTTTTTTTTGAAGAATTTTTTTGAAAACAGCTGGATGATCACAGAAAGCGTTTCGATGATGAAGACAAATCCCACAATCAGAAGCACGACCAGGGAATCCGTCATCATAGCGATCACCCCCAAAGTGGCGCCGAAAGCCAACGAGCCGGTGTCTCCCATATAGAAAAGAGCTGGAGGAAGATTATGCCACAGAAAAGCTAATAGAGAGCCGATGAGAAGACCGCAGAAAATCGCCAGAATGATCAGGCCTTTGGCGTAAGCGATGGCTCCGAATGCGGTAAAGGCAAGCAGTAAAAGCCCGCCGGCCAGCCCATCCAGTCCGTCGGTGATATTCACAGCGTTGGCGGTGGACACGATCACCAGGATAAAAAGCGGAATGTACCACATTCCGATTTCAAAATCGCCCAGACGAGGAATATGGATGGCGGTATAGCCGAGTTTGTAATAAAACCAGAAGGCTCCCAAAACTGCGAATAATGTCAGGAGTAAGAATTTGGGCCTGGCCTTGATCCCTTTGGTCCTGCCAATTTGTTTGATGTTGAACAGGTCATCCACGGCCCCTAAAATGCCCACAGCGATCAGGGTAAAGAGCGGCAGATAAACTTCCCCTCGGTCCAGAAGGGATTTGGGGATGTAGCCGATGAATGACAAAAAACGCGAAAAAAGCACTATGAACACGACGGCTCCCCACATCACGACACCGCCCATGGTCGGTGTGCCGCTTTTTTTTGCGTGGAGCTGGCGGAAAACAGTCGCTTCTTTGCCGTCCAGGCCGACTTCCCGGATCGTTTTTCCTAATTTCAGCCGATGCGCTAACTTTAAAAAGAGGGGCGTCAGCAGCAGAGTGGTCATGAAAGCCAGCGTGGACCAGCCGAAAATCGCGATGAGATAGGGGACATGGGTCATAGTTTACGAATGGAAATCGTATAGATAACGGATTGACTAGGCGAAGTTTTCGATTGTGTGGCGGCGGTCGATATCGTAGAAGCGCATTTGGGTTTTGTCGAAACGAAGCTCGGCTTTGCCGATCGGGCCGTTACGGTGTTTCCGGATAAAGACTTCGGTGATGCCGATTTCGTCTTCGCTCAGGTTTTCTTCGTAATAATCTTTTCGGTACAGCATCATCACCACGTCCGCGTCCTGTTCGATGGCACCGGACTCACGCAGGTCGGATAGTTGAGGGATTTTGGGATTGCGCAGTTCTACCGCGCGGGAAAGCTGGGACAGGGCGATAATCGGTACATGGAGTTCCCGCCCGAGTCCTTTAAGCGCCCGGGATATTTCGGAGATTTCCTGCACCCGGTTTGATTGGTAGGTCGGGGCGCCCGTGCTCATGAGCTGAAGATAGTCGACGATCACGAGATCAAGGCCATTTTCCATCTGCAGGCGCCGGGCTTTGGCTTTTAGCTGGGCGATGGACATACCCACGGAATCATCGATATAAAGAGGGGCCTGATTGAGTTTGTCCATCACTTCCCCCATATTCTGAAAATCCTTGTCGCTCAGTTTGCCGTGCTGTAATTTCCATGAATCTACTCCCAGAATGGAACAGAACAGGCGGTCCACCAATTGTTCTTTGGACATTTCCAATGAAAAAATGCCAACCGTTTTCTTTTTTTCGATACACACTTTTTGCGCGATGGAGAGCGCCAGTGCGGTTTTGCCCATACTGGGGCGGGCAGCCAGGATAATGAGGTCAGACGGCTGGAGCCCGGAGAGAACTTTATCGAGTGAAATAAAACCAGTCGGAATCCCTTTGACCTTTTCGGGCTCATCAGCATGGTGCAGCATGGCGAATTCTTCGTAACGTTCATCCAGGATCTCTTTCACATGGATAAACCGGTCTTTCAGGAAAGTCTGCGAGATGCCAAACACTTCTTTTTCGGCGGTTTCCAGAAGCGTTTCAATGTTTTCATCTTCGCTGTAACCGCAGCCGGAAATAATATTGCCGGCCCTGATCATTTTTCGGAGCGTAGATTTGTTTTTAACGATTTGGGCGTATTTAAAGACATGAGTGGAGGTGGGGACGGCGGAGGTAAGTTCCGCCAAATAAGCCGGCCCCCCCACGGTGTCGATCTGTTTTCTTTCTTCCAGAAGGTTGGCCACGGTGAGGAGGTCGATGGGGTCGTGGCGGTTGTAGAGGTCTCCAATCGCCTCGTAGATCATCTTATGCGTGTCATAATAAAAATCCTCGGGCTTGATGAGGTCCGCTATTTTGATGATGGCATCTTTGTCGATCAGAATAGAGCCAAGAACCGATTGTTCTGCCTCTTTGCTGTGCGGGGGGACTTTGATGGAAGTATTTTGCTGAGCCATTGAAAAACGAAGTAACAAAATAACGACATGACGAAACGACGACTGTCTTTATTTGTGTTTATTTTGGGCGTATGAAGTTTATCGATTTTAGAGGGTGAAAGCAAGTAATGCTGCCCAGAAGAGGTTGCGTGAATTTATTTTTCATTTAAAATCCCGTCCTCCGAAGTCTTAGCCAAGGAGGACGGGATTTTAAGAATAAAGAACTTATGCTTTTATCTTTTCTTCCGACTTATTGAACGCTTTTTCGATTTCTACCGATATTTTTTCGTTTTCTTTAAGGAACTGCTTAGCATTTTCGCGGCCCTGCCCGATTTTGGTCACCTTATAGGTATAAAAAGCGCCGGATTTTGTGACAATTCCTTTTTTAACGGCTGTATCGAGCAGATCACCGCTTCGGCTTATCCCTTCGTTGAACATGATATCGAATTCCGCCTGCTTAAAGGGAGGGGCTACCTTGTTTTTAACTACTTTGACCCGGACTCTATTGCCGGAAACTTCCCGGTCTTCTCCGGTGCCGGTATCGATTTTATCGATCCGCCGGATATCCATCCGGACCGAGGAGTAAAATTTAAGGGCATTCCCGCCCGTGGTGGTTTCGGGATTGCCGAACATGACCCCGATCTTCATCCGCAGCTGGTTCAAGAAGATAACGGAGGTGCCTGTTTTAGAGATGATAGAAGTGAGCTTTCTTAAAGCCTGGCTCATCAGGCGCGCCTGAAGCCCCATAAATGAGTCGCCCATCATGCCTTCGATTTCAGCTTTTGGCGTTAGGGCAGCTACTGAATCGATGACAATGACATCGATAGCGCCGGACCGGGTGAGCGTTTCAACGATCTCAAGCGCCTGTTCGCCGTTATCCGGCTGGGAAATGAGCAGGTCATCTATTTTAACTCCGATCCGTTTGGCATATTCCGGATCGAGCGCATGTTCCGCGTCCACGAAAGCGGCATTTCCGCCTGCCTTTTGGGCTTCGGCGATGATATGGAGTGCCAAGGTCGTTTTCCCGGACGATTCCGGACCATAGATCTCAATGACCCTGCCTTTTGGTATTCCTGCCCCCAAAGCCTGATCCAGTGAGATGGAGCCGGTAGAAATGGTTTCAACCTTAGCCCTTGATGCATCTCCCATTTTCATAATCGTGCCCTGGCCATAATTTTTTTCGATCTGGGCGATCGCATTTTTAATCGCGTCGTCTTTTTTACTCATGGTTTTATTTTGTTAAAAATGTAATGGTAAAATTATGTTAGTAAACAGATGTTCACTTGTCAAATGGAATGTGAACTTTTGTTCACCAATATTTATAAAAGCCTTTGTTTAAGCCAAAAAAATAGCTAGACAAAATAAAATATTCTGCCTAGCTATCCCTTTTTAAATTCCTGTTTTTTAATCAGCAAAGCGTCTTCGGACTGCATAAAAACCAAATACCCCCATCGCGGTCAGGATAAGCGTAAAGCCCAGGCCGTTTCCGGTCGGCACCAGTTTGCCCGCTTCGATACCGCTGTACATGATGCTGAAAGTTTCTGAGCCGAGCTCATTGCTTTCCGCGTCGAATGCACGGACCGTATAATTGTTTTCACCCTGTTTCAAGGTCCCCAAGGCCACGGCCGCAATGTAACTCCATTTCGTGCTGCCGGGTTTATATTTGTTGAGCGTGTAGCCGTTGACCACGATCTTTTCTGTTGTGGCGGGCGTTGTTCCCTCAATAAAATGGTAGCCCTTATCGGTTTCCAGAACACTTTTACTAAGGGATGTGACCGCGAATTTAACGGCCTCCTCATCGTTTTGGGCGGGGATCTCAATGGGTACCGGTTCCGTTTTTTCACCATTGTCCAATTGGGTGATAGTGGTTTTCGGACCCTCGTCTTCTTTTACTTCTTCGATAACGGTTTTACCTTCGTCGTCCGTTGAAAAACGGGTGACGCTTTTACGGGTCTGATTGCAGCCAGCAATAACAACCAACCCAATCAGGATAATGAAGAAAAAAGCTAATTTTTTCATAATATAAGGTTAAGATTCTAAATCGTCTTTTGTTTTACTTTTTATTTTTCAGTTCTGCTTCAGGGATTTTGTAGTAGTTAGCCAAGGAGGAGGCGGAGCCGAAAGCGACATTTTTTCCTTTGCATTCGGTGCAGCTGAATTGGAATTTTTTGCCGATTCGTTTCGGCGCGACCAGTCTTTTACAATCCAGGCAGTAATAAAGAATTTTGGTGGGCAGACCGGTTTCATCCACATATTTTTTATCAATTTCGATATCGGAACGGACGATGTCCACATATTTTTTATCAGTCGGCACGGGTTCGCCAGCCTGTTGGTCGATTGTCGGCATAGGAGAGTTATTTTAAATGTATAAAATTTAAAAGCAAGTTTTTTTATTGAAAATTACAAAATTAGAAAATTTAAAATTATTTTTTACTTTATTTTAATTTTGTAATAAATAATTTTGTAATTTTCTAATCAGGTTACAGATCATCATAAAAACTCATGGACTGGGTTTCGGGTTCGCTTTTTTTCTCCACGGGTTTTATGCTGTCTATATCTACTTTGATGTTGCTTTTTGGCCTAACGCCTGCTTCGCGCGTCAGATAATCTCCCTGGCCCATGCCGGCGGAAAGCGGGGAGAGTTTTTCTTCAGCTGCCTCTTCGTCCTCCGTGATTTCTTCTTCGATGACAGGCTCATCGGTTTTTTCGGTGACGCTTTCCTCCGCAGCCTCTTCTTCGGGGAGCGGATCCGGATCCGCGCTTTCGGTGTCGTTTGATACAGCTTCTGCCGGTTCTTCGTCGAATGGCTGCTCTTCCTCCATCTTTGCATCTTCCAGGTATCTGTCTTCAGTGTCATCATCGGATAGTCCGGCTGCGGCAGATTCTTCCGTGTACAGGTCGCCTGTTTCTTCTTCGCTTTCCGTCACGGCTTCCGGAGATTCTTCATAAAAAAATCTTTTTTGTTCGGCCTCAGACGGTTTTACCACCGCGCTTTTCTTTTTAGGGAGGTAATCCTGCTCGCGATATTCCGGTTCTTCAATAGCAGGTTCGGTTTCCTCTTTGTGTTCGGCTGCCTCTTCCTCATGACTAAAGAACGCCTCGGTTTCTTTTTTCTGATGTTTCTGTGTTTGGGCAAAGGTAGCAAAAGTGCCTGCTACCGCTCCGATCAGGGCCGCGTAAAGGCCGAAACGCATTTCGGCGTTGGTGTACTCCAGCGACCGCTTGGTATAAATGGCAACCGTGAGCAGAAGGAGAAACGCGCTTTCACCCAGCAGAAATAAGATGATTTGGTCTTTTTTAAAGCCGAACCGAGGGAGTTTCAGGTTCAGATGATCGGCCATTAAAAAGGCGGTGCCTATGCCGGTCAGCAAAAAGACCACAAAGCCGATAACGCCCAGATCTCCGGCAAAACCGGACACAGTGGTTCCCTCTTCCATAGAGGTGAACTGAATGGAGAACCATGGCAAAAAAGTACTCACAAGAACGATGATCGCTCCGATGCCGGCTACTTTTTCTTCCGGGCTCAGCCGAAGCAGCATATGTTTGATTCGTCGGAAATTCATGGTGATTTTAGGTAAATTTTATTTGATTAAAGATTAACATAATCAGGAGAAGGAAACAATGACACCCTGTCTTGTTTTATCTCCCGTCAGGAGGTCAGGGGAGTACTATATCGCCATAGGGCCGTAAAGGGCAAATAAAATTTCGGTTTTTTATCATTTCCCTATACTCCCTACCCACTAACCCCAGTTGTAAGTAGTTAGGGGCTACTATATTACTTAATACCTAATTACTTATATCTATATACCTTTAATCATCAGGTTTTAATCAGTATAATACGGTTACTTTAAGTTTTAGGTGCAAGTGACAAGTGTAAGGGTTTTTCTTCGCAGTTTGCACTTAAAACTTGCACTTGCACTATATTATGCGTATCGCTTTCGACATCAGAGGATTAGACGGCAGCCATGGCGGGAAGGGGATCTGGACGGCGAATGTCCTTAAAAGCATTTTAAACAGTGACCGTGAAAATGAGTATTTTCTCTATACCAATAAAGAATGGGATAACGAATACAGTTATCTGCCCAATGTCCACGTGGTGCGCGTGCGCGGCAAGGGGATTTTTTATCATCGGCGGCTTTACAGGGCGCTTTTGAAAGACGGGATCGATGTTCTTATCGCCACGGAAAGTTATATCGTTCCCTTTCTGCATGACCCGAAAAAACTCAAAGTCGCCTTGATCGTTCACGACCTTGTCGCCTTTAAATCACCCGCTAAACATCAGCGCCGGGCGACCTGGATCGAGCGTTTAACACTGAAAACAGCCGTGAAAAAAAGCCGGTGGATCTTCACAGTCTCTGAATATACCAAAAAAGATCTGATCCAGATGTACTCCAAGCTCCATCTTGAAGATAAGACCACCGTGGTTTATGCCGGCATCCGCGAGATCTTTTCCCGCCGGATGGACGCCAATAAGATCATCAGTGTCCAGAGGCGGTATAATCTGGAACCTGATTATGTGATGATGGCCGGCACATTGGAACCCCGTAAAAACATTTTGGGCGCTTTAGAGGCTTACAGCCTCCTTTCCCCTAAAAACCAGCAGATCTACCGTTTTGTAGTGATCGGGAAAAAGGGCTGGTATTACAAGGAGATCTTCCAGAAGGTCAAAAGTCTCAACCTTCAGCTCAGAGTGAAATTTTTGGAATATATTCCGGATGATGATCTGGTCACTTTGATGCAGGGGGCTAAGATTTTCCTGTTTCCGTCTTTTTATGAAGGATTCGGCTTGCCGATTCTGGAGGCGATGCAGTGCGGGGTGCCGGTTCTAGCCTCGCGCGTGACGTCTATTCCGGAATTGGGAGTCAACGCTATTCATTATGCGGATCCGACAGACGCGGTGGATATTGCTGACGGGATCACTCAGCTTTTGGAAAACGAAGAGTATCGGACGCAGCTCAGGAATAAAGGGTATGAACAGGTTAAACATTTCAGCTGGGGAAAAACCGCTGCGGCTATACTGAATGCCATTGCACGAGGATGAAATTAGTAATTCATAATTTATAACTCGTAACTGATAAATTACAAGTTACAAATTACACATTACAAGTTACAATAGGTATCGTCATTACGTCATAATACGACTGATATGAAGATTATCGGCATCACGGCAAAACGCACCCATGTGGAACGATACGCCCCTGTGTTTAAACGGGTGTATGATTATTTGAAAAAGACCGATAAGACGATCTACATCGAAAAACACGTGGCGGAGCTGATCGGCCTGAAAAAGTACAAAGAATTCCATCGCGGAAGGACTCAGGTGGACCTGCTGCTTGTAATGGGGGGAGACGGCACAATACTTTCGGTGGTGAGGAGTATGCGGGAATTTGAGACCAGGATATTCGGCATCAATATCGGGCGCCTTGGTTTTCTTTCTGAGATCCCGCCGATAGCCATCAACCAGACACTCGCTAAAATCTTCCGGGGAGAATATACCATTGATAAGCGTCTGATGCTCCATGTGGAAGTGGTGCACGATAAAAAAGTCATCAAAACGTTCCACGCGCTGAACGAAGCAGTGATTTCTCAGGGGTCCTTGGCGCGCCTGATCCATTTGCGGACACGGGTCAATAGCCGGAAGCTCACCATGTACCACGCGGACGGACTGATCATTTCGACCCCTACTGGTTCAACCGCCTACAGTCTGTCAGCAGGAGGGCCTATTCTTTATCCGACCATCGACGCGTTTATCTTAACGCCGATCGCCCCTCATAGTTTTACCCAGAAACCGATTGTGATCCCGGCAGAAAAGAAAATCGATATCACGGTGGCCAGCCAGCACAAGCGTATTAATTTATCGATCGACGGGCAGGAAAGCACGACGCTGGAGCATGGGGATGAGGTACGGATCCGGCGGGACGGGACCGCTCATTTTGTCCGTTTGCCGAGCGAAAGTTTTTTCGCGACCCTAAGGGAAAAGCTGGATTGGGGGAAGAATTAGTTCCGAAAACCTTTCCCATTCGGCCTTGCTCAGGGCAGGCAAAAAGGTCTTCGGCCTTTCTAAACAAGTGTTTTCGCCTTTCAGAAAATTCACTAAACTTCGTCCCGACTCGCCTTGGGACCCACCGGAGGATACCCAAGGCTTCATCGTGACTACGTGCGTTCATTTTCTTACAGGCTCACTAATTAAAAAGGAAAAAGATAGGTTGGTATTTTGTCTGGGGCCCCAATTCTATTGGGGGGTAGATATCAATAGGGTTCCGCTCTACTCAATATAAATTTTCTGCGCAAATTTACATTTCGTAGTCCTGCACTTCAGTC
>JAFGCR010000041.1 GCA_016932495.1 Candidatus Peregrinibacteria bacterium
ACTAATGGACCACTAATGGACCACTAATGGACCACTAATGGACCACTAATGGACCACTAATGGACCACTAATGGACCACTAATGGACTAGTCAATTAGCTATCAATTAGCAATCTATTAGCAATCTATTAGTAATAATTATTAATAAAAATAAAATGGCTGATCTGAAAAAACTTGTCCGTGTAAAAGAGTTGGTGGATAATGCCGAATCCGCTTTAAAGGTGGCTAAGCAGATCCTCGCTGAGGTCATGGGTCTGAGCGAAGAGGAAAGCGTAAGAACAGATACTTATAAAGAAAAAGCCGCTACGGTGGCCAAAGAACCCACAGGCACCGGCAAGGTGATCGAAGGCGTGTTCGACGGCCAGAACATGGTCGACAAGAAGGGAAGTGTTTATCCGGTGCCGGCTAATTATGCCAGCAAATCCAAACTGATCCCCGGCGATGTCTTAAAACTGACAGTGACCGAAGAAGGCAAATTCCTGTATAAACAGATCGGTCCGGTGGAACGCAAGACCGTGGTCGGGCCTTTGGTGTATAACGACGGCCGGTATCAGGTCCTGGCGAATAACAAGGCTTATAGTGTGCTTTTGGCGTCTGTCACTTATTTCCGCGCGGAAGTGGGGGATGAGGTGACGCTCATCATCCCCATGAATGAAGAATCCGACTGGGGCGCGATTGAAGCGGTCCTGCCGAAATTCGACGGGAATCTGGAGGAGGAAGAGGAAGAAAAAACCACGAAAAAGAAGGCAGCTGCCAAGAAAAAAAAGGATGAGGTTGATCTTGAAGAGGAGTTGGACATCTAGCTCTTTTGTCATTTCGACTAAGCGATGCACACGGAGAAATCCCTTTTTGTTGTGTGTTTTGAATGTAGTTAAACAGCAAGGGATTTCTCCGGCAGGGTCGAAATGACAAAAACTTTTTAGTTGTACCTAAACCTCCCTCTGTTATATACTATATAGGACTGTGTTTTAGGTAAAAACAAAAAATGGTATTTTTACAAATCCTTGCAATCGTCGCTGTGGTCCTGGTGGTCGGTTTTGTGCTGGCCTGGCGGATACGTGCGCATAGAAACCTTGAGCGCTCGCTTAATATGATTTTTTTGCGGGTATCTGTTCCCATCCGCGATTCCAAGGAGGACCGCGAGCGGGAAAGTGAGCAGTTTTCGTCCGGCAAATCATTCAAAGAAGTGAACGATGTGATGACCCACCTGTTTGAAGCCCTGCATTCGGTTTACGAGAGCGACTGGATCAACAAACTCACCGGGCAGGATTTTTTTTCCTGCGAGTATGTGATCTTAGACGGTCTGCTCCGTTTTTTTGTGGTGGTGCCGCGCAATCTAAAATCCCTTTTCGAAAAACAGGTCACTGCGTTTTATCCGGACGTGTTTATTGAGCAGACCGAGGATTACAATATTTTCCGTGAAGGATACAAGTCATCGGGCATGTACATCCGGCTCCAGAAGCCCAATATGTATCCTATCCGCACGTACCAGTTTTTAGGGTCTGACCCGTTCAACAATATCGCCAACGCGCTTTCTAAAGTCGAGACTGATGAGGGGGTGGCCATCCAGTTGATGCTTCGGCCCATGCCGGACGGATGGCAGGAAAAAGGCCGCAAAAAAGCCGAAGACCTTTTCCAGGGCAAAAAAAAGAAAACATTTTTGCAGAAACTCAATGTCTTTGCGTGGATCGGCACCTTATTCCGTCTGCTTATCCAGGGGGCGGAACATGAAAAGTTCACCGAAAATCTGGATACAGACAAGATGAGCACCCGCACCACGCCTTTGATGGACGAGCAGGTCAAGCTGATGGAGACCAAAAACGTGAAGGTGGGTTTTGAAACCGTTATCCGGCTGGTGGCGTCGGCCAAGACCGGGTACCGGGCGCGGCAGCTGGTGGCTGAGGTGAAAGATGCCTTCGCGCAGTATAACGCCCCGAACAACAACAGTTTCACCAAAACCAAGTATTTTCCCCGCAAAGCCCTTATTAAAGGGTTTATATTGCGCGATATTAAAAAAGACTGGCTCCAGCGTCTGATGCACCCCGGCCCGATGGTCCTTTGCTCTGAAGAGGTCTCGTCTGTTTTCCATTTTCCGAATATCAAATATAACCGGTCGCCGGTCATTAAGTGGCAGGAGTTCAAAATCGCGCCCGCGCCCAGCAACCTGCCTGCCGAAGGCCTGTTCCTGGGCAACAATGTTTACCGGGGCGATACACGGCCCGTGTATGTAAAGCGGGATGACCGCCGCCGCCATTTTTACATCATCGGAAAATCCGGCACCGGTAAAACGACCATTCTTAAGACCATGCTTAAGCAGGACCTGCAGGAAAAGGAGGGGTGCTGTCTTATTGACCCGCACGGGGATTTCGCGGAAGGGATTTTAGCCCATATTCCCCGGAGCCGGGCGGATGACGTGATCCTGTTCAATCCCGGCGATCTGGAACGGCCCATGGGGCTTAATATCCTTGAAGCCTACACCAAAGAGCAGAAAGAGTTTATGGCGCAGGAAGCTCTGTCGATCTTTATCAAGCTGTTCGGCGAAGAGATCATGGGTCCGCGCCTTCAGCACTACTTCCGCAACGGCTGTCTGACCCTCATGGATGACGATGACGAGGGAGCGACGCTTATTGACCTGCCGCGCCTGTTCACGGATGATTCCTGGCAGCGGTATAAGGTGAACAAGATCAAAAATCCGGTGGTCAAATCGTTCTGGGAAAAGGAGATGGCTGCTACCGGCGCGCGGGAAAAGCAGGAGATGATCCCTTATTTCAGCGCCAAGTTCGGCCCGTTTGTGACCAACGCGCAGATCCGGAACATCATCGGCCAGACAAAATCCGGCTTTGATTTCCGCAAGGTCATGGATGACGGCAGGATCCTGCTTTGTAACCTTTCCAAGGGAAAGCTCGGCGACCTGAATGCCCAGCTTCTCGGAATGGTCATGGTCTCCAAACTGCAGATGGCGGCGATGAGCCGGGTGGATGTCGACGAGGAAACGCGCAAGGATTTTTATCTGTACGTGGATGAATTCCAGAACTTTGTGACTGAATCCTTCGCGTCGATCCTTTCTGAAGCGCGCAAATTCCGCCTGAGCCTTATTATGGCGCATCAGTACATCAGCCAGATCACCAAGATGAGCGGGGGCGGGAAGGGGACGCATGAGGACACCAGCATCCGCGACGCCGTGTTCGGAAACGTGGGGAGTATGATGTGTTTTAAGATCGGCGCGCAGGACGCGGAATACATGGCCAAGGAGTTTTCACCCGTGTTCAGCGAACAGGACCTCATCAACATCGCCAATTACCAGGCGTATTTAAAACTGAATATCGATAATGCTACCTCCCGCGGGTTTAGCATGTCGACGGTTTATGACCCGTCGAAAGGGGATGCGGAGGCGGCCGAAGCGTACCGCCAGCTCTCGCGCCTTAAGTTCGCCCGTGAGCGGGATTTTGTGGAGCGGGAGATCTACCGCCGTGTGGGAACAAAGGTACTGAAAGATATGAAGGGGGAGGAAAAGTAACTTTCTTCCATCATTCTGAATATAGCTTCTCTCGCGTCATCCTGAACACTACCCCTGTCATCCTGAACCACCCAACGTCATCCTGAACTTGTTTCAGGATCCCCCGGTAAACCGAATAACCAACCACCAGGCTTTTGTAGTTGAATAAATAGGCTTTCCATTTCGACTGAAAGGATTGTTGGAGGATCAGGAGATCCTGAACTAAATTCAGGATGACGGAATAGGCGGGAGATTCTGAACCATTTGCTGAACTTGTTTCAGTATAAATTCAAGGATGACTTTAAGAAGAGCTGAGTAAGGGAATTATTTATTCGGCTGGCGGAGCGGGCGGGTTTTTTTCCTGAGCATTTTTATCTTCAGCTTTTTCCTTTTTTATTTTATCAGCAGCCCTTTCGGTTTCCCCTGAACCTTTTCCCGGTTGTGCCGGTCCTTTTTTTTCAGGCCCCTCCGCCTTACCTGTTGTAGCGTCTGCCGCCCCCGCGACTTCAGTCTCCGGTTTTGGCTTTGCGGTTCCTGGCAGTTCTTTCCTTTTGGCCATGTCAATGGCTTTAGCGGCGATAGCTTCCCAGTTTTTTCCAAATACGCCGGAGCTTTCCATCATCGTTCTGAATTTTTCGGAGTGCTGGGCGATGTCCTCGTTGCTTAAGCCAGTGATATTTTTGAGTTTGCTGAATTCTTCTGCTGACATGGCGACAGTGATTCTTCCGGTCACTTCGCCCCGCTGGTGCGCCTGTTTGAGTTTATCTTCCGCACTTGCGAATTTTTCGGTCATGCCCATACCGCCCTGCATTTCACGGCGGAACTCGTCACGCAGGCCCTCGAATTTCCTCAGCGGGCTCATGGATTCCAGGCTGGCGCGGCGGTTCCAGTCAAGTTTGCCTTTATCGTAATCATACAGCGGCATAATGGGTGCCCATTTGGGCGCGGAGCCGACCACTTTGGCCATGCGGGTGCCGTATTCGTTGATCTTGCCGGTAACGGCGTCGATCATCGGGACTTTTTTGAGCGCGGCAAACGTGCCGATCCAGATGATGCCCACGCTGATGATGAGCCAGATGAGTTCCTGCAGGCTGTCCATGCCCATAAAGAGCGAGCTGGCGCTGAACACGTGGCTCGTTACTCCGCCTTTATCGTTCAGCTTCGCGAAAAAATCGTTCGACAGAGTCTGGCCGGTGGTGACCATAATAAAGCCCACCGTCCACACGGCGCCCACCATGGCGGGCACAAAGGCCCAGTTTACAAAGGCTTTGATGCTGAAACTTTCTATGGCGCTCTGCATCTGCATATCCTTGGTCAGGTAATAAGACAGCACCAGGAACGGGGAAAAAGCCATCAGGATCCACAAGGCCGCCATACGCATGATCAGGGCGATGTACAGGGACATAAAGGCCACCAGATACGCAATCTGGATAATGAGCGAGAATAAAATGCCGATGGTCACTTTGCTGATATCGTCACCCGTGTTGGCTTGTGTTAAGTTCTGTACGCGCGCCATGCTGAACGAGAGGAAGTACGAGGCGTTATTCTGGTTGTACTGGGCGATATCCATCTGTTTCCAGCAGACGGTGGCTTTTTCATAATATTCTGCTTTGGTATTAGGCTTTCCTCCCTCAGGGTATGCTTCATTATATTTTTTTTCAATTTCTGATATGTTGCAGTCTTTTAAATTGATGCTTTCTTTAGTATCAGCAGGATAGTAAAAGGCAGTGGGCATACAATGGCCGGTGACTTTTAATTTACCCTTTTCGTCTGGTTTAAGTTCACAGTCTACCGTTTTAAATTCACCCACCACACCCTGCACACCTGCCGGGATCTGGAACACCACATTGGTGGCCACATTGGCGGCGTCTAAGACCACCCGTCCGGCCAGCCATGAAAAGTTGATGGCGATCAGCATGATGACGAATTTGGGCAGGGTCTTTTTTAAATCGGTGTTGCCTCCTTCTTCACTGCCGAAAATATGTTTCACTGCCAAAAAGAGCAGGATCAGCACAAAGACGATGTTCACGATATTCCGGCTCACCACCCAGATGCTGTGGAGCATACTCCCCATCTTATCGGCAAAAATATAGTCATTGCCTAAAAAGTTCCCGATGTTGAACGTGAAGAAGTGGATAAGCGGGTTGAACAGGGAATTGACGTAGGTAGAGGCTTTGGCTACCGTTTCCAGAATTGCCTTGATGTCCAGCGGGTCTTTGGGTTTTTCGGGAGCTGCTGTTGTCGGCGGTGCAGTATCTTCTGCAAAAGCTTTGGGGATAAAATAATCTTCGATTGTGGGGCGATTGTGGGGCGATTGTGGGGCGATTGTGGGGCCAGTCGTAGACCCGATTGTAGACCCAGTCGTAGACCCGATTGTGGAAGTTACTGGGAGGGCGGTGACGTTGAATACGCCGATAGCAAGGGTGGTCAGCAGAAGGCCTTTGATGAATTTTTGTATATTTTTCATTGGGGAATGAATAGGGGACTAATTAGGCGATAAAGTAGGCGGTGATGGCTCCGCCGATTCCGCTGAGCAGGGGGGCGGCAATGGGGAGCGCTTTGGCGGCGGTTTTTTTAACCGCGCCACCGATGGTAGGGGGGGGAATGGCAGGCGGTCGGGGCTGGACGCGGGCGCTTTCCGCCAGGCGGGGCTGGATTTTCTGGCCCTTGTTATCCACCCGGTTGATCTGCTTCTGGTTGTCGCGGGTGGAGGGGGCTTGGGGGATGGCAGGTGTGATGGACTGAGACGCTGTACTTTGTGTTGTTCCAGTTCCCTGAGACGCAAGATTTTGCGTCTTTACGGTTTTTTGTTGGTCGATGGGAGAGAGGGGGGTGAGTCCGCGGGCCACGTCTTCGGCGGTTTCCCTGACCTTTTCTTTCGTTTTTTCAATTGATTTCTCATCGGGCTTAAGCCCGCGGATCAGCCGGACTTTTCCCCCTTCGGCGACCAGCGTTTTTTCCATTTTTTCCTCTTCGATTCCTTCATAGCGGCTGGACGCGCTCATGCCGAGGGCGGATTTGAGCTGTTGTTCCCGGAGTTGCTCCTGAGAGTCGTCAGGCATTTTTAATCAGGGTTAATGTTTATTTCCATTTTTCACAGTTGTTTTTAAGTTCCCGGATGTTACGGGGGCTCGTGAGGAATTTTTCATAGAACAGAAAGCGCATGCGGTCGTTGCCGGTATCAGGCAGCTGGCTCCAGACGGCGTCGTCGCCGATCAGGTCCTGCAGGTCTTTTTTGGTGAGCACTGGTTCTTTACTGTTCGTTTTCCGGGCTTTGTCGCGCAGGCGTTCCAGCTGTTTGATGCCGCGTTTGGGGTTTTCCATTATTTTTGACATAGCATTCCATTCATCCGCGTTGCCTATAAACCGTTTCAGCGGGCGGCGGTTAACGCGCCGGGCCAGGCTGTTTAGGGAAAGGTGGGTGGCGATGCGTTCTTTCCCGCCTTCGCTTTCTGAAAAATAATGCATGGCTTCGGGGTTCTCCTGTATTTTGCCGATACCCCAGATCGCCGCGGCGCTTCCGTAGATGACGGGGTTGGTGAAGAAGGCCGACAGTTTTTTTTGTTTCCGCGCCTGCATCAGGTTGGCAAACAGCGTGAGGCCCGCCATTATTTTGCCCGCGTTGAGCGCCAGGTCGCGTCCATTGAACCCTCCGCGGGAGAGGTGGGAGACGTAGCGGGTGGAATACAATTTGTTCACGTCCCGGAATTTCATATCGATCTTGGGCGGGGTCTTGTCGGGCGCGACATTTTCCAGGCCGGTTTTTAGGTTTTTGTCCTTGAATTCCTGCGACTGGTCCATCTGGCCGATGATCCATTCCGCCTCTTTCCCCAGCGTGATGATAGCCATCAGCCGGGCGGCCTGGTTGTCGTGGTGAGGTTTGTCCGGGTTTTTGCTGTCGGTCAGTTCCGAGACCTTGCGGGGCAGGGATTTTTTATATTCTTTATCATATTTTTTTTCGTGATGTGTTTTGATGTTCTGGATGGCCCGGAACAGTGTATTTTTTTGATCGGGGTTTTTTAAGATCATACTCCGCCGTTCGCGGTCAGCCCTTATAAAATCCACAACGGCTCCTTCGTCTTCGCCGCCCGGAACCGTCAGGCCGTTTAACAGCAGATCCCGTTCTTTGCGCACCATGCCATGGATGGAATCAGGCTTGACGTGTTCCAGCGCCAGAATTTTTGCCCGTTCACCGTTGACCGCGCTGTTGAGTTCCCTGATTACTTTAATGGTTTCTTTCACACCGGTTTCGGCTTTTTTTTCCATAAAATCCTCCAGCTCATCTGCCGCGTCGTGGAAATCATCAAATTTTTTGCCGGTCAGTTCACTGATTTTGGCAATAAAAGCGGCTTCGGTGCCGTTGTTGAACGCGCTGTCGATAAACTGGTCAGTCAGCAAGGCAGTAGCGGTCGTCCAGTTATCGCGGTTTAAGATCTCTTTGAATTCAGCGCGGGCATAGATCTCTTCATCGCTTTTCCCTTCATTGATGATCCGGATGATATCCAGTGTTTTTTTGGATTCTTCTTCCACCCGTTCCAGTTCCGCCAGATCGATCAGGCCGTCTTTGTTGGCGTATTTTTCGTAACGCTTGCTTAAGTTATCCCGCAGTCTTTCCAGCCCTGTTTTCAGCTTAGCCGGGTCTCTGGCATCTTCCGATTCAAACAGGGCGTCCAGCTGAACGGCGAGGTAGACTTCCATGCCGTCCTGAAAACCGGTGGTGTGCCATTTTTTACCTGCCAGTTTTTCGTAGCGGTCAAACTGCTTTTCGGTCAGATGGTCCTTTTGCCATTCCACGTTAAAATACTGGTTTCCCAACGCTTCCAGGAATTCATCGAAGCGGTTAACGGTCTCTTCCCTGAAATTCAGAAATTTCCGGTATTCTGCGGAGTAAGTCGGATAGGAAAGGATGGGAATGTCGGCCGCTAAAAATTTACCGGCGATTGGTATTTTATGTACCCATGTCGTCTTTTCCGCGCGGGCTGATACCCTTTCTGCCTGTAGGCGCTGGTCGGCATCGTAAAGTTCGTGCAGGTTTTTTACCGCTTCGGCCAGCCGTTCGCGTTCCTCGGTTTGTTTTTCTTTGATTGTTTCGATTATTTTTTCAGGGTCGGCGTCCATTTTGTAAATACGGGCAAACAGTTCCGCGTACTTGCTTTCGTAGCGCGCCACTGAATCATTAGCCAGCCGGTCCATGATCTCCTGAGGGGTATCTTTGGGCGGTTTCAGTTCGTTCTGGAACGATTTTTCCACGCCTGCACGCCATTTGTCCGGTTCGTAATTGTCTTTGAAATGCTCCCCCCATTCTTTGGGGGTGGCGGGAGTTTTTTCTTTTTCGGAGGTTTCCGTTTCTATTTTTTCCGCCATTTCCGGCCCTCCCGCGAAAAAGACGAAGGACGGTTTTTCAAAATCCCGGTGGTTTTTGAGCGGATAGTTCATTTATAAACGGAGCAGACGGGTTACGATCTCTCCCACACTTTCTCCTTCCCCTTCGACTTCGGGGATTTCTTTGGAAAGTACTTCCCGCACTTCCACGGGGTTCTGCCGGTCGAGCTGAAGGACGACTTTCTGAAAGGTTTTCCCCGCGATCCTCAGGTTCAGAGTGTGCACGTAAGGCGGATGGTAGACGATCCAGAAAGAATTGATGGTGTTGTAGGGGTAAAAATCTCTCCCCGCGTAAATACCAAGCTGGGTGATCTTGATATCGATGATCCGCGGTTCCTGGCGGTGGGTGAGGTAATACACACCGGCCAGCACAATAAACACGATGGCCATGGTCGCGGAATCGGTGTAAAGCGCGTAGGCGATGAGCGCCAGCGCGATGGTACCGGCGGTCAGAAACCATTTTTTGCTTTTGGGGTGACTGATGAATTCAGGCGCTTTCCAGGCCAGGAGCAGTTTGTTGTGGACGGCTCCCGGGTGGATCTGCCATTCCGGGGGGATGATGGGGTCGAGTTCTTGGGTATCGGGCATTTTTGTTTTTGATTAGAGTCAAATAATCTATATATTATATCAAATTTCAGAGAGAAAAGCAAGGTCAGAAGACAGTGACCAGAAACCAGTGCTGGTTACTGGTTGCTGGCCTCTGGTCTCTGATATATACTGGGGAGGATGTTAGATAAACTTCTCAAAATCAAAGCGGAATACCAGCAGGTGAATAAAGATCTCAGCGATCCGGCTATCGCGGGCAATCCGGATAAATTTCGTAAACTGGGGCAGAAGGAAGCCCAGCTCAGGCCAGTGGTGGAACTTATTGAGCGTTATGAAAAAGCGCTTAAGACCATCGATGAGTCCGAGACACTTCTGGAGACGGAAAAAGACGGCGAATTACTCGCTTTGGCCAAAGAAGATCTGACGGTCGCGAAAGAAGAGCGTGATCAGCTGGAGGAAGACCTGAAAGTGGCTCTGCTCCCCAAAGACCCCAATGATGAAAAAAGTGTGATCATGGAGATCCGGGCCGGGACGGGCGGAGAGGAAGCCGCGCTTTTTGCGGGGGAACTCAGCCGTATGTATATGCGCTACGCGGAAGGCAAAGGTTTTAAAACGGAACTGATCAGCAAGAACGAGGCGGATTCCGGGGGGATCAAGGAGATTATTTTCAGAATCGACGGCCATGGGGCGTACAGCCAGCTGAAATACGAAAGCGGGGCCCACCGCGTCCAGCGCATTCCGGTCACTGAAAGTCAGGGGAGGATCCATACGTCGGCCGCCACGGTGGCGGTCCTGCCGGAAGCGGAGGAGGTGGATATTAAGATCAGAGAAGAAGACCTGAGGATCGATGTTTACCGTTCCAGCGGCCATGGCGGACAAAGCGTAAACACCACGGATTCCGCGGTCCGTATCACCCATCTTCCCACGAATCTGGTGGTAACGTGCCAGGATGAAAAATCACAGCTCAAAAACAAACTGAAGGCCATGTCGGTCCTGCGCGCCCGGCTGTATCAGATGGAAGAAGAGCGCTTGGCTAAGGAAAGGGGGGATATGCGGTCCAGTATGGTGGGGTCCGGCGACCGGAGCGAAAAGATCCGCACGTATAATTTCCCGCAGGACCGGGTGACGGATCACCGCATTCATCAGAACTGGAGTAATTTACCGGCTATTTTAAATGGGGATATTGATGATATTATCGAAAAACTGACGATCGAAGATCAGGCGAAGAAATTAGCCGAATTTAAAAGTTGACATTTGACACCTGACAATTGACGGCTATCGTGAATCGTAACACGAAGTTCGATCGGGCACCGAGTTACGATAAACGAAAGCCGATTTTTAATGTATAAAAAATTTGTTCATGTATAAATTTTTTGTTCATTCATCGGCTTTGTTCATGATGGTCAGTTTTTTATGTTTTTTGTTGGCTGTTTCGGTATTTCGTCATGCTGTTATTCCGTCATGCCGTCGTAAGCATTGCATTTTAGAGAGAATTTTGGTATAATATAGAGATAAATTTGAATCTGCTTTTTGAATGGCCAATGACCAAGCCGACAATCAGACGGTAAACAACAATGGCGTTTCGCTCTATCATTTCTCAAAAAACATCTTTCTTTTGAGCCTTCTTTTTCTGCTGATTTTCAGCGCCTGGTATGGCATGGTCCGCCTGGACCGGCAGGCGTTTTCTTTTGAAAAAGTCTCGCCGGAACTTATTTTTTCCGCCAATCAGGAGGTCCAGATCAGAACCCCTTTTGATGTTGCGTACGTAAACCCGGAACCCGGTCAGGCTTTAATGGCCGGTACCGCTATCCGTACGGGGGCGCAGAGCTTCGTGGAAGTCAAGCTGGACAACAATGTGGTCCGTCTGGATCAGAACACGGAGGTCCGTTTGCTGGAAAGCCGTTTTCAGTCGCCTGCAGATGAGCCCCGCCTGGTCTTTCAGCTGCTATCCGGCAGTGTCTGGGTCAATGCGTTTCACCCGATTGCGGTCCGCTCTGACCAGGCGGAAGCCTGCTTTGGGCATGGAGTGGGTGTTTACACGTATACTGAACCCTTAAACCGTGTCATGTCGATTGTCGGTTATGCGGACCTGACTTTATTCCGGCCAAACGGTCAGACGCTTTCCCGGTTTGTAATCCCTCTGAAAAGCCAGGTCACGTTCACGGATTCCCAGCTGATCCCCGACTATGCGCGCCTGGAATATTCCAAGTTAAAAAAGGAACTCAAGATGACGCCGGTTTCCCAGTCTATTTTAAATGAGCCCTGGGTCCAGCGGAACGTTAAAGACGACGCGCTGATCTTTCTGGCCGAAAATCACTATATCTTTTCTTCCGGTTCTTACCGTTACAATATCTTTTTAAGCACGCTTCGTGAAGACCTTACTTTTATTCCTTATAAAAAGCGGCTGGAACGTTTAAGCCGGGCGCGGTTCACGCTCAGCTATCTTCTGGGCGGGGTGCACAGGGACGGAGACATGGAGGAGGCGGAAACCCTTCTCAGTGTATTTGATTCCCTGGTCAGTGAACAGGAGGGAGATCCGGCTTTGCGTGACCTGATGGAACGCCAGTTTTACGCCATCCGCAATGTTGAAACCGATACACCCGCTTACGCGGTAAAAGAAGATCTGAGGAACCATCTGTTTTCCAAGGATGCCCCTGTTTTTCTGAGGACTTACCTGACAGATGCGGATTTTCTGATGAGGATCGGAGAGACCAAGCAGGCCGAGTCCGTTTCCAAAGACTGGCTGGCCCAGTGGAAACCGGGCATCCGGAAGGCACACAGTGATGAATTCAGCCAGCAGGCACGGATTTTTCACAGTTTACTGCTTTCTTATGCCGATGATGTGAGCTGGCCGCTTCTGGCTATTCTGGATGAGGCCGGGGATTACCGGCTCGAGCTGGCGGGGAACGCTGACGAGACATTATTTGAGATCGCTATGGAGCGTCTGGACATGAGCAAATATCTGGTGGCCCATTACCGTTACCTGGACGCGCGCAATTATCTGCAGACCAGTTATGAAAGCCTTCACCTGGCACAGAAGGAGACCTACGCCGCAGCGCGTGAGATTTTTCTTGAGGACGCTGCTCTGCTGGCCGACCGGATCGCTTTTGCCCAGAAGACCCTGCGGGGAGCCGCGCGCCCTATTAATGAAAAAGATTTTGCCGATTATCTTTCTGTCCAGGAGCGGGATAAAACCCTTGAGGAACGCTTTCTTACCTTCCTGGAAGAGACGCGTGTCCAGGAGGAAGAGGCGGAACTGCCGACCCTGGATAATGTTTCCCAGCGTTTCACGCTGGCCCGTATCGTGGTGCTGGATGAAGACATCAAGCCGGACCCTGATTTTCCGTTTCAGTTCACCATTGAGGAAGGGCGCCTTCTGGACCGTGCCAAAGACGGCTCACCGATCACTTTTTCCGCGCGGTATGATTACACCAATAACGGGGTTTATAACATCTTGTTAAACGACGAGCCCCTTAAAGGCAATTACGCCCTGGACGATTTTGTGCGTATCGCGATTGCCGGCGCAGCGGCAAAAGAGACGACGCCGGAGGAGAGCATCGTCAATCTGGTTGATTTTCTGAACCTGACGGAGAGTGAGGAGACGGAACGTTCCCAGGTGACGGCCCAGGATCTGGCGGTCCAGCTGACCATCAATGAGCTCGCCCAGTTTAATATTGTGGTGCCGTCGGCCCAGCAGGTGTCGGTTTTAAATCCCGTTAAACTGAATGAATACCGGATAGTCGCCGCGATCATCGCAGATCCTGTCACCAAACGGGTCCTTAAGGTGGATTTTGATTATCATTCCGGAACCAAAATGATCTCGAACATCCGCCTGGTCGACCTCCCCATTGATTTTGGCGGATCGGCGCTTGGCGCCGCCGAATTCATCCCCTCGGTCTTCCGCGTCGTGGTCGGCCAGGAGAAAGAAGCGGCCGTCTTAAAAGACGTGGTCAGCCGTCTTGGACAGCAGAAAGTGACGGTCGACCAAAATGATCTCCGGCTGAACGCCGGCCAGACACAGGCGACTTTTTCAAAAGCGCGGGTCAAATCCATGCCCATTGAATTCAGCGGCGTGTACGACATCGGCAGGAACCTGCTTCTGACCGCTCAGCATCCTTTGCTGACCGCGGAGAACGCCGGCATCAGTGATTACATCAGCGACCTTGCCCTGCTTTTTGTCATTGATTACCTCAAGGGGAAAGGGATCACGGTTTACGAGGAGAATATCGTCACGGCATTGCCGGCCGATAAGGTCAGGATCATCGATTATGTGCGCGGTTCCAAGATCCTTGATTTTACCTACGATGTTACCAGCAATCGTCTGACCGATATTTCTCTGCAGGGGACGGACGCGCATGTGGACTCCATGACTTTTCAGGAATTCAGCCTGCTTGAGGGCGGGGAGCCACCGGCGGAGGAGGTGGAAGAGGAAACAGCGGAGGAGGGAATAGCAGAAGAAGAGACTGAAAATATGGAAATGCCCTGATTTGTGTAGTCGGTTAACGTTTATCGTAACCCGATACCCGATCGAGCTTCGTGTTACGAGTTACGATAACCGAGTTAATCGGGTGTCAATCCGTAATTGAAAAATGGGCTGATTTCGCTCTTGCGGGGAGCCTCTTTTTACTATAAACTCTAAGGGCTTTTTTTATTGAAGATTGAAGATTAAAACGCTTCGCTATTGAAAATTAATAGATAATCTTTAATTTTAAATTTTCAATCTTTAATGTAATTTTAATTTTTTTCATATGCCCGATAATAAACAAAATTATTCAGCGGATCAGATCCAGGTCCTGGAAGGTCTGGATCCCGTGCGGAAACGCCCCGGGATGTATATCGGCACCACGGATGTCCGCGGTCTGCACCATCTCATTTGGGAAGTGGTGGATAATTCCATCGATGAAGCCATGTTAGGCGTCTGCGACAGGATCTTGGTGGTCGTTAATGAAGACGGCAGTGTCACGGTCGCCGACAACGGCCGGGGGATCCCGGTCGACAAGCATAAAGCAACGGGTTTATCTGCGCTGGAAACAGTTCTGACCACCCTGCACGCCGGCGGTAAATTCGGCGGGGAAGATTCCGGTTATAAAGTGTCCGGAGGCCTGCATGGAGTGGGGGTTTCGGTGGTGAACGCGCTGTCCGCCAAATTGCTGGCTGAAGTCCGGCGTGACGGCAAGGTGTACCGCCAGGAATATAAACTGGGCGTGGCCCAAAGCGATATCCAGGAAGCCGGCGAGACCAAATCCACCGGCACTTCCATCACTTTTTGGCCAAATCCTAAAGTATTTGAGACGATCGAATTTGACACCGAGACCATTTTAACCCGCCTGCGTCAGCAGGCTTACCTCACGAAAGGGGTCACGATCTCTTTTGAAGACAAGCGCACCGACCGTTTTGAAGGCCAGCTGCCGAAAGGCCACACCTTTAAATACCGTTTTTATTTTGAGGGGGGCGTGCGTTCGTATGTGGACCACCTCAATTACAACAAAGAGCCGATCATCAAAACCATCTATATGGAAAAGGAAGTCCCGGAAGCCCTGATCGAGATCGCTTTGCAGTATACCCAGACTTATCAGGAAAACGTCATCACGTTTGCCAATAATATCCATACACTGGAAGGGGGCATGCATCTGACCGGTTTCCGTTCGGCCCTTACCCGTTCGGTTAATGCGTACGCGCGCAGTAAGGGTTTTCTTAAGGAGAAAGACGTCAATATGACCAATGAAGATGTGCGCGAGGGGCTCACGGCTGTTATTTCGGTTAAATTGCCGGAACCCCAGTTTGAAGGCCAGACTAAATCAAAATTAGGCAATCCGGAAGTCCGTACCGCAGTGGAAACGGTTTTCAACGAGAAATTCAGCGAATACCTTGAAGAAAACCCCAATGAAGCCAAGTCCATTATCGCCAAGTGCATGCTGGCAGCCCGCGCCCGTTTAGCCTCCCGCGCGGCACGCGACACGGTGCTTAGGAAAGGGGCATTGGAAGGCGCCACGCTTCCCGGTAAGCTGGCCGACTGCAGCTCCCGCAATCCGTCCGAAAGCGAATTGTATATTGTGGAGGGCGACAGTGCCGGCGGTTCCGCCAAACAGGGCCGTGACCGTTATTTTCAGGCTATCCTGCCGCTCCGTGGGAAGATACTGAACGTGGAGCAGGCGCGGCTCGATAAAATGCTCAATAATAACGAGATCAAATCCCTTATCATCGCCCTGGGCACCGGGATCGGCGAAACTTTTGAGATCGAAAAGGCCCGTTATCACCGCATTGTCATCATGACCGATGCAGATGTGGACGGCGCGCATATCCGCACTCTGCTTTTAACCCTCTTTTACCGCTATTTCAAGCCGCTGATCGAGGCTGGTTATATCTACATCGCCCAGCCGCCGCTTTATAAGGTCTCAAAAGGAAAAGAAGCGCATTACGCCTATACAGATGACGATAAAGTCTCTATTCTCTCTAAACTGGGCGTAAAAGATGTGGAAGAAACCCCGGAGGAAGAGGAGGCGGAAGAGGGAGCAGAGGAAACCGCTCAGGCTAAAGCCAAACAGGCACGGGTATCTATCCAGCGGTATAAAGGTCTGGGCGAGATGAATCCCGAACAATTGTGGGAGACCACCATGGATCCCAACAAGCGCACCATGCTGAAAGTGACGGTGGAAGACGCGGAAAAAGCGGATTCGATTTTCGATACCCTGATGGGTTCCGAGGTCCTGCCCCGCCGCAAATTCATCCAGACACACGCCAAACAGGTGAAAAATCTTGATATTTAATTATTTTTTAATAAAATAAGTGTCTCGTGTTTTGTGTCTCGTGTCTAGCGAGTCACGAAGCACGAGTCACGAGTCACGAATTATGAAAAAACAATTCAAATTCATCAAATACACCAAAGCCTGGATTTCCCTTTCTCTGATCGTCATTCTGATCGGCATCGGGGCCATGGTTTATAACAAGGTCAATACAGGTCATTTTATCCGGCTTGGTATTGATTTTACCGGCGGCACTCTTATGGAGCTGTCCTTTGACGCGGCAGGCGACGATCAGGCCTTAAATCTGCGTGAGGCGATTGATTCTGCGGTGCCGAATACGGTCAGCCAGATCACGGTTACTGACCAGGGCACCTATATTATCCATGGAAAAGACCTGTCCGCTGAAGAATATGACGCCATCAATGCTTCCATTGAGCAGGCTTTAGGCGATTTTACGGAAGTGCGTTACACCACGATCGGCCCGAAGATCGGTGAAACCTTAAAACGGAAAGCTTTTGTTGCTTTATCGATTGCCCTGGTTGCCATTGTGTTTTATATCGCGTATGCGTTCCGCAAGGTACCCAAGCGTGTCAGTCCGTGGCGGTTCGGCATGTGCGCCATCATCGCTTTGATCCATGATGTCCTTATCACTTTAGGCATATTTGCCCTGCTCGGATTTGAAGTGGACGCTTTTTTTATTACCGCGATCCTCACCATCATCGGTTTTTCGGTTCACGACACCATTGTGGTGTTCGACCGGATTCGCGAAAACCTGAAATCCCAGGGCCGTGACGACACATTCGGCGATATTGCGGACATGAGTCTGAACCAGACGCTGTCCCGTTCCATCAATACGTCCATTTCTACCCTGTTTACACTGGCCGCCTTGTATTTTCTGGGCGCTGAATCCCTCAGGATATTTGTTTTCGCGCTGATCATCGGCATTTTTGTGGGAACTTATTCATCCATTTTCATCGCCAGCCCGGCCCTCACCATCTGGCAGGAGCGGAAGCGGTTGCGTTAAATTTCTGATTTCGCATTTTAGATTTCTGAATCAGATGTGACATTTTTAGATGTTAAATAAAATGCGGAATCTGATCCTGAACTTGATTCAGGATGAAATCAGAAATGAAGTAAACGGTTTGCAGTGTTTCTGGTGATGGAGAACGGGGAGGCGGGGCGCGTCTGTAACGCGCCCCGCCTCATTTTGTCCCATCCTCATCCCATCTCATCTCATTGCCGGCAGGGGCTGATCCCAGGGAGTCTTTTTAGGGGCTTCTTCGGCCCATTTCTGAAGTTGCCTCAGGGCATATAGCCGTAAGGTGGGCAGAGCGAGCGTGTTTTTTAGCTGTCTGAGGGAATCCTGGGAGAAACCGATCATGGTCTCGAGCAGGTTTCCGCTCAGCAGGAACGCTTTGGCCTGTTCATACAGCACCCGCTGTTCCCGCAGAAGCAGTTTGGGGAGGGTGAGTGCCAGGATCCTGATCGAATGCTCAGGCGCGTAGAACTTCATCATGGCCCGGTGGGTGCGCCACTGGCATTCGTAGGCGCTCATGTTTTTGGGCTGGAACACGCAGTAGTGCGCGTCGTAGAGGGACCAGTCCTTTGACAGGATCCGGTCTGTCTCTTTCAGCCGTTTGGCCAGAGGCGTTCCGGGCATGGGAGTCAGGACGACGAACTGGACGGTGTCGATCCGGTTTCTGAGCGCGAACGTCGCGGTCTCATCGAAGGTGTCCGCGGTGTCGGTGTCCGCGCCGAATACGAACATTCCATGCACATGGATCTCGTAGGCATGGAATGCGCGGATGGCGTTTTCGACTTCACTGACATTCTGGTGCTTGTTGTAGGCGTCCAGGGTAGCCTGGTTGACCGATTCGAAGCCACAGTATACAGCGACGCACCCCGACGCTTTCATCAGGCCGAGCAGTTCCCGGTCCAGTTCACCGGTTTTTCCGTCCTTGAAGACGGCGGACGCCCGCATCTGCGTGGTCCACTGGAAATTCAGTTTGCGCCGGATTATCCCGCGGAGTAGTTCTTTGGTCCGTGTTTTGTTCACCACGAAGTTGTCGTCGTAAAAGAACACGGTCGATCCGGACCTGAAGGATTCCAGATCGTCCAGGATGGTCTCGACCGGCCGGTACCGCATCTGTCTGCCGAACATATGGATCACCGAACAGAAGTCACACCCGTAAGGGCAGCCCCAGCTAGTCATGTAGGGCATCTGCGTCATCCGTTCGTGGCCGGCAATCAGATGGAGGTTGGGGGCGGGCAGGGCCGCGAATTCCTCCTGTGTACAGGGGGGGCGGCCGGCGTTGTGACAGATCCGTCCGTCCGCGTCGCGGTAGGAAAGGCCTTCGATCGATTTGAAGGTTCCGCCTTTTTCGATGGCTTCCACCAGTTCCGGCAGAGTCGTCTGGCCTTCCCCGCGCACGACAAAGTCGCAGTGGGCCAGGGCCTCGTCTGTTAAAAAGGTGACGTGCGATCCGCCGATGACGGTCGGGACGCCAATCTCTTTCATGCGCGCGGCCATCTTATAAGCGGCCGGCGCAGTGGAGGTGGTGGTGGAAAAACCCACCAGATCCGCCTGTGATACGTCATACCAGTCTACGGGAGCGATGGTCTCCACATAGATCGTCACATCGTGCCCTGCGCGGTGAAGGATCTCGCCGAGCAGGGGAAGGCCAAGCCGTGGAAGCCTGGAACGGTCATACACATTTACTCCGGGGGGCTTGGGTTCGATCAGTCTGATTTTCATGATCCTCTCCTTTTTTGTCTGTTTAAGCTTAAAAACAATGTTTTAAACACTGCAAACCGTTTTAAAGAACAATCCAACCGACACTCTCAAAGAGATCGGTCAGAATCACCTTTATTATAGGATTATTTTTAAAAAGATAAACTAGATTTCTTTATTCAGGAGCCACAGGATCATGGCTTTCTGCATATGCATGCGGTTTTCCGCCTGATTAAAGATGACGGCGTTTTTGTGATCGATGGCGTCCCGGGTGATCTCGTAGCCGATATGGCAGGGCATGCAGTGCATTATTTTGCAGGCGGGCGCGTAAGTGTCTATCAGTTTTGCGCTGACCTGATATGGCATGAATTTGGCTTTCCGCTCTTCATAAATTTTTTGGAATCCGGGTTTTACTTTTCCATCCTCAAAATACTCCATGTCCATCCAGGTGTCCGTGTGCACGTAGTCCGCGTCTTTCATGGCCTCAGCGATGTTCAGCGCGCGGACCACGTTGCCGGTTTCGTCCGCCATTCTGTTCAGTTCCGGGTCTATGCTTGGTTCGTTCACTTCCGGCGCCACGATATACACTTTGATCCCCAGTTTGGCGCAGGCCAGTATCAGGGTGTTGCTGACATTGTTTTCGATTCCCATCCATACGATCTTTTTCACGTTTTCAATGCCGCTACTGTGTTCGGCCATAGTGAGAATATCGGAAAGCGCCTGGGCCGGGTGGTATTTTTCACTGCACGCGTCGATGACCGGGATCTTATTGAAACCGGCCGCCCTTACAACATCTTCCGCTTTTTTGGCGCGGAACATCAGCACCGCGCCGTACCGCATCACTGCCTGAATCTCATCCCCGAAATCGGTGAGGGAAAACTGGGAGGTGCGGGAATCTAAAAAAATGGCGTGCCCGCCCAGTTCTGTCATGCCGGCTTCAAAGCTGAGCCGGGTGCGGGTGCTGGTCTTCTGGAACAGCATGATGAGTGTCTGGTTCGGAAGGAGATTGGTGAGTTCACCGGCACTGCGTTTTTCTTTCAGCCGGATGGCCATGGTGAGCATGGTCAAAATATCCTCTTTGGACTGCTCTTTAAGAGAAATCAGGTGGCGCATGATGAATGGGTTATTATGGTACCCGCTACAGGATTCGAACCTGTGGCCTTTGGCTCCGGAAGCCAACGCTCTATCCAGCTGAGCTAAGCGGGCTTAAGTGGTGCGCCCAGAGGGATTCGAACCCCCGACACCCGGTTCCGAAGACCGGTGCTCTAATCCACTGAGCTATGAGCGCATCCTGGAAAATACTATCAGAGTTTACTGCTTCCGTCATGACCATTTTTTTACTCGACAAATTTTTTTAATTGTTTTATAATGACCCCCTTAACAAATCCTAATATGAAAATTCCCTCCAAATCCTCTGAAACCGTGCACCAGAAATTACGGCGCCAGCGTGATAATATGGCTGGCCGGATCGAATCGCTTACAGAACAGATCAAAGAGGCCCGGGCGATTTCAAAACGCCATCTGGAAGCCGGCCGTGAAGAGCTGCATGCCAAAAAAGAGCTCCTTATTGAGCAGCTCACCGAAAAGAGAAGGCTGATCATCATCACACGCCGGCAGCTTGCTCGCCAGCTGGAGACGCTGAGCCGTAAAGATGTCGTCCAGAATCAGCGCCGCCGCCGGGATATCAAAGAGGATTTTTTCTTTGCCAGCAAAGACGAGTACTGGGAACGCATGCCGCGCTCTTTGTTTAAAACGTTTCAGGAAATGCATTGCGCCCGCCGTTACTGGACGGTGCCCAAGCGGGAAGGGGATTGGGGGGGTGTGGATGCCCATCAGCTTCCGCTGGCCCATACCGTGGTGGACCCATCCCGGGTTTCTCCTGATTTTCTGGAGCATTTCGATATTCCGGAAAAGTCTCTTTTAAACGGAAAGATGGATGATGTGCAGGCGCATCTGACCGCGCAGGATAGTGTGGATAGCGTGAAAGCTTTTTATCAGGATCATGTGCAGCCGCTGCCGGATTTTGGTTATGAGTCCAAAAACCCAAATTTCAGGATTCTGGCAGTCAAAGATCACAGTCCGGAGCATGACGGGGAGATCATCCATCCCCGCCGGAAATCCAGGAGCTCATTGCTTAAGGAGCCTGCGATCTTCCGCGACGCGTACTCACTCCGCCGGAAGACGGAGCATATGGGTAAAGGGTATTCCGCTGAAAGGACAGCCCTTTTCAGAGCTCTTAATATTGTAAAAGAACTCCACGCGAAACTCGGCGCAATCCGTGCGGATGATGCGCCCCGGGAAAAAGCAGAAAAACGGGAAGAGGCGGAACGTTCTTTGGGGCAGAAGCCGGTACTCAGCAGAGTCCGCGATAATGATAAGGCAGAGGCGCGTGAAACACTTGAAACCATCGATCTAACGGATAGCCGCGGACAGGTCAACCCGCCGGCGGCCATGGCAAAGCTGGTGAAAGTACGCGACCGCCTGAGCACGCGGGGAAAATCCGTTCGCCGTATTACGGATATTACTGATAAGGATAAAGAACAGCTGAAGGAAGTCATCCGTTACTGCGAAGACTCCCTCCTTCACCTTGCGGAAGCGTTTAAATCGTTCCATGACGGCGGGAGTTTCGCCCATCGGAATGAAGAGGGCGGCCTTGTCCCTGCCATACGCCTTGATCTTGGCCTGAAACAGCTTCGCTTAAGGCCGTTCCGGTTTTATGCGGCAAAGCTGGAAGACATCGATGCGGCCATGTACCGCCTTTCCCGTGAGGGAAAAACAGATGAGCAACGCCGGGAATCCTTAAAAGGCCATGCGGTCTGCCAGGTGTTTAAGGTTCAGAAGGCGTTTGAGGACTGTCTGGCGGAAGTGTCACTTAAAAACGGTTTTACTCAGGAGCAATTGGTCGCAAAAGCCCGCACCCTTTACCGTGCCGCGAAACACAATAGTGTGGAAGGGTATGAAACGGCCTTTGACCATCTGATGGAGATCGTGGATGTGATCGGCCAGCATTTAAAGGACAATCCTTATAATTATGACGGGGAGACCCTCCGGCTGACCTTTAAGGAATACTTAAAGAGTGTTGATTTCCAGGCGGTTGTGGCGGAGGCGGTTTAGTTTTTAGAGAGAGAATCAGCAAAATACTTTACAAAGTATTATTTTTATTGTATAATATAAATATCAAATAAAAAATTAACCCAAATAAAAATGGCTGAAACCTATAAATATTATCCCCATGGTGACAGAGATCCCAAAACCCGCGGCGAGCGTGTCGACCTAATCCGTGAAGGTCATAAGTGGCGTTTTGCCGGTTCTGATGTCAATTCAGAACTCCCCGCGGATTATTTGCTTACTATGCGTCAGAATATCGAAGCTGGCTGGGGAAAGATCCAGCGGACTAACGAAATCGGGCAGGTCATTCAGGGCGGCCGGGCAGATTTGCTTAGATGGACTAAAGGTTTAGAGGAGGGCGGAGGGCGGCGTTAAAAGGCTAAGTTTATTTATTTGCGCCTGTTCTTTTTATGGGGACAGGCGCTTTTTATTGACAAATAAAAAATAAACTTTATAATATTAAACTAATTTATAAATTTTAGTCTTATGAAAGTTTTTAAACAGAAAGGTGTCATCCCTGACCAGGCCGTTGAGCAGTTATATTCAGACAATCCTCAATATATCGACTGGCGAGATATATTGCCCCAGATCCAGGCTATGCTTCTGGGGGTTGACGGATGTTTAACGGAGGCTCAGGTCGAAGGCCTAAGGGCGGAGTTGCCTTTAGACAGAAAAGTTCATGAAGATTTAATGATAACAGTGGGTGCCAACGAAGGAGGTCCGATTTTGGCGTTAAAAAAAGCGCAGGAGATCATTGCTATGGCACGTCTGCAATGCAAAAATTGCACCAAAAAAGATAGTTGTCCACGGACCGATGCGCCGTCGGAGGGCTAACATTTAAACCGTTTTTCACACACCGTTTTTACATTCCCGCGCACATTCATATCCACGATGATGTGCGCTTTTTTTGGTTTCACGGTGTCTAAAAAGTCGGCAAAGATCACTTCCGTGACCGCTTCGTGGAAAATTCTTAAGTTGCGGAAGGCGTGGATGTAGAGTTTGAAGGATTTCAGTTCCAGGCAGGTTTTATCCGGCACATAACGGATCTGCACACTGCCGAAATCCGGCCAGTCTGAAAACGGGCAGATGGCGGTGAATTCAGGGGTGGAGATATCCACCCACTGTTCGCCGGGGGTCAGGTTTTTAAAGGCGAAGACTTCCAAAGGTGCTTCTTTTTTCAGAGCTTTGCGGATTTTAATTAAATCCACCTGTTTGTAATCTTTTCCTTCCTGGTAGCGTTTTTGGGTCATGATTTTTAGGTGGGCGCGATTGGCGAATCGCGCTTTCAGGATAGAAGCATATAAGAACCTCCGCAGTACTCCTTTATGGTATCACAAACATGCTGGAGTACCATACAGACTTCTCCTTTAGAGCTTGCCTGGTTGCCCTGCACGTATAAAAACACCTCTTCGGTCTGCCCCGGTACGATTTTGGTCACGTTTGACTGTCGGGTCTCCATCCAGCAGATCACTTCTCCGCTGTCGTCCACCGCGGCGTATTTGCCAGCCGGGACGATAACGGGTTCAGTCTGCATGATAGGCGTGTACTGCTCTGTGCCGTCGGTCTTTCGGATCGTCACGTTCCCTTTTAGGCGGGCCGCGTCGTGCGCGCCGATGGCGTACCCTGTCTGTGCCACCACCATATTATAACTATCCACGATGGTGTTGATATTGGGGAGCCGGCCCTGTTTTTCAATCAGCCTTAAAAGCGTTTCACTGGCCGGCGCGGTTTCCTGTTCGCCGTGGAGCCGGTACAGTTCACGGTATCCGTTTACAACAGGGGACTCAAGGAGGGAGCGGATGTCTACGCGCGTCAGTTCGGTTTTAATATGCCTTTTTAAAGCGCCGGGAAGGTTTTTTTTGATCTCCGCTCCGCGGATCAGGGCGCCTTTTGCCTTAATGCCAAGGGCTTCCAGTTCCGGGGCAATGATCAGGCGGATGGCCGGTGAGGTCTCGGGGGATTTCTCGGTCATGGTCGGTAAAGTAAAGGATCTATTATACCAGCCTCTTTAAAACCTTTTAACCTCAGTTTGCAGGCCGGGCATTTTCCGCAGGCCGGACGCGTGCCTTCGTAACAGGTATGAGTGAATTTAAGAAGGTCCAGCCCGCCGAGTTTTTCCATCAGCTTCACGCTGTCGGCTTTCGTCAGGTGCATCAGGGGGATATGGATGGTGAATGGGTATTCCATAGCCAGCCTCAATGTTTTCTGCATGGATTTAATAAACGTTTCCCGGCAGTCCGGGTAACCGCTGTAATCCGTCTGGCACACGCCCGTCACCAAGTTTTTGATCCCTTTCTGTTTGGCGTAGATAGCTGCTACTGTCAGGAATAATTGGTTTCGCCCGTCCACAAACGTGGAAGGCAGGCCTTTGCCGGTTTTGATTTTAACGGTTTTGTCGGTCAGGGCGTTTTTTGTGAGCTCTTTAAGGACCGGCAGGCTGATGGTCTTATGGGGTACGCCGAGTTTTTTAGCGATGGCCCTGGCGGCCTTCAGCTCGGTCTTATGCCGCTGGCCGTAATCAAAGCTGATAATTTCCACGTTTCTGAATTTCTTGAGCGCCCACACTAAACACGTGGTGCTGTCCTGGCCGCCGGAATGGAGAATGATTGCTTTTTTCATAGTTGTGTCTCGTGACTCGTGCTTCGTGACTCGCTAGACACGAGACACTTATTTAATATTCATTATTATATGCAATCGAGATGAAAAATTATACCCTTCTTTTTTGCAACTCTCAACCAGCCATCCGGACCGTTTAAGGATGGTCGCGCGGGAGGTCCCTTCCGGCATCAGGTAGACCGAGGTTTTTGGGATTTTGTATTTTCGTATAAAAGCATTGATTTCTTTTAAATCCTCTCCTTCCTGTACAATAAATTTGTACAAGACTTTTTTATTGGCGGGCTTCACCCTAAGAGAGTAAGGGGGGTTACCTGAATTTTTGAGTTTTGGTGAACAATTTATTTGTTCAATAAAACCGGTTATCCTGCAGGCAACACTGCCATTGGTCTCGAGCTCAACCGTATAGTTTTTAAGTTTTTTTAAAAGCTCTTTCAGTCCATTCTGTTGCAGTAACGGTTCCCCTCCAGTGATTACCAGATGCCGGCAGGGGTATTTTCTGATGGCCCGGATGATGTCGTTTGTCTCCATTTCCCCTCCCTGTTTCCACGCGTATTTGGTGTCGCACCACTTGCACCTCAGATTACATCCGCTCAGCCTCAAAAACACCGCCGGTTTGCCGGCATTCGGCCCCTCCCCCTGGATGCTGTGGAAAATTTCACTGATTATCATTTGTGTCTCGTGTCTCGTGTCTCGTGTCTCGTGTCTCGGGTCTCGGGTCTCGTGTCTCGCAAATTCCGGGAGGATCACGAATCACTAGGCACGAGTCATGATTGGCTATTTATTTTTTCCCGTATAATCCGCCACGAAGATCGAGATGATGTTGGCCATGGGCACCGCAATGATCATGCCGACTAGCGCCAGGCCGATCCCGTCGCCCAGATTGTAACCGATGGTGGCGCCGGCCATGAGCGCGAAGATGACGACAACCGGATTTAAGCCCACCGAGCGTCCTACAATCAGGGGCACCATGATGTTTCCTTCTAAAAACTGCATCACCGCGTAGGCCGGAATGAGCCATAATACCAGTACGGGATCCTGATTCAGGGCGATCAGTGTGGCGGACAGGAAGGTGATGAGCGGACCGAGATAAGGAATGAATTCCGCCAATGCTGATACCATCGCTAGCGTCAGGGCGTAATTGATCCCGATGATACTGAAGACGATAAAGGTGAGAAGTCCCATGGCGAGCGCCAAAAGCACCTGCCCTCTTATCCATTCGCCGATCTTAATGCTGACCTCTTTGGTTTTCTGTGAGATGTAGCCGGAATATTTATGAGGGAACAGCGAATGGAAGAAATTGCTGGTGTGCTGTTTGTTCACGACCATGAAGAAGGTGATAATAAGCACCAGAAGCAGGTTGAAGATGCCATTGAAAACCGTAAAGATGGCGCCGATGGCATTGCCCGCGAAGCTGGTCAGTTTTGAGCCGACCTCTCTTAAGCTGGTGGTTAAGCTGTTTAAAATCTGTGCCTGATCCACGTTCTGCCAGATCTGGTTGGCGACAGGCTGTATTTTTCGAATAAACCAAGAGTCGCCCCCTTGTCCGGACACGATGTTCTGGATCATGTCGCGCACAGAGTAAGCTAAACTGCTCACCTGTTCGGCGATGATCGGAACGAGCGAGGTGAAGATCAGCGTGATGATGCCGAGCACTATCAGGTAGACGATAAAAATACCCAGCCCGCGGGGGATCTTATACTGCTGGAGCCGGTCCACTGCCGGATTAAAGGCGGCGGCCAGAAACAGGGCGACCAAAAAGAGGATGATGATACTTTTTAAATAAAACAGCAGATAAGCAAACCCGATCACTCCCAGTACCGCCATCGTGGCTTTGACGATGGAATCGATCGACAGGCTCACGCGCATCTCTTTTTTCGGTCCTTCGACCTCGTGCATCAGCTTCTTCTCCTCCTTTTCCAGCTCTTTTTCTTTCATCGATAAAGACTGAAGTCTTTTTTTCAGTTCACTGATCTTTTGCTGGGATCTTTTAAACAGGCTTTTGGTGGTGCGTTTGAATCTGAATGGCATAGTTTATTTGTTAGGAATTAATTTCCGATCGTAGACCCGATTGTGGACCCGATCGTGGACCCCATTGCGGATTAGCTACGAACTACTATTGGGTCTACCATTGGGCTCTCGATCGGTTTCGTTATTCGGTAACGGCCCGGAGGACCACATCGATTAAAATCCAGGCCATCAAAGAGACCGCCAGCCCGATCAGGGCGTAGGTGATGGTCTTTTTGGCCGCGTCTTTATCTTCATCCCGGCCGATGATGTATTTGTAGCCGCCGACCATCACAAAGATGACCGCCAGCGTGCCTGCGATGCCGACCAGGGTCTGGGTGAAGAATTTGATAAAGCAGGGGATGCTTGAAAGGCTGATATTCCCCGTGCGGATCATGTCGGCCAGGCCGATGCATTTGCCGCCCCGCCCGCCGATATCCACATCTTCCGCGGGCAGAAAAGTGGGCGGCTGGAATTCCTGGGCGAAGGTCATCACATCCCCAAAAACCAGCGCCAGCACCACGGCCACCGGAATCAGAACCAGCAGGATTTTAAAGGTTTTTTTCATTTTTAAGGTTTTTGATGGCTTTATGGTAGCAAATCTTCGACTTGTGAGCAATCTCTATATTCGTTAGAATAGTGCAAGCGAACAGTGCATGTGCAAGGGATGTTTTTATATTTACCAATTGCACACTTGCACTTGCCACTTGCACTATCGAATTATGAGATACTCCAAATTATTCAGCAAAACCAGTAAGACCGTTCCGCACGACGCGGACAGCGCGAACGCCAAATTTTTGGTGCAGGGCGGGTTTATCCATCAGGAGGCGGCCGGAGTATACAGCTATCTGCCCCTGGGCTTAAAAGTCCTCCGCAATATCGAACAGATCATCCGCGAAGAAATAGAGGAAGTCGGCGGCCAGGAGGTCAGTATGTCGGTGCTCCACCCCAAAGAAAACTGGGTCAGGACTGACCGCTGGGATTCCATGGATGTGCTGTTTAAGTTAAGGGGGGCGGGGGAGAAGGATTATGCGCTTGGCCCCACGCATGAAGAGATCGTCACCCCGCTGGTGCAGGATTACGTTTTTTCGTATAAAGACCTGCCCACGGCCGTTTTCCAGATCCAGACCAAATTCCGCAACGAACCCCGCGCCAAATCCGGCATGCTCCGCGGGCGCGAGTTCAGCATGAAAGACCTTTATTCCTTCCATGCCTCGCAGGAAGACCTCGACCGCTATTATGATGAAGTGAAAGCGGCTTATTTTAAGATTTTTGAGCGGTTAGGCTTTGATCCGGCGAGCACGGTCATCACCTACGCGTCGGGCGGAGCCTTCAGCAAGTATTCCCACGAATACCAGGTGCTTTCCGAGGTGGGTGAAGACCATATTTATATGTGCGGAAAATGCAGGGTGGCGGTGAACCGCGAAATCCTGGATGATCAGAACGTTTGCCCCGAATGCGGGAATAAAGATTTAACGGAGAAAAAGGGGATCGAGGTGGGGAACATTTTTAAACTCGGCACCAAGTTTTCCGGCGCTTTTAATTTCCAGTACACCGATGAATCCGGCAAACAGCAGCCGGTCATTATGGGGTGTTACGGCATCGGGCCATCCCGCATTATGGGGTCGCTGGTGGAGCTCTTCAGCGATAAGAACGGCATCATGTGGCCCAAATCCGTCGCCCCTTATCAGGTGCACCTGGTCAGTCTGGGGGTGGATGAGAAGGTCATAAAGGAATCGGAAAAGTTATACAAGGATTTGAAAAAAGCCGGCATTTCGGTTCTTTTTGATGATCGTGATGAGCGGGCCGGCGCCAAATTCGCGGACGCAGACCTGATTGGCCTTCCGCTCCGGCTTGTGGTATCATCGCGTACTCTTGAAAAAGGCGGAGTTGAGTGGAAAGAGAGGAATAAATCTGATGCGGAGGAGGTGGTATTGGGGGAGGCGGTGAAGAAGGTGAAGAAATTTTATGAATAATTAATCGAATAGACTGCGAATAGACATCGAATAGACTGCGAATAGACAGTCAATCCGAAGTCAATCCGAAGTCAATCCGAAGTCAATCCGAAATTATGAAAGGAATCATTCTCGCCGGCGGTTCCGGAACACGGCTTCATCCGATCACGAAAGTCACCAGCAAACAGCTTCTGCCGGTTTACAACCAGCCCATGATCTATTTTCCGCTCCAGACGCTTTTAACCGCGGGGATACGGGATATCCTGATCATCGTGGCGCCGGACCACAGCGGGGATTTTGTGAACCTCCTCGGCTCCGGCAGGCAGTTCGGGGCGCGGTTCGCGTACGAGGTGCAGGATAAGCCCGAGGGCCTGGCGCAGGCGTTTCTCATTGGCGAGGATTTTATCGGCAAGGATGACGCGGCCATGATCCTGGGTGACAATATCTTTACCCATGATTTTTCTGCTTCCGTAAAATCCTTCCGGTACGGGGCGAAGATCTTTGTGAAACAGGTCCCGGACGCCAAGCGTTTCGGCGTGGTGGAGTTTGACGATAAGGGAAAAGTCATCAGCATCGAGGAAAAACCGGAAATCCCCAAAACCAATTACGCTCAGACGGGTTTTTATCTTTATGATAAGTATGTGACTGATTATGTGAAGACCCTGAAGCCCAGCAAGCGTGGGGAACTTGAGATCGTGGACCTCAATAAAATCTATCTGGAAAAAGGCCAGCTCACCGCTGAACTCATCCAGGGTGACTGGATCGACGCAGGCACGTTTGAAAGCCTGTATAAAGCCTCCACCATCGTGCGTGAAAACGACCTGGGCATTGACCTGGAAACCCCGCCCACTGTTAAAGTGGAGATAAAAGAAGTGAAGAAGCCTTTAGCTATGTAGCCTAAGCTTTGAAATACGAAATATCAGGTTAAAAAATTCCTGAATTTATCCTGAACTTGCCGGATTCAGGACGGGATTTCTCCGGACAGCAGAATCTCGGAGAGGCTCTGAACCAAGTCCAGAGATTGTATTAGATGATTTTGATTTCGTATTTCAGGCTAATAATCCGTCCATTTTCCCTCCTTTCCATCGCAGATGCCGTATTCCCGTTTAAGAGTGAGGGTGTTTTTGGTGTAGTCGTAATCAAAATACTGTTCGGTGCGGCAGCCGTTTTTCTCCTCCACGGCTTCCAGCTTGATCACCGCTCCTTCACGCTTTCCGAATTCCTCGATGGTCGCTAAACACCCGCGGCCTTTATCATCCACCTCCGCCTTAAACAGGGTCTCTTTTTCCAGGTTGTAGCGGTAGATACTGCTGCTCTGGCACTGCCCGCGCGGGATGATGAAGATCAGGATCTGTCCTTTTTCTGAAAAGCACGCGCTGGTGGCGGCCGTAAGGCTGACGCCTTTTTCCATAGCGATCTTTCTGAAATCCGGATACCAGCTGTCGTAAATAAAGGTGGAAAGGTGCGCGCATCGGGTAAACGGGGCCACGCTGACCACTTCCGGTGCTTCTTCTGCTGATTTTTCCGGGGCTTCTTTTGCCGGCAGTACCGCTGAATCCTTTTCGGTGGTGACGAGACGGGATTCTAACGTATTGATCTGGGTAGTCAGGTTCTTTTCCACCCGTTTGGCGGATGTGTTCTGCCAGAAATAGACCCCTGTGCCCACCACAAAGGCGGTGACGACGATGGTCAGCAAAATGACCCCCATGGTTTCCGGGTACTGGGTGCACCGGATGGTTGTTTTACGTTTTTGTGGTGCCATACTACTTACTGTTAAAAAATAGTGAGGGCGTTTTTATTATACCACAGTTTATTTTACTTCTTTGTCCCGGCATTCCGTGAACATGGTGCCATCCGGTAAACAGCCGAACACGCCTTCGGGACAGGGTTTGTACACGCTCAGGCACTCCGCGCTCTCTTTGCATTCCTGTTCATTCATATCTTTACATCCGCAGCCGGTTAAAATCATCAGACTGAAAACAGCCAGGATTACGGAAATTATTTTAGTCATTAAGAAAAAGGGGGTTAAGTTCGGTCGCATTGTACATTAAAAGTCAGAGGTTGGGGAGGGGATTTTTGCGGCTATTTATTATTTTTCAGATTTTTGACCATATCCGCAGATATCTCATCAAGTCCGAACTGATGATTCCAGCCCCAGTCTTCCCTCGCTTTTGAATCGTCGATCGTTGATGGCCACGAATCTGCTATTTTCTGCCTTTCGTCAGGTATGAATGTACAGGTGAAACCCTCGATATGTTCAGCGACATTGTCCGCGAGTTCTTTGGCTGAAAAGCTGACAGCGGTCAGGTTGTAGGCGGTCCGGATGGTTATTTTTTCCGGTTCCGCTTCCATTAACTGCATGGTCGCCTTGACCGCGTCATCCATATACATCATCGGCAATACAGTATTTCCTCTTACAAAACAATCGTAATGGCCTTTTTCCAGTCCTTCATAATAGATCGCGACCGCGTAATCGGTCGTTCCTCCGCCCGGCGGGGTTTTCCAGGAGATGATCCCCGGGTACCGTAAACTTCTCACATCCAGCCCGTATTTAACAAAATAATACTGGCACAATAATTCCCCCGCGACTTTTGTGACCCCGTACATCGTCGTCGGTTCAAGTATGGTTTTCTGCGGAGTGTTTTCCAGAGGCGTTGTCGGGCCGAACGCGGCAATAGAGCTTGGCCAGAACAACCGCTTTATTTTGTACTCCACTGCTAATTCCAGAATGTTCTTCAGCCCATTCATGTTTACATCCCATGCCAGATCAGGATTTTTTTCGCCGACCGCGGATAAAACACCCACCAGATGATAGATCGTATCGATGTTATATTTTTCTATCAGGGCTTTTAATTCATCCTTATTTCTTGTATCCGCCCTTTCAAACGGCCCCGCGTTTTTAAATTCCTCCGACGGTTCCTTCCGGTGGCCGACGGCGATCACGTTTTCGTTTCCGAATTTTTTTCTCAACGCGGGAATAAGCTCCGAGCCGATCTGGCCCAAAGCGCCTGTCACTAATATTTTTTCCATTGGCGGTTTTGGTTAAAGGGCGTGTTTATTTTTATACAACGCTTATGTTTTTACAATAGCCTTTTAAAATTTCGTTAGAAAAAAGTTAATCCTTTTCCCAAAATTCCTCTGCCTCTTTTTCCATATCATCCAGGCGGTCGTAGTAATCGGGGAACTCGTTTAAATGCGCCAGCGCGATCTTTCCCGTCATCAGCGGGTCGTCGCCGGTCACATTGGTGGCGGGATCCACTGTGCCGTGTTCCAGCTCCACATCCATTCCCCGGCGGAACTGTTCCACGTCGAATTTATCCCATTTAATTCCCAGCTGAGTGCCGATTTCGATGGCCTGCTCATCGGTAAAGTGTTTTTTAGATGACATTTTGGATTGGGTTAAAATGTATTTATGCCTATTAAAAGCTCATCCACAGCAACCACCCGCCGAACGCCAGCAGGGCAATGGCGCTGAGGATCTGCCCTTTTTTAAACCGTTGGGCCTGTTTATGAATATGCCCCGGGAAGCCGATTTTTGAAATCCCTTTAATCAGGGTCGACCATCCCAAGATAGTGATCACCACACGCCAGTCCCATACCCATATATTGTGTAAAATGACGGTGACCAGCCCCATAAGCAAGGTCGTATACCCCGTCGAAATAACAAATGCTTTGTCGTCGGTCATTTCGATCGTCCGGCCGAGCTGTTTAGTAATAATAAACAGTGAGCCGAAAATCAGAAAGAAGGCGCCCCAAAGCCTGGCGAAGAAGATCGATATTTCCATTGTTTCCATGTTTTGTTTTGGTTAGGTTTTATTGTTTGCATTCTACCTCGGGCATGGGCGCTGAGGGAACCCCATGTTTTATCCATTCACCGTCTTTGCATATCCAGTCGTCCTCCGGTCCGCCGAGTATAAAGCGGAGGAATAGAGCTGTGAAAATGATGATGAGGATGATGATAAGAGGTTTTTTCATGGGGGTTTTAAATATAAAGTTTTTTTCTGAATTTGATTGATGCAAAGATGAAAATTGATACGCTAATAAGAGTAGAAATATTGTAAACTATCCCAGAATATATTAAATCATAATCCGGGGAAATTTCTGCTTCAATTATCCCAACAAATACCCAGGGCAATAAATCTATTATTAAGAAATAAATAAATGCCAATCCTATGTTGATGATTATTTTTTTAATGAGTGACACGATGTAACTCGTTTCTTAGAAAGCATTGTATATTACCCCTTTATTTTTTTCAAAAACCGCTTCCTCGGATTCCCTTTAAAAAGGTGAGACCAGCGGTATTTAAGGGCGTCTTTAAAGTGCTGTCTCAGGATCCAGGTTTTGAAGAATTCCTTTAACCCTCCGGCGGAGGCGCGGAGGCCGTCGGCGTGGACGGTGACATCGGGGTGATAGATGACCTGGTAGCCCGCCTGCCAGCATTTAAAACAGTAGTCCGGATCGGACATGAAAATGAGGTAATCCTGGTTGAGGCCGCCGAGTTTGTTCCAAAGGGTGCGGCGGGTGATCCAGAAGGAGGACTGGAGCCAGTCTACGGGCTGGGTCTTATAGTAGTTGAGGTCCCGGCATTCGTCTTTGGCGACGAGCGAGCGGAGGAGTGGCAGGCGGCGCAGGAATGTGCGGCGGGCGATCTGGAGGGTGAGTTTGGGAAAGCGCCGAACGGTCATGGCGATGCTTCCGTCGCCCTCATTGACCTGCTGGGGCCCGAGCACGCCCACTTCCGGATGTTTATCCATGTAGGTGATAAGTTTCTGGAGGGTCTTTTTGTCTTTCCAGACGATATCGGGATTGACGATGAGGATGTAGTCGCCCTTGGATTTTTTGACTCCGCGATTGTTGCCCTTGGGGTAGCCGAGATTTTCGTCGTTGATGATGATCTTAACGTTTCGGTGCTTGCGGAGGGTCTTGAGCTTTTTGGCGTTAAGCGGGTTGGCGGAATTATCCACCACGATGACTTCGTAGGGAAAATCAGTGATTTGCTCCAAAATACTCTCCACGTTCTCACAGACGCGGCGGGATTTGAGGTAATCGAGGATGATGATGGATGCTTTGGGTCTTTCTTTCATGGTCGTGTCTCGTGTCTCGTGTCTTGTGTCTTGTGTCTCGCGAGTCACGAGTCACTAGTCACGAGTCACTAATTCATTAGTTTCTCAATTTTACTCGCCGCGATCCGGAATTTAATGGCGCCGCGTTTGTCGTCCAGTTCACTTTGCACTTCTTTGACCAGTTCGAGCTGTTTTAAGAGTTCCGGTTCCCGCAGGCGGCAGTAGAGTTTGGCCAGACTGTTAGTAAGGCTGGTGCGGAGGCGCACGCCGGTAGAGAATTCGGGGAGGTAGTCTTTGTACAGGACGGCCTGCTGGCCGAAAAAGGAGTTTTCACGCACAAAGTCTGATTTTCCTTTGCGCCCTTTTAAGATCCTCATCAGGCGGAAGGGGGATTGTTCGAAATTGCCGGCCTGACGGTCGTGGTAGACTTTGACATGGGGAATAAAGAGTGATCGGTGGCCGGCCCACTGCAGGCGGTAGGCCAGGTCCACGTCGTTTTTGTAGTGGAGCAGTGAATCGTAGTATTCGGGAAGGCCCGCATTGTTTTGATAAGCGACGTCCTGAAGCGCGTTTTTGCGGAAGATGCTGAGTGCCCCTGACGGGCCGAAAATATCCCGCATTTCATCGTACTGCCCGTTGTCTTCCTCCCCCTGCCCGATGTCGTAAAAGTGGTGGGAACGGGTGAGGCCGATGCCGCAGCTGTCGATGAGGTTCGTTTCCGCGCGGTTCGCAAAATCCCACCGCATCAGTTTAACGGTGGCGGAGCCGTAATGGCGGTTTTCGGGTTCTTCCAGCGTGCCGATGGCCTGGCTGACGAAATCGGGCGGGTAACTCATATCCACACTGGCCGTGATGTAGTACTGGCCGTTCATCCGGCGCATCAGGCGGTTGTGCCCGCCGCTGTGCCACAGGTTGGGGCCGCGTTCTATTTTGAGCGCCTGGAACACATTGGGCAGATTGTGCTGGATGTATTCGATGGCTTCGCCCCGCGGGCTCTGGTCGCGCACCAGCAGTTCCAGATTCGGATAATCCTGGTTTAAGAGGCCTTCTAAGCACGGTTTTAAATATTCTTCGTTTTTATGAAGCACGAGGCCGATGGTGACGAGGGGAGTGTACATAAGTGCAAGTGATAAGTGCAAGTGGCAAGTGTAGATCTTAAGTGAGTGATACCCTTGCACTTGCACTCGCACTGTTCAATTTTATCATATATTATGGCTCCACATTATACTTATTTTCATGCAGGAACCCAAATGTAAATATTTCGGCAAGTGCGGGGGGTGCGCTACTCAGCACCTTCCTTACGAAATCCAGCTGGAGAATAAGAAAAAACGCCTGAGTCAGACGATCGGGTTTGAGGGGGTGCAGGTCTTTTCGGATGAGCCGTGGCATTATAGGAACCGTATGGATATGGCGTTTGTGAAAGGGGGGATCGGATTCCGCGAAAAAGGGAAGTGGTGGTCGCTTCTGCGGGTAACGGACTGCCCGATCTCCAATCACCGTTTAAATGAACTGAATCAGGAGATCTGCGCGTTTTTCGGGGAGGACATTGACGCCTTTGACGTGAAAAAGCGGACGGGGACGTTCAAGTACGCGGTCATCCGCACGCCCCAGAAGGATTCCTGTATTTCATTTGTGCTTAACAAAGATTCTTCCCGCCTGAGCGAAGCGGTCTCTAAAGTGGAGGACTTTGCCAAAAAAACCACGGCCAACAATATCCTTATCACTTACACCGATTCCAAAAGCAGTCAGAGTATCGGGGAGGATTATATCGCGGTGAAGGGGAGTGATATGCTGGAGGAGACGCTTTTAGGGAAGGTTTTCCGTTACAGCGCTCAGGGGTTCTTCCAGAACAATTCCGTGATGGCGGAGAAAATGCACTGTTATGTTCGTGAAATACTTACTGAATCGGTTAACGTTTATCGTAACTCGAAGCTCGAGTCAGCTAACATTTCCCATAACACGAAATCCGAATCGCTCCAGTCTCGAGATACGATAACCGATAAACAACATCTGCTTGATCTGTACGGCGGGGTGGGGGCGTTCGGGATCGTTAACGCGGATTTATTTCACAAGGTCACTTCGGTGGAAAGTTACGAAGGCTGTACGGTGGCGGCGCAGGCGAACCTCGAACTCAACGGCATTAAAAATATGGAGGCGATCTGTATAGATGCCAAGCGTCTGAAACAAGTGAAACTTCCTGAAAAAGATCTTTACGTGATCACCGATCCGCCGCGCAGCGGCATGCACCCGGAGACCATCATCCAGCTCCGTAAGCTGAAACCGGAGGTGCTTGTTTACATCTCATGCAATGTGGAGCAGTTAGGCAAAGACCTGCCGAAGCTGACGGACTACAAAATCAAATCCGCGGCACTGTTTGACCTTTTTCCACAGACGAACCATATGGAAAGTGTGATTGAGCTGGTACTCAAATAAATCCGAAATCCGAATACCGAAATACGAAAAAATCCGAAATCTGAATACCGAAATCCGAATATCAAATTTTACAAATTTTTTGAATATTGGGATTTGAAAAATTCGACATTTTTCGCATTTCGAAGATTCGAGTTTCAAATTTAAAAAAGCCTTGCACTCTATAAGCGTCTCTGATAAAATCTCAGGGCATTTAATTATTTTAAGTCTTATTTTCTGATTTATCCATCCTGTCCCGAGCGAAGTCGAGGGATCACGGGTAAATGTGACGGAGTAAGGCGTTAACCCCAAGGATTATGAGTGATATTTCTTTAAAAGAGATGGTTGAGCACGCGGTGCACTTTGGCCATCCGACCCATAAGTGGAATCCCAAGATGAAGGTCTACCTTTACGGCAAGCGCCACGGGATCCATATTTTTGATTTAAAAAAGACGGCTGAGGCTTTGGTAAAGGCGCTGGATTTTCTGGCGAACGCCAGGCGGGCCAACAAGACCATCCTGTTTGTCGGCACCAAACAGCAGAGTCATCTGCTCCTCCAGGATCTGCACCAGGCTACCAAAATGCCCATTGTCACCGACAAATGGATCCCCGGGCTCCTGACAAACTTCAAGACCATTAAAAAGCGGATCGATTATTTTAAAGAACTGAAAGACCAGGACCGGAAAGGCGGTTTTGATAAGTACACCAAAAAGGAACAGGGAAAGCTTCGCAAAAAGATCCAGGATCTGTCCGCCTCTCTTTCGGGTGTGGAAAGCATGGAAGAAGTGCCGGATATCCTGTTCGTGATCGATATGGTGCGTGACAATATTGCCGTCCGAGAGGCGCGCCGGCTCCATATTCCGGTCGTAGCTATCGCAGACAGCAATGCCGATCCGGATATCGTGGATTATCCCATCCCGGCCAACGACGATGCCATCAAATCACTTGAATACATCCTGAATCTTGTTAAGGAGGCTTTGACGGCGAAAAAGGAGAAGTAATTCTCATTTTTCATTTAGCATTTTTAAATTTTCATTTATGGCTGATAAACCGGAAAAACCATTGGAGGAAGAAACGCTCGTATCCGACGATATGGCGGCAACGGAAGGTGGCGCTGTAGAGACGGATCATGATCCGTCTCAGGAGGAGAAAAAGGAAGAAGAGGAGCCGACAGACAAACCCCCTAAGGAAAAGGAAGATGAAATCGATGAGATGACCACCCTGCACGAGCGCACGATTGCGGCTCTCAGCTATTTCGGTTTTCTGGCCATCGTGCCGTTTTACCTGAAAAAAGAAAGCAAATTCTGCCGTTTCCACGGCAAGCAGGGGCTCACGCTGGCGGTTATCTTCTTTCTGGCTCAGTTTGTCGCGGTGCTGGATCTCATCATGGACCTCACCCTGATCCTTCAGGCCATCATCGCTTTGTGGTACGGGTTCGGCGCGCTGGCCGGCCGGTGGAAGAAGGTCCCGCTCATCTATAACTGGTCCTGCCAGCTCGAGGAAGCGCTGGCGCTGAAAACGAAAGAGGAAGAGGCGGAACAGCTCACGCTGAAACCGGGGGAAGTGAAGGAAGAGGAAGGAAAGGAAGATAAATGATATCTGAAAGCGCGATATCGATATCGCGCCTACCATTAACTTTTAACTTTCAACGAATCATGCCAATCACTGCGTCACAAGTCAACGAATTACGCCAGAAAACCGGCATCTCCATGATGCAATGCAAAAAAGCCCTGGAAGAAGCCGATGGCAATGAAAAAAAAGCCATGGATATCCTGCGCAAGAAAGGCGCGGACAAGGCGGCTGAAAAGGCTGACCGGCAGATGAGGGAGGGGATTATTCTGGCGAAGGTGGAAGGGGATAAGGCGGTTATTGTGACTCAGTACTGCGAGACGGATTTTGTGGCGAAGAACGAAGAGTTCCGCGCCATTGCCGAAAAGGCCGCGGAAACGGCACTGAAGGAAGGAGTCGAAGCCGCTAAAACCGGGGCAGAACCCGCCTTAAAAGAACTTTTCATCAAGCTGGGCGAGAACATGTCCATCGAGGTCGATGCGCTGGAAGGGGAAGGGCTGGGTGAGTATGTGCATACCAACAGTAAAGTCGGCGCCATCGTCAAACTCAATAAAACGGATTCCAAAAAAGCGCGGGATGTAGCGATGCATATCACGGCCATGAACCCAGAAGTGGTCAGCCCCGACGACCTGCCGGAGGATGTGGTCATCAGAGAACGCGAAATCTGGACGGAACAGCTGAAAAACGAAGGCAAACCCGCTGAGATCGTCGACCGGATCCTTCAGGGCAAGGAAAAGAAATTTCGTGAAGAAAGTGCGCTTTTAAAACAGGCGTTTGTGAAAGACGGTGATAAGACGGTCGAGGATTATCTGGAGGATAACACGGTGGAGATGTTTGTGAGAAAATCTATTTAAGAAAGAGTTTATTGACAGTTTCTATATATAGGTATATAGTAAATCCTTTTTATGTTGCCCTTATGAAAAACAATCCCAGAGAAATATCTTTATTCAATTCATCCTGTATGCGGATCCTCGCGCTGATCGGTGTCTTTTTAGCTCCTGCCTGCGCCTCCACCCAAAAGCCGGAGTCTGCAAAAGCCAATGTCCCTGTTCCCGGTTTATCTGAACAGATGGATTATGAGGCAGATATAAAAGGGGTATGTATCACGGTACGTGAATTGCATGATAAGTTGCTCAGAACCAATCCTGATCAGCTTGATAAAATGGGAAAAGATTTCTGGAAAACTCTCAATGACTGCGCCAATCTGGAAGAGGTGGAAGAGGAAATGGGGAAGGGGAGGTAAAACCAATCAGAATACTAAAAACCCTCTCTTTAGATCCTGAAACAAGTTCAGGATGACAATGAGAGGGTTTTTTATTTAAGTAATTATTCCGATTTCTTCTCCGGTTGCTTTACCCCTTTCATCGACATCTTATATTTCCCGCTTCGTTCGTCGACCGCCAGGAGTTTGACGTTGACCACCTGGCCTTCTTTCAGGAATTTGCTTACATCTTCCACATACTGATCGGAAACCTCGGAGACGTGGATCATCCCTTCTTTGCCGGGCATAAACTCGACCAGGCCGCCGAAGTCGAACATCTTGGTGATTTTGACGTTTTCATAGATTTTGCCTATTTCGGGTTCAGCCACCAGGTTCTCGATCCAGGCTTTTGCTTTTTCACCCGGTTCAGATCCCATGGTGGTGATGACCACGGAGCCGTCGTCTTCAATATCGATTGACTGTACACCGGTTTCATCAATGATCTTATTGATCATTTCACCGCCCGGGCCGATGATGAAGCGGATTTTTTCCGGATTGACCATCATGGAGATGAGCTGCGGGGCGAACTGGGACAGTTTTTCACGCGGGGCGCCGATCACTTTACCCATTTCCTCCAGGATCTGAAGCCGGCCTTTGCGGGCCTGTTCCAGCCCCTCCACAAAGATATTGTCGGCCAGACCTTTCAGTTTGGTATCCATCTGGATCGCGGTGATGCCGTCTTTGGTTCCGGTGACTTTAAAGTCCATATCACCTCCCATATCTTCTTCATCCTGAAGGTCAGTGAGTACTTTATAAAGATTTTCATCATGGTGGCTGGTAATGAGTCCCATCGCGATGCCTGCGACTGGTTTTTTGATCGGAACACCCGCGTCCATCAGAGCCAGAGTAGAGCCGCAAGTGGCGGCCATGGAACTGGATCCGTTCGAAGCCAATATTTCAGTTACCAAGCGGATGGTGTAAGGAAAATCTTCTTTGCTTGGCAGTACCGGCACAAGAGCCCGTTCGGCCAAAGCGCCGTGGCCGACTTCGCGGTTGCCTGTAAACAGGCGGCTGCTGGTCTCGCCGACACAGAAAGGTGGGAAATTGTAATGATGCATGTACCTTTTTTTACTTTCCCCTTCGATTCCTTCCAGTACCTGGGCGTCGCCGGGAGATCCGAGGGTACAGAGAGTCAGGCCCTGTGTTTCTCCGCGGTTAAACAGCCCGGAGCCATGAGTGCGTGGGAATAAGCCCACCTCCATGCTTAACGGACGGATCTCGTCCATTTTACGGCCGCCGATCCGTTTGTCATTTTCAAGGATATTACGCCGGACAGTTTGTTTTATTAGGGCGTCCATAGCTTCACTGACCTCTTTCAGCTCTTCTTCACTGACATGGTCTTTGAAATGCTCTTCCACCTCTTTGGTCAGTTCACGGAAGTAGCCGTAACGGTCCAGTTTGCCGGGGCGTTCATAAAGGGCTTCCATGACCTTATCGGCATAATTGTTATCGATATAATCGATGATGTCTTGATTTTTAACAGGGGGTTCCACCTCTATTTTTTCTTTACCCACTTTTTTTTGGATATCAACAATGAAATTGGCGATTTTCTGGGCAGCCTCTTTACCTTTGGCGATGGCTTCCAGCATCTTATCTTCCGGGACTTCATTGGCGCCGGCTTCGATCATGACGACTGTTGAGGGACTGGCGGAAACAATCAGGTCCAGGTCGCTGGTCTCCCGCTGTTCTTTAGTGGGGTTTATCAGCAGCTCTCCATTGATCAGGCCTACCCGAACGGTAGCTGTGGGGCCTTCAAACGGGATGTCTGAAATGGCCAGGGAGATCGACCCGGCTGTTGTTGCGACCATATCATGTTCATTTTCACGGTCGTAGGAAAGGGTGGTGAGCATCACCTGGATATCCCGGCGGAAGTACTTAGGAAAAAGGGGACGATAGGTGCGGTCCGCGACGCGGGCCATCAGGATTTTGTCATCGCTGGGTCTTGTTTCACGTTTGATAAAGCGGGACCCTTTGATCATGCCGCTGGCATACAGTTTTTCCTGATAATTTACCATCAGCGGCAAGAAGTCGACACCGGGGCGCGCTTCTTTACTCATGGTGGCGGTTGCTAAAATCACCGTATCGCCCATGCGGACGGTACAGCTTCCGTTAGCCAGTTTAGCGAGTTTGCCGGTTTCGACAATAAGCTCTTTGTCGCCTATTTTCAGGCGGAATTTTTGTGGCTCCATAATAAAAAGGGTTATAGGTTATTTCCCTATCACCCGGAGCCAGTTGGTAAAGTCCCAAATTACAGATCACCTTCTGCGGATAAGCTATAACTTGAAACTTTTACGTGTGACCCGGGCTGCAGGGTTTATTTGCGAAGGTCTAAGGTTTTGATAAGGTCCTGGTATTTATCAGGGCTTTTGGTTTTATAATAGTTAAGCAGTTTGCGGCGTTTGCCGACCATGGCAAGTAATCCACGGCGGCTGTGCGTGTCTTTTTTGTGGAGTTTAAGATGTTCGGTCAGTTCATTGATGCGTTCGGTCAGGATCGCGATCTGTACCTGGGCGGAACCCGTGTCCTGCTGGTGTTTCGCGTGTTTACCGATGATCTTTTTCTTCTTCTCTCTCTGCATTGTAAGGGCATTTTAAAAAAGTAGCAGAAATAGTTTACCAAAATAAAAAACCTTGTGCAAGTCTTTTATTCAAGTTGGCGGGAAAAATGGCTGTGTATCTGTCTTTTTCCCCATGCACGCGGGACCCAATTCAATTGGGGGGTAGATATCAATAGGGTTCCGCTCTACTCAATATAAATTTTCTGCGCAAATTTACATTTCGTAGTCCTGCACTTCAGTC
>JAFGCR010000042.1 GCA_016932495.1 Candidatus Peregrinibacteria bacterium
ATCACCATGCGCTTCTGGATCATCGGGGCCATGGCGGCCGCAATCGGACTGATCATCGGACTCATCGGAATGGGAAGCGGATTATAAAAACAGCTTCAGAAATCATCTCACCCTTGAGATAAAGGCTGTTTTTTGGTATAATAATAAGAATGAAAAAACATAAACAGGAAAAAATCATCGATTCGATCAAAGAGCTGGAAACAGCCTTATGGCCCGACCCTGAGGAATCAATTGAAGAAGCCGTAAAAATTCTTCAGGAACTGGAACCTAATTTAACAAAAAAACAAGCCGGAGAATGGGTACAGGACCGGGCCACCGCCATTCAGGAAGCACGGGCGCGCATTTTCGCGGAAATGGAAGCGGAAATCGAAAAACAGCGCGCGGATAAAGCAGAAGAAGGGATTATAACTGATCACTTAACTGGGATCGGGAACCGGGGTGCTTATCACCAAAGAATCGATTTTCAGATCTCAAATGCGGAACGATATGGCCGGCCCTTTGCTTTAATCATGGCTGATATCGATCATTTTAAACGGGTCAACGATACCTATGGCCATGCGATGGGAGACAAAGTGCTGAAAGAGGTGGCAAGAACCCTTAAAAACAATCTCAGAGCTGTGGACATGGTAGCCCGTTATGGCGGAGAAGAATTCGTCGTAATATTACCGGATGCCGAAATGCGCGAAGCAGGATTGGTTGCCGAAAAATTAAGAAAAGCGATAGAGGAACAGGTGCGCATTATCCATAAAGGTGAATCATTGCAAATAAATATCTCAGCCGGATTCGCTGAATATAATCCCGTAGGCCTTAATACGGCTGATCGGCTGCAGTCCGCCGCTGACAAAGCGCTTTATCATGCCAAAGTCGAAGGAAGAAACCGGGTAAAAGCCTATGAAAAAAAGATGACTATGCCCGAAGATATAAAGCTTTTGAAGGAACTGGATGAGCTGATCGTCCGCTTTGATATATTAAAAGGACAGTTCAAATATAAAAAAGAGGTTCTGGGATTGATTGAAAAACACAAGCCGCATCTGGCAGAAGCAATCCGGGATGAAATAACTCACATAAAAAAACAGCTGAGTGTCCTTAAGGAACAGATTGAGGACAAACGGGCTGAAGTCAAAAAACTGAAAAAAAGAACAGCCTAATCAGTCTCTTCGGAGACTCGCTTCCTATGTTTGTCAGTTTCCTCCTCAAGGCGTTTTTGCCCTACATACTTAATATATTTGGCGAGTTCCATGCGTTCGCCATCATCAGCTAAAATAAAACAATCTCCTGTCTCGGGATCGATTTCAACTTGTTCATCTCTTAAATGGCCAGCCTCTTTCAGGACCTCTAAAGCATCATCTCGTATAGTTGTTATCAGGATTTCCCCCTGATGAAGCTGAAGTCTGGCATCCGCCAAAGACAAACTATCAACAGGGATGACGCTCTCTTCTTCTACAATTTCAATAGCCGGTCTGCCTAAGCACTGTCGGGGGGCGGAGCGCCGGTCATCAGGAAAAGGGATGACGCCATCGGTTTGCCCCTGCTTTTTATCATGAACGGCCATAAGCAAAATAACAGAGAAATAGGATAAAATTGTAATAAGTTATTTACAAAATGTCAATATAGTTGTTTAATAATAGCTAAAATTAAAATTCTGGCTTAATTAAGCCATTTTTTAAATATTAAAATATATATTAAAAAATATTATTTATATTATGTCAATATAAAAATACCTTAAAAAGAAGGCTTTTTGGATTTTTGAGGTCTAAGGCATTGAGTTTTCCTCTGAAATATGATAAAATATTAAGATTAAATAAAACAAATGGACATCAAAAAAGGATCACCGGCTGAAACCCCGAAACCGACTTTTGTGTACCAGACAGTAGAAACTCCCCCGGCCGTTCAGGCCCAAACCGTTCCGCCCCCGCCAGGAATCCCTGATTCCCTGAAAGAAAAAAAAGTGCAGGAGGAGCCTAAAAGTGTTGTCTTTGACGAAAAAACGAAACAGGAAGCCCAGTCCAAAAAAATGGGCTTTTGGCAAAAACTGAAATACACGCTTTTTCCTCCTAAAAAACCTAAAATAGACAGCGTGGATAGGGGGGGACGGCAGGCGGCTCCTGGAGAAGAAAAAACAGACCCTAAAACGGAGGCGCAAAAAATACGCGAAGCGGAAAAGATCTACCGTGAAGGCCTGGCCACGATCAAAGACATGATCGCTCCGTCTTCCATGGAATTTATGTATGATAAATTCAGCCTGAACGGAGTATATGGCAAGAGCTTTTTTGTTTACGCTTATCCCCGTTACATCGAGGCCAACTGGCTGTCGCCCGTGGTCAATTTCGATGTGACCATGGATATTTCGATGTTTGTCTATCCTACCAGCAGTGCGGCCATTATGAAATTCCTGAAAAAAAAGGTGGCTCAGATCCAGTCCACCATGCGCATTGAAAAAGAAAAAGGCATGGTCAGTGATCCGGCTCTGGAAACCGCCCTGCAGGATGCCGAAGAACTGCGCCGGAACATCCAGCGCGGGGAAGAAAAATTCTTCCAGTATGCCCTGTACTTCACCATCTACGCGGATGATGAGGAAAGGCTGAAAAAAATCCAGACCCGCCTGGAAAGTGCTTTGGGCGGAAAACTGATTTTGACCAAATCCGCAGACCTTCAGGTAGAACATGGGTTTAATTCCACCATCCCGCTGGCTATGGATGAACTCGAGGTAACACGAAACATGAACACGGACCCTCTGTCGACGACCTTCCCTTTCACATCGTCCGATCTGACTTCCAATCAGGGCATCCTTTATGGGATCAACCGCCACAATGACAGCCTGATCATCTTTGACCGGTTCGCCCTTGAGAACGCCAACTCAGTGGTCTTCGCCACCTCTGGCGCTGGTAAGTCGTACGCGGTAAAACTCGAAGTGCTCCGTTCTATGATGATGGGGACCGACGTGATTGTCATAGACCCGGAAAATGAATACGAAGCACTGGCCAACATGATAGGGGGGACATATTTAAAAGTCTCTCTGAATTCCGACCGTCGTATCAATCCATTCGACCTTCCCGTTCCCTTAAAAGACGAGGAAAGCAAACCGGGCGATCTGCTCCGGTCCAATATCATCACTCTGCATGGCCTTTTGAATCTGATGCTCGGCAAACTGACCCCCGAAGAAGAAGGGCTGATGGATAAAGCGCTGATCGACACCTATGCCCTGAAAGGCATTACCATGGAAATAGCAGACCCCTCCCGGATGGAACCGCCGACCATGGAAGACCTGTACGATGTTTTAAGCAGCATGAAAGGGGCCGAAAATCTGGCCCAGCGTCTGCAAAAGTACACAATCGGCACCTTTGCGGGTATCTTCAACAAACCAACCAATGTGGATTTAAATTCAGGCATGCTCGTATTCTGCATCCGGGACCTGGAAGATTCCCTGCGGCCGATTGGCATGTATATCATCCTGAATTATATCTGGAACCGTGTGCGGTCGGAATTAAAAAAACGCCTGCTGATTATTGATGAAGCCTGGTCGCTGGTACAGCACGAAGATAGTGCGCGCTTCCTGTATGGTCTGGTAAAACGCGCCCGTAAATACTACCTGGGTATCACCACCATTACACAAGACGTAACGGACTTCGTCAATTCCGATTACGGACGTCCGATCATCACCAACTCTTCCATGCAGCTCCTTTTGAAACAAGCACCCAGCTCAGTGGAAGGACTGACAAAAATCTTCAACCTGACTGAAGGTGAAAAATACCTGCTCTTAAATTCGACTATCGGGCAAGGTTTGTTCTTCGCGGGCCTTAAGCATGTGGCCATCCAGATCATTGCGAGTTACGCGGAAGACAAGGTTATCACCACCAAACCGGATGAGATCCTTCAGCAGAGGAAAGATGTCGCGCATCGCGCCGCCCCGGAACCGCCCATGGAGACATTCGAAGAACAGACACAGGAACCGGAAGAACCGACCACTCCCGATGAAACAGCCGGGGGAGGGATGGAAACACCATCCGCTCCGCCGCTTTAACAGGTAAGATGGAAAGCGCCGGCAACACTTTTCTTTTCGCTTAAAAGCCGGTTATAGGTCTTTACGGCCTCACCGGTCATTTGGACGATGACATCCGCCCCCCTATTTTTAACGTATTCAATGGTTTCCGCAGGTACTTGGCATACCCCGCTCGCTCCGTTTCCGATGACCAGAACGTCGAAAGATTCAGGAAGGTCTTTCAAGTCTTCAATAGTCATATTATGCCCGTCCTCACGCCACCAGTTATCATTCAAAAGCCTTTCACCGTGCAAAATGAGGTCATGGGTATATATTTTGCCGTTAATGGTCATCGAGCCGAACTCATAATCCTCTATCATACAGCGGAGCTTATTCTTCAAAATCCGGGACAATCAAAACAGGCTCATCTCCCAGTTCAAATGTATCACGGATTTCCGTTTCGAGGGCCGTAGTATCGATATCATTGGGATTATAATCCCCGTAAACCGTGCTTTTCCCGTACAACCGGCATTCCGCATAATCATCAAACAATTCAATCTCGATTTTCCCGCCTCCGATGATCACCTCTTTCACATCCATACTTTTAGCGTCTTTCACGCCCAATTCACGGATCAGGTCGTCATGAAAAAAAGACACACTATCCCATTCCCTTTTAGGGAAAAGCTTGGCGAAAAACTGGCCCTCATCAGATAAGACAAACTTTCCTTTATAAGCTTTAATGGCCTTAAAATCATCCAAATCCTCCCCCCACAGCTTAGTGCGGGGCTGATCTTCGATCACGGCGATATCGGTAGCGGCGGACATACTTTTATTTTTATTGGCTATTTTAATTGTATCAAAAAAACCACGATAGCGGAATATTGTGGTGGCAGGGCCACGGGGAATCGAACCCCGGTTACCGGAATGAGAATCCGGCGTCCTAACCGCTAGACGATGGCCCCTCGTTAGGATTTTGCTTCATTATTTTTATGGAAAAACCTTTTTTTGTAAAGCATTAAAACAAACTTGCCAGAATCTTCGTTTTTCTGATACGCTTTTTTGGCAAAAGGGGGCGCTTAGCTCAGTTGGTTAGAGCGTCTGGTTTACACCCAGAAGGTCAATGGTTCGACTCCATTAGCGCCCACCATTATTTCCCCGTATACGCCTTTTCCGCGTACGCCCAGTTCACCACATTCCACCAGGCTTCGACAAAATCAAGGCGGCGGTTTTGGTATTTCAGGTAATACGCGTGTTCCCATACGTCGATGCCGATAAGCGGGGTAAGGCCTTTTGAAACGGGACTGTCCTGATTGGGCGTCTGGAGGATGGATAAACGGCCCTCCTGATCCTTCACCAGCCACGCCCATCCGCTCCCGAAAACAGTCGACGCGGCAGCGGTAAATTCCTGCTTAAAAGACTCGAAACTGCCGAACATTTCATCAATGGATTTAGCCAACTCACCCCCTGGTTGTCCCCCTCCCTCCGGGCTCATCATCTCAAAGAAAAGATTGTGGTGGAAATAACCCCCTCCGTTATTCCGGACAGCCGTACGGATGGCTTCCGGAACTGAATCCAGATCGCCTAAAACCTGTTCCACCGGCTTAGCCGAAAGGTCATCATGGCCTTCAAGCGCCGCCAGATACTTGGTGAGATAAGCTTGGTGATGTTTGTCATGATGGACTTTCATGGTCGCTTCATCCACATGGGGTTCGAGCGCGTTATACGCGTAAGGCAGATCGGGTAAGGTGTTCATAATAATCAGGTTAAAAACTAAAAATTTGTTTTGAAACCATAAGGTTTAAGGGTAGATTTAAAATACCATAAACCTTTTTTAAAATGAATGAACCGTATGACCATCCATGGGTAGGATCTCTCAATCTGATCACGGATGATGATGGAAAAATCCTTTTAATGAAACGGGCCGATCAGTCATCCATGTACCCCGGCTATTGGGGGCTGGTAGGGGGTTTTATCGACTGGGGGGAAACCGGGGAGCAGGCCGCCATCCGGGAAGCAAAAGAAGAGATAGGTGTCACCGTAAAAGTGGAGCGGTTTATCGGCCGCTATTACAACACGCCCACACCTAAAAAATCTATTGTCACCAGCCTCCCTCATTACTCAAAAATCGTTGCCGGCACCCCGCACTGCGCCCAGCAGGAAGAGTGTTCCGATGTGGGGTGGTTTGCGCCCGATGAGGTACGGAGGATGGAACTGGCCTACGACCACAAACAGATATTGGAAGATGAAGGGCTTATCTGATAAAATAATGACAAGTCGTTAATCTTTAATCATCGACCGAAAATGGAACACAAAATAAAAGAACTGGCCGACGCCATTGTAAGCGCGCGGACCAAATACCTGGTACTGGGCCATGTGAAAGAACTGCATTTTGAAAAAAATCACTTAATCATCGTCGTTGATAACGCCGGCCCTTTGCACGAACTGGAAGAAAAAGAAATCGACCATCACCTCCAGCAGGGAATGGAAAAGGTATATGGGGAAGACATCACCTATGAATTAAGGCTTTTTAAAGAACATCATCCCCATGACCGGGAAAACGAAGTCCCGCACGAGATAAATCAATAGCGGAGCGATGGTGTCCACTATCACCCCACAATAGCCTCACGCGAAGCAGCCCCGCCATCGATTCTAAGTGGCGTGAAGCTCATGCGGTGGATTGGACAGGGGCCGTGTTTTTTGATGGCAGTTAAATGGATTTCCGTTCCATACCCCTTATGCTGATCAAACCCGTAATGGGGATATTTTTGATGGTATTTCTGCATCAGCCGGTCCCGGCTGACTTTGGCTAAAATCGAAGCGGCGGCAACGCAAAAAACACTTCCATCGCCTCCGATAACTGCTTTCTGGGGGATGCCGGTGATGCTCAGGGGAACCGCGTCGGACAGAACAAAATCAGGCGCGGGATTGAGTTTTAAGACCGCCTGGCGCATGGCCAGTTTTGCGGCTTCCAAAATGCCCATCTCATCGATCTGCTTCCAGCCCACCACGCCCACCCCGTAAGACAGGGCAGTATTTTTGATCTCAATAAATAACTGTTCCCTTTTAAGCTCACTCAGTTTTTTGGAATCCTGGATGTCTTTGTTCCGATACCTTTCGGGGAGTATCACCGCCGCAGCCACCACCGGCCCGGCTAAAGGCCCTCTCCCCGCCTCATCGACCCCGGCGATCAGCTGATAACCCCGTTTCCTAAGCTTTTTTTCCTCTTTATGCATCAAATAAAAAAATGTGAAAAAATAATGAGTTTTGCTTTGTCATGAATCAATCTGAAGACAATGAGGGTGTTCAAAAATTGAAGAAATGGCAATTAGTGTTTTCTGCAAATTTTTTCAAATTTTTTCAATTTTTTATTTCTTGCGGAGCAGGCTCATCATCTCCGGCGTAATCGCTTTTGTTTTAAACATCAGTAAAAGATACACCAGTCCGCCCAGAGGGATTAAAACAGCTAATTGCCAGATAAACCACATCTCCGCCATCCACTCAAAGCCGATCCAAACTACTGCCCCCATCACCAAAGCGGCTGCCAGCGTGCGGATAAATGTTCGCAAAGACAAATGAAAGCCAAGAAACTTCTGCGCCATCCAGTAAGTAAAAATAAGAATAATCGCTTCGGACAGCGTGGACGTGATGGCCGCCCCCCGGAAACCCCAAACCGGGATCACCAGAATATTGCCGATAAGATTAAAAAGGACCGCGCCAGCATTGATGAACATGAGTCTGACCTGTTTATTGAGAACGACAAGGGTAAAACCGAAAAGGGCGTTTACAAAAGAAAACAGCATGGCGAACATCAGAATCCGGACAGCTATATCCGATCCGAAGGTAAAAAGGCTTCCGCTCAGAAACTGCGGATCGGATATAAAATGGATAATCGGACGGGCTAAAATGAAACTGCCGACAAGGATCGGCAGACCTGTGGCTACCAGAAAATCAAAAGAATATTGCATCAGGCTTCGGATTTTTTCGCTCTGCTCTTCGATATAACGGGTCATGACCGGGAGGACTGAATTCATAAAATAGACCGGGATGATCACCAGCATCTCAAGCATACGCATGGCCACCCCATACAGGCCGATTTCCGTATCAGAACAGAGCGCGGAAGCGCAGACCATCTCTCCGCCAATGGATTGGCTGTGAGGAAGGATAAATGTCATCAAAATAACATCCAGACGGAAATAAATCGTGTTTAAAATCAAGGCTACTCCGAAGGGAAGGGACGTAAAAAAGACCTTCTTCCAGTAAGCGAGATCAAACTGATAAGTGATTTTACAGAATCGCCGCACATAATAAGCCGTGATAAGAAACATCACCAGATTTCCCAAAACGCCCGCCCATAAGAGATGGTAAAAGCCATTGATCAGGTCACCGGTAAAAGCGATATAAGCCACCCAGCCCATATAAACAACTGAAACGATCTTCCCGACTACCAAACTGACGGTGGCGTAATGCATTTTTAAATAAACCTGCAAAACACTGGAGACCGTGCCATTCAGCAGAGTAAAAAAGGTGGCCAGTGTGGCGATCAGCACCCCTAAGGGAATCAGCGTGTTGTTATAAGTGGGTACCAGAAAAACCGTCAGAACTGCCAGCCCCATCGCCACAACCGCCAGAAACGTGCGAAGCCCCATGATGTTTCCCAGGATCATAGGAATTCTGGATTCATCACGTGACATCTCCCTGACCGTGATGGTGTAGATGCCGAAATCCGCGATGATGCCAAAAAACGCTAAAAACTGGTAAACCGTGGTGTAATCCCCGTAACCGGACGTGCCCAGATAACCGGAAATGATCTTCAGGACTACGATAGAAAGGGCGGCCGTGAGCAGCTTACCGAGGACCTGCACAAAGGTGTTTTCAAGGATTTTCCGGGCAATAGACATATTAACAACAAGCTAACGAGATAACGAAATAACGATACAACGAAATAGTAAAAAACCGAAATTAAATTATGGGTTGTTTTTTATTGACAATTATTAAAATTTATGGTATATTATTATTCAAAATTCAGAAAAGGACGATATCAGAGATAAAAAGCTATCTCATTATGTCGTCATTTTGTTACTTCGTTAGCTAAAAGAAAGACTAAAAACAAAAGGAGTCCCTTAATTTTACCCTCCATGTTGTTTAAAGTCTTTTCTTTATTTTTGGTCATCCAGTTTGCCTCCTTTGCCTTATGGCAAGGGGTTCAGGCATGGAATAAAAACGACCTCAAGCCAGTAAGCGCTGTCGAGGAAGCCGTGGAAGAACCGGTTAAGCCGATCGTGGTCGATGACCAGGTGATCCGCGAACCGGATTTAGGCCATGTACGCTTTGCGGCCCGCGATGAAAAAGCGGGGTATCGTATTGTGGATACGGAAAAAAAGGAAGAAATCGTCACCGTGCTCAAAAAACTGCCCGAATATCACACAAAGACCCTTAAAAATCTGATTTTGGATTACAACCCCGACGCCCATCGCGGCCTGGGGGGCAAAAGCATGATCATCCTCCGTGCCGTAAATATGGATTCGGAAGAGTTCTTCGGTGTTATGATCCATGAGATCGGTCACAATGTAGACCTGGGGGCCCTGAGCGAAACCGATGAAGAAGTAGTAAGTGAGTTCAAGGACGACAAAAAGCCCATCTACGAAAGCGACCCCAGCCTTGGCTTCTACCGTATCAGCTGGCAGAACGAACAGAAACGCAAAAATGAAGCGAGCAATTTAGACTTTGTTTCTGGTTACGCCATGACTGACCCCTTTGAAGATTTCGCGGAAACCTATGTGTATTACGTCCTGCACAACAAGGACTTCAAAAGTAAAACACAGACCAGTGAAGCGCTTCTGAAAAAATACCAGTTTATGAAAAACGAAGTATTCCGTAGTCAGGAATTCGACACCGGTGAGTACCTGACGGACAAGCTAAGCAGCCGTCCGTGGGATATCACCGTACTGAATTATGATCTGGACCATTTTCTGAGCCTTTAAAACAAACTACCCTGAGCGGAAAGGTCAGCACGCGATAAACCTTCCTCTTTTTCAATAGCCTCGTGAAGCCCTTCTACTAACTCCGCCATGATCTGGTTAAGTCTCTGGATCTTTTTTTTGTGGGGTTTATGCGTTTTTTCGCCCATATACAGGCGTTCATTCACTTCGATCTGGATACCCGGAAGCCCCCGCCGGGAACAATGGTAACCGATGATATACCGGCCCTTATAAGGATTATTGATTGCCACGGAAAAACCTTTTTCCTCAAAAAATTTCATGATTTTCCGCGTCATCTTCCGGGAACAGGTAGTATAATCGCGGTTTCCCAGCACGATATCCGCCCGCCCCTGGCCGGCATCAGCCTTAGTGACCGGCCCTTTGGAACGCATGGAATGACCATCAATCAGAAACCGGACTTTTGGCTTCAGTTCTTCGATGGTCTCGTGAAACATATCATGATATTTGTTTACCCGCTCAGAAATGGTCTCAAAAGAAGGGGGGTCTTTGTAAATAGGCTTCCCGTCCAGATCCACACTCACCACCACGCCGTCCGCAGACAATTTCAGTTCCATCTCAATGTCATCCGGCGCCCGGTTCAGATCAACCACCAGGCGGGAAATCCGGGCTTTGACCACATAAGCGTTGGGGACATCAAAAATATCCACCGTGTAAGGGTCGCTTTGTAATTTAATCCCACGGTCCGTCATATGCATGCGCCGGCGGAGCTCCGCCGGAACAAAGGTGGAACCATGGGGAATGCTGACTAAAATTGGATGTTTTTTATCGCCCATTTAGTAACGGATATGAAAATCATCAAATTCTTCCATATAAGGAGCGTGATCGATCTCGACCTTTTCAACCTGGGAAGTGCTCGGACCCCCATGGCACCAGTCGACCAGATTATTCACCTTATTCTCCGGCCCTTCAGCCACCACTGAAACGGTGCCATCCGCTTCATTGGCTACCCACCCCTTCACGCCCAGTTCTTCAGCCTTTTCCTGAGTGTGGGCGCGGAAGAAAACACCCTGTACCCTGCCGCTGATGGTTAAATGAACTCGTATCATTTTTTCTTTTTCCATAGAAAAATGTCCGTACCATAGTAAATCAGGTAAAAGCTCAACGTAAAGGCAAAGAGATTAAGCAAGTGATTCCCGTCCGTAAAATAACTGGCTAAGGTCTTCAGGATCTCATCCGCTCTCGTCAAGACATCCCAACTGTTATAACGCTCAAAAAGCCCGAACATTACACCGATCGCCGCTAAAGGAATGACGACAACTGGCAAAAAAACAGCCGAACGCGGACTAAAAAGCATCTTAAATACTTCTTTCATTTTATGGATTGCATAATAAAAAGTCGGTACACCGGCCAGCGCGTACACGAAGAAAAACATCACCATCCACGTCTTGCCCGGGCAGACCCTATAGCAGTCAAAATCGCGGCAGTAATTCACCAGATGCCGGACCATGGTAAACAGATAAGCGGTATTGGGGAGCATCAAAAGCCAGAACAGAAACAAAAAGACAAATGCCCACTGACCTTTTCCCAGCTTATCCCATTTCTTCTTCCCGACAGCTTTCGCCAGATAATAAGCCGTTAAACAAGGAACTAAAGCGAGAAAAAGGTTCCAGAAGATCATCAGGATCTTATATTTGTTGATGACGGCGCTGAAAAGAAATTCCATAATAAAACGTTAATATCGAAAATCAGTGTAACACAAAAAAGCCATCCAAGCGGAGACGGCTTTTTACATAAGATAGCTGATGTAAGATTAAGCGACTTTAGGAACCGGATAACGCACATTGACGATCGTCTGGCCTACTTCCGTCAATTTATCGGCAGACGTGTTTGGGCTGTTGGCCAAAACGGACTCAAGGACCTGACGGATGATACCTCGGACCCTTTCAGCGACGATCTTAGGACGAGGCTGACCATTTGGAAGAACACCAAAATCAATTCCTTTCAGCGCTTTTGCCACAACGGGATGCTCAGGAACAAGACATTCCTGCGGAAGAACAGGGACAACTTTCATAATCACAAAATAAAATAATAGAGTATTTTATTATAACAAATAAATATATTTTGTCAATATATTATGACCTTTACCATTTTTAAACTATTTCACTGTCACGCTTTTGGCCAGATTCCTCGGCATATCCGGATCGAGCCCGCGAAGGACCGCGATGTAATAAGCGAGCAATTGAATGGGAATGATGTTCACCAAAGGGGAAGCCACCCCTACATCCGGTACCTTGATCCATTCATCAAAAACTTCATGGTTGTCGGGGCTGATACCGATGATATAAGCACCACGGGCTTTCAGCTCCATGGTGTTATTGATAACATCCTGTTTGACCTCATCATTGGCCACAAACGAAATACACGGAGTGCCTTCGGTAATCAAAGCGATCGGCCCATGCTTCAATTCACCCGCGGCAAAACCTTCGGCGTGCACATAGCTGACCTCCTGGATCTTGATAGCCGCCTCCAATGCCATGGGATAGTTCTCGGCTTTTCCGATGATATAAGCATTTTCCTGACCTTTGATCTTCTCGGCCACGCTTTTGATGTAAGTAAGAAAGCGCGGATTAAGCATGTCATTTATTTTTGACGCCACCTCCGCCAGAATACGCCGCCCTTCCTGAAGTTCCCCGATCATCGCCGTGGCGATCAGAAGAAGGAGTGCCATTTGGGACGTGGCCGCCTTAGTGGACGCCACCGCTTTTTCGGGGCCGGCTTTGATATGAAGGGAGAAATCCGATTGGCGGGCAATGGTGGAACCCTCGACATTTACAATGGAAAGCACTTTGGCGCCTTTTTTCTTAGCCGCCTCCATGGCTTCCAGTACATCCGCCGTCTCCCCGCTTTGGGAGATGACAATCAGGAGGCTTTCCGGGCGTAAAAAGTGATGGTAAACCGGAAATTCAGAGGAAGGAGCAAAATTCACATGCCGGCCAGCGATCAGCGAAAAGAAATATTCCCCGGCCATGCACACCTTACCGGCGGTTCCGCAGCCGGACAGAAAACAGCCCCGTGAATCCTTGATCTGCTGGGCAATATGCATGATCTCGTCCGTGTCCTGGTTGATGGCGCGGTGGATGCAGTCCTTCTGTTCCATGATCTCTTTCAGCATAAAATGGTCATAATCCCCCTTCTCCGCAGACTCCGCCTGCCAGTCGATATTGACCAGCCTTTTTTTAATCGGTTCACCCGTTTCTAAGTTTAAAAATTCCACCCCGCCGTTCACGATCACCATCTCATTATCATCCAGATAATTGACGTTTTGCGTGTATTCCAGAAATGCCGGGATGTCGGAGGCCAGAAAGTATTCATCCTCACCGATTCCAACGATCAAAGGAGATCCCCGGCGCGCCGCGACCAGGTAATTTTCCCCTACATTCAGCACCACAATGGCGTACCGGCCCTCCAGGCGCTGGACCGCCTTTAAGACCGCCTCTTTAAACGGGTAATCTTTGCGGTATTTGGCAATCAGATGGGCAATCACCTCCGTATCGGTTTCAGACACAAAATTTTTCTTCCCCAGTTCATCCCGGATTTCCTGATAATTCTCAATAATCCCGTTGTGCACCACTGCAATCTTTTTTTCGGGATCAAAATGCGGATGGGCGTTGACATCGGTGACTCCGCCATGGGTCGCCCAACGGGTATGACCGATAGCCAACGTCGCTTTCTTGTCTTTAAAATTCTCCAGATTTGCCTTCGAGATCTTGCCGACTTTTTTGTGGTAAAACAATTCACCGTTAAGATCGGTGGTCACACCCCACGAGTCATACCCGCGGTACTCCAGCTTCTGCAGTCCTTTGATGACGATCTCGAGGGCATTCTCGCGCTTACCGAGATAGCCGAATATTCCGCACATAATTTAACTGGTTAAAAGGTGTGGTTGTAACCGCTGGATTCGTCCAGCAGCCACAACTAAAACCACGCCATTCAAGGTTAGAGTTTATCAACAAATCGTTCTTTGTACCACAGCACAGTGTCCCTAAATCCTTCCTCAAAATCAACCGTCGGTTTCCAGCCGAGCTCATTCCGGATTTTTGTGGCGTCGATGGCATAACGGATGTCGTGACCAGGGCGGTCTTTCACAAAAGTGATCCTATCCTCTGGTAAACCGAGGATTTTAAGCATTTTTTTCGTGATTTCCAGGTTAGAATGTTCATTGTTCGCCCCGACATTATAGATCTCACCGACTTTCCCCTTATGCAAAACCAGGTCGACCGCCCGGCAATGGTCGGTTACATGCAGCCAGTCGCGGACGTTTAAGCCGTCTCCGTATAAAGGGACATTTTCGCCTGCTAACAGCTTTTTAATGAAAAACGGCACAACTTTTTCGGGATACTGATAAGGGCCGTAGTTATTGGAACAGCGGGAAATCACGGCCGGCAGACCATAAGTGCGGACCGCCGCCAGCGTCAGCATATCCCCGGCCGCCTTGGAAGCCGAATAAGGTGAACTGGGTTTTAAGGGGGAATTTTCGCTAAATTGCCCTTTTCCGATATCTCCGTACACCTCATCAGTGGAGATCTGGATATAGCGGGGATGCTTGTGCTTTAAAGCAGCCTCCAGAAGCACCTGCGTGCCGATGACATTGGTGGTCAAAAAGGGGGTAGGATCGGCAATGGAGTTATCCACATGGGTTTCGGCCGCGAAATTGATGATTATATCCGCTTTTCCTGCCAATTCATCCACCAGCTTCCGGTCGGCAATATCTCCCTGAACAAAAGAGTATGCAGGACTGCCCGATACATCGGACACATTGCCCAGATTCCCGGCGTACGTCAGTTTATCCAGGTTTATGACCCGGTATTCAGGATACTTGCCAAGCAGATAGCGGACGAAATGAGAGCCGATAAAACCAGCTCCTCCCGTAATGAGCAGTCTCATAGGAGGTTGTTAAAACGAAGGCATTTTACCATATTTCCATTATTTTTAAGCCCCTGAAGTATTGATTTTAAGCCCAATTTGTGCTATAATATTAAGATTTAAAAAATTAAGAATAAAAATCATGCCGGATCTATCCATAAAACAAGGCCGAAGCCATGACGCTTCTGTTATCATCGAAAACCTGGAAGGCAAGACTATTGAAGAGGTCAGGACCGACCTGACTAAACGGGAAGCCGGTCAGGTAAAAGACGTGAGAGACCTGGTCGACCAGCTATTAGCTCCCGGCCATGAAGATGACCGCCAGAAATACGGCGCCATCAAACAGGCGGCGGATATCGTGTACGGGGAAAAGCTGGAAGGCAAAAAAAGCCAGCTTCTTCCTGACGAAGCCATTGAGCAGGCTTTAAAACCCTTAGAGCTGGCAGAAGAAGGTGCCGTGGCTGAAGGAGTAGAAGTAGGACAATTACGGCAGCAACGTGCCGTCAAAGCCCGGCCCAGGGTTGAACGGATGGCGGAAGAAGCCGCCAAAGCTGCCCCTCCGGCTAAAGAAGTGCTGAAGCTCGAAGGTAAGCATGAAAAATTAAGCAGCGGACTGGTAGCGGCATGGCTCGAACAATACGGGAAAGAAAAAGTAAAAAAAGGTTTACTGCATATGTTTGGAAGAGAAAACCAGAATTTTGCCGATGAAAAATTAGACCGTTTTCTTTATGCATTGGAAAAAAATCCCGATAACCTGCCTTCTCCCGAATTGGATGAAATCAGGCTAGCCCTTAAAGCAGAGGTTTCTTCGGAGGTAGTAGCCGATATTCTAAAAGACCGTATAATGAGAGGGGCCTCTCCTTTGCCGGATGACCAGGAAGCTAAAGCCGCATAAATAAAAAATCAATACAGGAAGCCTGATCAAAAGTCAGGCTTCTTTTTTAAAAAAATTTATATTGACAAATAATAAAATATATATTAATGTAATAACCTTTTGATTAACTTTCGTATTTTATGATGCCAGCCGAAAACGACAAACCACTTACTGATGGTGACGTTGATATATTGGAGCGCAGTATGGAAGAACTGGAAGCGATGAGTATGGATGAACGCCGTGAATTTTATCAAAAATTCTCTGCGCTAGTTCTCTTTCGTTATCTGATTTCAAAAAATCTGCTAATAGAAGGGGCAAAAAAAGAAGATATCGCAATGCTGAAAGGATGCACGCTGGAAACAGGCGCAGGAATCTCCGCAATATACGATGTTCTCGGATCCCGGTGGCAGGTCTTTCTGGAAAGACTGGAAGAATATAGAGTTATTATTATGAAAAAAGAGGCAGAAGTCGAAAAAATACAGGAAAAATTAGATAAACTGGATGAGTCATCTGAAGAAAGGAAATTAATGGAAAGGCGGATGAAAAAACTGGAAAATGAAATCGACGCGTTACTGAAAGACCCCAAATTATATGTAATGGATCTGAAGAAATCAGCAAAAGTCGTCAACCGGAATGATCTATTCTACAACTAATCCACCGCGTAACACCCCAATACCTTTAACTTCGCGACCCTCTTCCGCACACGGTTGAGGGTTTTTTTGACGTTTAAATCCGCAATACTGCCTTCAAAATCCGTGTAAAACACATATTCCCCGCTGATTTTAGGGTTCGGACGGGATTCGATCTTAGTGAGGTTGATTTTAGCCTCTGCAAAATCCTGAAGCACTGTGTAAAGCGAACCTGGAGAATCCTTGGAAAAATGGAAAGCAATGGAGGTTTTACAGGCTTTTTTAAGATTCAATTTACCTGATTTCTTACGAATAACGGCAAAATAAGTGGTATTGGTTTTATTGTCTTCGATGGATGATCCAATCACTTTAAGGCCGTATGTTTTTGCGGCGATTTCGGAACCAATCGCAATGGCTGTCGGGTTTTTTTCTTTAGCCACACGGGCCAGGGCCGCGGCAGTACTGGAAACCGGAATACAAGCGGCTTTCGGGAAGTGTTTTCGGATATATCGTCGGCTTTGCAGGAAAGGCTGAGGATGAGAATAAATGAATTTTATGTCCTTTTTCGGGACTTTTTTAATGCCGATTAAAGACAGATGAATGGGCAATGATACTACTTTTTCTATCCATACATTTTCCTGATACAGCTCATCTAAAGTCTCTCGCACAGAGCCTGTCAGACTGTTTTCAAGCGGAACAAAACCGACTTTGATCTCCCCTTTGCAAATCAGATCAAAAATCGAATTAATAGATGACGTGAAGCAGATTTTGGCCTTTGGATCATAACGTTTGGCCGCAATATCCGAGTAAGTATTTTCAGGGCCTAAAACCGCCATATCGCATTGCTTTGCCAGTTCAGGTGACGGGTTTTGCGGAACACCGCTCCCCTGCATTTCACGGATCAGCCGGTCGCTTTCCACCATGGCCTCCTTGGCAAAGGGGCCAAGATAACGTGAACAGGCATTAAAGTAATTGATAAATTGTTTACCGTTCTTTTTAGAGACGATTTCTTTGAGTTTCTGACAGCTGTCGATAAAATCCTCCAAAACCTGTGTGCTTAATGGATTGTCCATTTCGATATTAGCGTACAACTGAGGATCCTGATGTAAAATCCGCCCCATCATATCCAGTTCCAGCCGGTACACCGGACTTTGGACTGTGACCATCTCGCGGATAGGAATTTTGGATTTTCGGAGCGTGTCAGCTAAGGCAATATCGGAAAAATGAGTAAGCACCTGCACATAAGCCATCAGCTGATCGTGTTTTTGAGAAGTCAACGTTTTGACGATTACTTTATTTTTTACCAGTAAATCCTTTAACCATTTAAACCACTTCCGGCCGCAGCCAGGGCATAATACGACTAACTGACCCTCGATTGGATTAGTGGGGCCGAAAATCGGATGGCAGCCCAAATAGGAAGCCCTGGTTTTCTTCATAGCCTCCATCGGGAAGACTTTAAGGGAAGTAAGGTCCATCAGCAAAGCGGATGGCCGGACATGCGGAGTAATCACATCGATCACAGACTGAGTTTTATCGATCGGCACTGACACCACCACCACGTCCGCCTTTTTGGCCAATTGGATATTAGTAAGCGCAGTGCCTTTATCACTGATCAGGATGTCGTAACCGTTGCGCTCAAAAAACTCAGCAAAATATTTGCCCATCTTCCCTTTTCCGCCGATGATTCCGACTAACTTCTTTTCCATAATTATTTATATTCCGATTGTAGACCGGCGCTTCGCGCATAGGCCCAATTGTTGACCCTATTGTATAACTACGATTGGACCTACCATTGGGTCTGCCATGGGTCTGTAATTGGTTACCGGATATTCAAAAACACAATCCCCAGCACCACACACCCCATTCCCACAAACTGCCAGAATGTGATGGTTTCCTTAAACACATAATAACCCATCACCGCTACCAAAATAACCGAAATGGCGATCCAAAGGACATTGGTCACGCCCATACCTTCGTATTTAAGCGACAGGGCAAAAAAAATGCCGGCCAGTGCGAATCCCAGCGCCGTTCCTGCCAAATAATAAGGTTTATTGGTGATATGCCACAGTTTGGCCGACAAAATAGCCAGAAGGTCGAGTGTATTGATCAGCGCAATGTATAGGTAAAATCGTCCCATAGTAAAAAATAATCAAGTGAATTAATTGTACACGAAAAAAAAGACCAGCAATAGTTAGGAGTTAGGAGCAATAGCAAGCATTTTTAAACTACTATACTACTAACTATTGCTTCTTAGGTTTATCGGATTTTGGCTTTGGCAATTCGGATTTTGGATTTTGTTTCGTATTTCGGGATTCGGATTTTGGATTTTGTTTCGTATTTCGGGATTCGGATTTTGAATTTTCCCCTTTAGGTCTGTTCAATTGTTTCTTCCCTTCTTCTTCCAGTTTCTTTTTATCCGCATAGGACGACTGTGACCATCGGTTGATCTTATCTTCCACCACTTCACGCGGGGTGCAGTACCGTTCGCGCGACAAACGGACGATCTTCTCACGCCGGCCTTCCTCGGGGTTCGCTTCCGGAGGGGGAAGGGTGGAAAGAGAAAAAGTCTTGCTCGGCATGCCGTCGATCATCAGTTTCGTATAGCAATTATATTTAGGCAGGGATACGATATCGTTCGGCAGCACCTCTTCGGAAAACTGGTTGCTGAAATATTCCGCGTCATCAAAGCCGACCTGAAAACAAAGCGATGTGCCCACATTACCGAACACCGCGTCACGCACCTCATCAGGCATCTGGGCAATATACTGGTTGGCCATCGTGAGGTTGAGCTTATATTTCCGCGCCTCGGAAAGGATAGTGGCAAACGCATCGGTCGCAAAATTCTGGAACTCATCCACATACAGATAAAAATCTTTACGATTTTTCTCCGCCGTGTCCGCCCGGCTCATGGCGTCCAGCTGGAATTTGGTGATCAGCATCGATCCGAGCAGGCTGGAGTTATCTTCACCGATCTTACCTTTGGAAAGATTGATGATGATAATTTTTCCTGAATCCATCATGAAACGGATATTGACTGTTGATTTTACCTGACCCACGATATTGCGGATCATGGGAGAAGACAGGAACTGGCCGACTTTGTTCTGAATGGGGGAAATAGCTTCCGTGCGCATACGGTCCTGCATCTTACCGAATTCATCGACCCAAAAACTGCGCACCATGGGATTAGTGAGTTTTTCGACAATTTGTTTTCTGTATTTGTCATCCACCAGAATACGCATGATCCCCATCATGGAGGTATTGGGGGTTTCCGCGAGCGCCAGCAGGCAATTCCTTAAAATATGTTCCAGCCGGGGCCCCCAGCTCTCGGAATACATCTTTTTAAACACACCCAAAAGACCGGAAGCGATGAGATTTCGTTTGTGCGGGTCATCCCCGCTTTCCAGCATATTAAAAGCAAAAGGGTGAGAGATATCGGATGGATCTAAAATCACCACATCATTGGTACGGCGTGAAGGGACAAAGTCGATCACTGCTTCAGCCAGATCCCCATGGGGATCGATCACCGCCACGCCTTTTTTCTGTTCCACATCGCTCCGGATCATGTTTTCAAGGAGAACGGATTTCCCCATGCCGGTTTTACCGATGATATAGATATGACGTCGGCGGTCGATTGTTTTGATGCCGAACCGCTGGCGGTGCCCTCGAAAATTCGTTTCACCGATGAGAGTAAGCTCATCATCCGGCACAGAGCCGACCGCTGGCAGGTCATGAGGCGGTTCCAGACGCCGTGAATTGACCCAGAAGACATTAGGCGTGCCGACATCCTTGGAGGGCATATGGTAGATTGTAGCCAGTTCTTCCACATTCAGAATGAGCGGGTTCACGACCAGCCGCTGCTGGTAACGGCGGAGGATCTGGCGGTTATGCTGGTCGATATGCCCTACCTCCAGGCTGTTCATATTTGGCAGATTGAATTGATGGAAACTGCCCGCGATCTCGTTCAATTTCACTTCAGCCAGATCCCGGTTTTCCGGGCGTGGCAGGTAAACGATGCGGATATTTACGTCATAAGTCAGGCGGGTCACTTTATCCACCGCGGCGACGATGGGGTCTTCCCGGTCATGGGTCCGGCTGACTTGTTCATCGAGCTCTTCTTCGGAAACGCTGCCCTTGCCTTTCGGCAAGTCGCCTGTGCGGAACCCGCGTATCATCCAGAAAAACAGATAAATGGGTGAATAAAAAAACCGGCGCCAGAACCCACGGGCCAGATAAATATTGGTGGCTAAAGTATTGAGCCAGAACACACCGGCAAACAACCCGTTGTTTACGATTTTTAAACATTTTAGACCTCGCTTACGCCACCAGTCCCCTGTCGGCTCCATCGTGATCTGGATCCAGGCCTGTTCATCGGTAGCATTGAGCTTAGAAAGCGTCGCCGTGATGCCGGCCAGAGGTTCCGTGGCCAGGCGGGTGAGTTTATCTTCAAACTGGGGATACCGTTTAATGGGATAAACATAGGGATCGGTCAATTTCATCTCAGCGGTCACCGCCATGTCCATCGCAGACGAAGAAAGTTTGGCTTCCATGGAAGCGTTCTGGGGCGTGTATTCCACCAGTTCGGAGGAACCGGCGGACGGTTTGGGTTGCGGGATATTCACTTCGTAAACCGCAAACGCTTCTTTGGCGTAATCGGGCACTTCCTGGATCTCCACATCCGGATACTGCGCATAGATCTGACTTTCGATGACGTTACGGTATCGTTTGGGCGTCCAGATAAAAAACTGGATCACGTTTTTGACTGACGCGATCTCTAAACTAAAACGCGGCTTAGGCCGGCCCAGCAGATAATCCGCAAAATTATAATTCTCCTCCAGGCCATGCAGGGCGGAATAGATCTGTTCGGCTACAATGGGACCGCGCTCATTGGTCTTGGATACAGCGACACGCAAAACGACACTTCCCATCCTCATGTTGTTCGCGCTAAGGCGCAACGCCCGGAGGAAATGGAAAAGGAGGTAAAGAAAGCCAATGGTCAGACAAATAGCCAGAACAGTCATTTTTTATTTTGGAGTGAATTCAGCGGTTAAATAATAGCGGATTAAGGGGGAAATGAATAGAATTTATTTTATATTTTATTTTAGCATATTTTATTATTTATGTCAACTAAATCATTCCTGCTGATTTGATGTATAATGCATTTATTCCCATTGTAGACCCGCGCTACGCGTGTAGGCCCAATTGTTGACCTTGTTGACCCTATTGTGGCACTACAATCGGACCTACAATTGGGTCTACTATGGGTCTACAATCGGAATATAAATAATTATGAAATTAGCGATTGCCCACGAAATGCTGGTCAAACTGGGAGGCGCGGAGCGGGTCATTAAGACACTTTCTGACCAGTACCCGAAAGCCCCCATCTACACGCTTTTTCATGACAAAAAAAGAACTGATGACTGGTTTCGAGATCAAAAAATCCACCCCAGCACGCTTCAAAAATGGTACAAACTGGGAATCCGCCCAAAATATCTATTATCCGGCATGGGGAAAGCGGTGGAACAATGGGATTTCAGTCATTATGATGTGGTGATCTCCAGCAGTTCCGCCTTTATGCACGGAATTAAAACGGGTAAAAACACAAAACACATCTGCTACTGCCACTCCCCCATGCGCTACGCCTGGGATTACGTGCACGAATACACTGAAAATTTCTCCCCGTTCCTGAAATTTCTGATCGCACAGAAAATGAACAGAATACGGCAATGGGATTTCCTTTCCGCCAGCCGCCCCGATATTCTTATCGCCAATTCGCATCATGTCAAAAAACGGATTCAGAAATACTGGCGCCGGGATGCTGAAGTAATCTACCCGCCTGTGGATGTGAAACGGTTTACTCCGACCAAGCACCATGAAGGCTATTTTCTCATCGTCTCCGCCCTCTCTCCTTTCAAACGCCTCGACTTGGCCATCCGCACCTTCAACAAGATCAACCGGAAACTCATCATCATCGGCGAAGGTTCACAAAAAGCGTATCTCAAATCCATCGCCAAACTCAATATCGAATTTTTAGGTTATAAAGACGACCACACCATCCGCGATTATCTGGAAAACTGCCGCGCGCTCATCTTCCCCGGCGAAGAAGATTTCGGTATCACCCCCGTGGAAGCCATGGCCGCCGGCAAACCGGTGCTGGCTTACGGCGTGGGTGGAGTAACGGAAAGCGTGGTTTCCGGCGTGAGCGGTGAATTTTTCACCCGCCCGGCTCCTGAATCACTGGAAGACGGCCTAGCCAGGCTGCTGGCCAATGAAAACAGGTATGACCTCCATAAAATCCGTTCCATCGCGGAGGATTTTGATAAGGAAGTGTTTGTGAAGAAAATGGAAAAAATAATAAATTAATCAAAAAAACATGATTCAAAAACAATTAAAAATAACCAAATGGTCTGCCAGGATCATCGCCTTAGCGGTCATCTTATTCGGCCTGCCATTTTACTTTGGCTACGGAAACCCGCTGCCGTTCATCAACCCGGACTACACATGGGGAGATAACGCTGTGCTGACCCTATACCCTTTAATTTTTATAGGGCTTGGGCTAGGGTGGAAATATGAAAAAATCGGAGGTTATCTGGTAACCGTCCCAATAACAATAGGCTTAGTGCTGGGATTAACAACAGGGGCAGGATTTTCTATAAATATGCTTGTCCCGCTGATTGCAGGCGTATTGTATTTAGTCGCGGGATATAAAAAAGAAGCTCATTAAAAAAACTTAATAATCCGCTGAATCATTAATCTTATTTTTTCTTCGCCTTCTCCGCCTTTTTAGCAGGTTTTTTCTCCGCCTTCTTCACGATGACTTTCTCGGCCTGTTTCTTGGCCACCTTCTTTTTCTCCTCTTCTTTCTTAGCCTTCTCCGCAGCTTTTAAAGCCTCTTTTTCCTCCGCCTTACGGGTCACCCGTTCTTCAACCGTTTCTTTTTTGACTTTTTTACCCGTACGGGCTTTTTCTTCGGCCCGTTTCATCTCAAAAGCCTTCTGACGTTCTTTAAATTTATCCACGCGGCCAGCGGTATCGACCAGCTTCTGCTTGCCAGTATAAAAAGGATGGCATTGGGAACAGATATCCACATGATAAGACTCGAGTGTAGAACCCAGTTCAAACTTTGCCCCGCAGGCGCAGGTGACTTTCGCTTTGTGGTAAGTGGGATGAATATCGGCTTTCATTTCGAAAAAACGTTAATTCGTATAGTGCGGAAGGATTTTAAAGTATTTCCTCCTTTTAGACAAGGGCTTTTTCATTTCAGATTTCATCCTGAATCAAGTCCAGGATCAGATTTCAGAATCAAATGTGACATTTTTGAATGTTAAATAAAATGAAGAATCTGAAATCAGAAATCTGAAATACTCACCCTTTATTAAACCGATCCACATGATGCACCTCGAGCAGTTTTTTGTGGTGGAAACGGCTGCGCGGAATGATAAGGCCGAGGAGAAGCAGGATCAAAAGGATGGTGCAGATAACCAAAAGAAGGGCAAGCAGGCTCCAGGTCACTTTTACCTGGATCTGCTGCTGACGGGATTCGCCGAGATTATCAGTAACCGTTAAGGTGGCGATGTATTTGCCTGTTTTTTCATACACATGCTCTACAATGACCCCCATGCCCCCCACTCCGTCTCCGAAATTCCATTCATATTTAGTGACTTCGCCATCCGGATCGCTTGATTTTAAGGCATTGAAGGTGAGGGATTGCCCCACCCGCACCTTCGTCTTGTCCATCTGAATAAAAGGAATCGGGGAATGGTTTTCATCATTCGGATCCGCATTATCCCCCAGGCCATCCGCGTCAGCGTCAGACCATTCATCAGAGTTGTAAGGGAACTGGTCACGGTTATCACCAGCCCCGTCGCCGTCAGTGTCTTTGCTTTCAGTGGGGTCGACCGGAAACACATCCTCCACATCCGGTACGCCGTCGCCGTCGTCATCGGTGTCGGCGTTGTTGCCGATGCCGTCGCCATCCGTATCCTCCGACTCGCTGGGATCGTAAGGAAAGTCGTCCTCGCTATCGGGCGTGCCGTCATTGTCATCATCCGGGTCTACGCTGTCGCCAGCGCCATCCCCGTCGCTGTCAGTATCTACATATACGGATTTGGTGATCTTATTATTGCTGGGATCGTCTCCGTCGCTGTGCCAGGGCACCACGCGGATGGCAATGGGATGGCTGCCCACGGAACTGGCGCTCCAGTCCACAAACACATCATCTGTCTTCTGCGCGAGAATAGAAACCGGCTGGTCCGGACCGATAAAAGAACTGGTCTTTTCATCGTAAAACTTCACCACTCCGGACAGATCAAAATAAGAATGGTTCTGGACGGTCACATAAACCCGCACAGTATCCCCCTTTAAGACATTGCCGGCCACCCGCACGTCCGCCGGTGAAATGGAAATATCTTTAAAAAACTCCTGCGCCCGGACGGAAGAAAACGGAAATGCAAAGAACGCAAAAATAGCAAAACAAAAGAGTTTTTTTAAAAAAGAAGGAGTCATAGAGACTTTGTTTGTCTTTGTACTCTATTGTAATGGCAATTCCTGCTCATTACCAGCCTTCTTTTCCTCTTCAATCAGAGAAATGGACGCGACTTTGTCCTGGTCTTTTAAGCGCATGACATACACCCCTTGGGTAGCGCGGCCGCTGGTGGGGATTTCTTTTAATGGCAGACGGATCATTTGTCCCGCACGGGAAATAATGATCATATCGCCGTCCATTCCCTCCTCCAAAATCCGGGCGCCGACCAGCTTGCCGGTACGCGAGGTGAGCGAAGCGGTTTTCACGCCAGTCCCGCCGCGGTTCTGGAAGCGGTATTTGGAAACATTAGTACTTTTGCTTAAGCCGTTTTCCATAACAACCAGCAGGCGGCTGGCCTCCTCGTTTGTCACGACATCCATCTGTACCACATGATCCTGGCCCTTCAGACGGATGCCGCGGACACCCATGCTGTTGCGGCCCATAGGACGCACATCTTCCTGCTTAAAACGGATACATTTCCCTTCATGGGTCACGATGACGATCTGGTTGCCCTCTTTAGTGGGTTTGACCCAGCGAAGGAGATCGCTGGGGCGGAGTTTGATGGCGATCAGGCCGGTTTTGCGGACATTTTTAAAGTCTTCGATCTTTGTTTTCTTCACTGTCCCGCTGGTCGTGGCCATAAACAAAAATTCGTTCCCCTCTCTCTTAAAATCGTCAAACATCACCGTCACATGCTCATTATCGGTAAGCTGGAGCAGGTTGACGATCGCCTGCCCGCGGGCAGTACGGCTGGCCTGGGGGATCTCGTAAACCGGCAGACGGAACACGCGGCCCTTATCGGTGAAGAAAAGGAGGTTATTGTGCGTACGGGTGTGGATGATCTGGCTGATCTCGTCTTCCTCTTTGGTCGTCATGCCGATCACCCCCTTACCGCCGCGCCCCTGAGTACGGTACACCGTCGGCGACAGGCGTTTGATGTAACCGCCTTTGGTCAGAATCACCACCATATCCTCATCAGGGATCAGCTGTTTAACGTTAAACTGGCCGATGGCATTAGGGATGACTTCAGTACGGCGGTCATCGCCGTATTTGTCGATGATCTCCTGTGTTTCTGACGAGATGATAGCGAGCACCCGTTTCGGATCGGCCAGAATGATTTCGCATTCTTTAATAAAATCGAGTTTTTCTTTCAGTTCGTCTTCGATCTTTTGGCGCTCCAGCCCGGCCAGAGTCTGCAGGCGCATTTCAAGGATAGCCTTGGCCTGAATCTCGGTGAGCTTAAATTTTTTCATCAGCCCCTCCTTGGCGGTTTCTTTGGTTTCGGACTTTTTGATCAGGGCGATCACTTCATCAATATGGTCGAGAGCGACCTTGAGCCCTTCCAATATATGGGCGCGCGCCTGGGCGACTTTGAGTTCATATTCAGTGCGGCGGCGGATCACTTCCTGTCGGTGTTCGATGAACTGGGACAGGATCAGTTTCAGGTCGAGCAGGCGCGGCTGGATGCCGTTCACCAGTCCGATCATATTGAAACCGAACGACGTCTGGAGATTGGTATATTTGTAAAGCTGGTTCAGGACTTTCTTGGGATAAGCGTCGCGCTTGAGCTCGATGACGACCCGGACGCCTTTTCTGCTGGATTCATCGCGGATATCCGAAATGCCTTTAAGGGTTTTGGCTGTTACCAGCATAGCGATCTTTTCCACCAGAGCGGCCTTATTGATCTGAAAAGGGATCTCGGTGACCACAATGCGGAATTTGCCGCCTTTCAGCTCTTCGATCTCTGCCTTCCCCCGCATCACAATGCTCCCGCGGCCAGTGGCATAAGCAGTTTTAATAGCCTCGATATCATAGATCATACCGCCGGTCGGAAAATCAGGCCCTTTAACAAACTCCATCAGATCTTCGATCGTGGCTTCAGGATTTTTAATCAGGTGTAAAATCGCGTTCATCACCTCCCTGAGGTTATGAGGGGGAATATTCGTGGCCATACCGACTGCGATTCCCATAGAACCATTTAAAAGCAGAGCGGGGATCCGGCTGGGTAAAACGACAGGCTCCTTGAGCCGGCCATCGTAGTTGGGCCGGAAATCAACCGTTTCTTTTTCAATGTCAGCCATCAGTTCATCCGTGATCTTATGCATCTTGGCCTCGGTATAACGCATGGCCGCGGCATTGTCTCCATCCATGGAGCCGAAGTTCCCCTGACCATAAACCAAGGGGTAACGCATCTTAAAATCCTGCGCCATATGCACCATGGAATCGTACACGGCGCTGTCGCCATGCGGATGGTACTTGGCCAGCACATCACCGACCACGGCCGCGGATTTACGGAATTTGGCGCCGCTCCTTAAGCCCAGTTCGTGCATGGAATAAAGAATACGGCGGTGCACCGGTTTCAGACCATCGCGGACATCCGGCAGCGCGCGGGAAACGATCACGCTCATCGCGTAATCCAGATAACTTTCTTTCATTTCATTCACAATATCCCGGCCATCCACTTTGCCGATCTCAACAAAAGCAGGAGTGTCTCCGTTATCATCGTCATCCGCCGGTCCGGCAGTTATTTCATCAGCCTCCTCCTCATCGGAGATATCTTCTTCAGGGATCATGTCTTCTTCGGATTCATCCAAAGGTTTTTTATCTTCGTCTTTAGCCACTTTTAAATAAGGTTAGAGTTACAAAATCAATAAAGTTGCGAAAATCGCATACTTATATATAAGCAGACGCTTACCAGATGAATATTACCAAAACACGAACGGTTTTCAAAGGGAATTTTAACTTGAAATCCAAATTTTTTGGTGCGAAATCTGATTAATTGTCAAGATAATTTTAAACATATGGAAGAGCCCCGGTCCGATTTTCATCAGACCGGGGCCCAAGAAGGCAAGATTCCCCCGTTCGGGAACTGAAGGCGCGATTCACTAATCGCGCTAGTACGTGAGGGTGTGGGGCGAGAGGTTCTCGATCCGGAGGTAGTAACCGTTGGTCCAGTCGCAGGACCCGGTGCCAGCCTCGGTCAGTCCGTCGGTCACGGTGGGGTAGGCGTGCGCGTCGGCGGAGCGGTCGCTCCACACCACGCGGGCGCCGTACACGTCGATCGACGAGAAGCCGTCCGGTCCGGTGAAGATACCGGCGCCACCCGCGTCGTGAACGCGGCCGGTGTTCGTATTGGCGTGGCAGGTGTTGGGCAGATCGAGCTCGAGGCTGTCGCCCAGCATACGGGTCTGCACCACGTCGTCCACGGTGGCTCCGCTGACCGTGGCCCCCAGGAAGTAGTTCTGGCTCGTGCCAGAGGTAATCACCTCCTCCTGTTCGAAGGAGACGATGACCTTGTCGTCCACCTGCACGCAGTTGGCCGTATCGATGAGCGTGGAACCGCGGTAAAAGTGGAAGTCGCTCAGCGGAACGGTACTGGTTAGCTGGAAGGTGAACCGGCCGAAGCCGACCGACCCGCAGCTCGAGTTGGCCTGGAAACCGAACAGCGTGTTCTCGCCGTTGACGAGCACCGTGGTGCCGGTGACGCCCGAGAAGTACGGATAGGCCTTGCGCACGAACGAGGGCAGGTACGTGGTACCGCCGCCCCAGTTCGCGTTGAAGTCGTGCAGCGTGGTACTGGTCGTCTGGCCGACGGCCTCGAAGGTCGCCAGCGTGTTATCGGAAAGCAGACCAATGCGGAACGCCTCACCGGAGAGCGCCTCGCCGATCTCGATCATATGATGAGTGTTGCCGGAAATCTCCAGCCGCACCATCTCGCCCGCGGGGACGTAGAAGCCGAGGTCACGGAACGTGACCTGGCCGTTGATGAGGGGGGCGTACGCCATCTGCTCCACCCCGTTGATGTCGGGGTAGCGAATCTGGACCTGGTTGACCGCGAGGGTGTCTTCGACACTGTCGCCGAAGCTGCCCGTAAGGTCGTTCACCAGCGTGAGCTTGTTGATCACGAAGTCCTCGTGATCCGCCAGGAAGGCGTACGTGGCCCACTTGCCGCCACCGAAGCCGGCACACTCCACGAAGGAGCTGGTCTCCTCGAGCATGTAGCCGAGGGTGCCGTTCTGCTTCACCGTCATGATCCAGCCGGGGAGGAAGGTGTTATCCTGAGCGGTGTAGCCGTTCACCATCAGCAGGTTACCGTCTGCGTCCTCCGCGTTGACATCACTTCCCGGACGCATGCTGACCGTGCCGTACAGGAAGAGCTCCTGGGTCGGTGTGTTCAGGAAGTCCACCTTCACGGTGAACCGCGTACGCGTGTCGGCCTCGAACGCGTAGTCGAGACCGTTGAAGCGGACGTAGTAGAAGTCGTCCGTATCGGGATCGAACGCGTAGGGGTCGGCACCGTAGTGCACCGCCGGCTGGAGCAGCTCCGGACCGGCGATGACCTCGTCCTCCCGGTACAGGGTGGCGCTGGCCACCAGCTGGTTCGCCGGGAAGTCGTCGAACCCTCCGTCGAAACCGCCGGTGTCCGCCCTGAAGCGAACCTGCAGCGAGCGGAGGACCGCCCACTCCTTGGCCTCGAACTCCATGGTGACCAGCGGAACGGTATGCGCACCCCTGACCGTCACGAGCTCGTTGGGCCTCACCTGCTGGACGTTGAAGGTGCTGACCTCGTAAACGCCAGTGGCGACGATCGTGACAGGCATCAGCGGCAGGGTAATCTGAACGGGCAGAGGTGTCACGAACCCCCACTCGTGCCGGAAGAAGATATGGTAGTCTCCCGGCGCCAGCCCCACGATCTGAGTGGAGCCGGTCCCGCTGAACACCTCGTTCAAGGTGTCATCGAGAATCTTAAAGTGGCCGCTGAACGCGGCGCCATCCTCGTCCGTCACCTCGACCTGGAGGATCGGGGCGGGGTTGGAGTTCCCGGGCAGGTAGCCGCCATCGGCGGCCCGCCGGAGGACTTCGTCCATCCAGCAGGTCGTCGCAACGTCGCCCGGACCGAACAGGCCGGTCAGGTTTCCCTGGTCGTCCGTGTATCCGCGAATGAGGCCGAGCTGGAGCGCGCCTTCGATCCAGTCGAAGTGCCACGCACCCTCAGCCACGTCATCGAAGGTGGGGGTGGCGGGGGGCTCGTAGCCCGCCAGACCGTCGATGGCCACCATCAGCATCTTGACAAAGGCAGCCCGGAGAACTGCATCTTCCGGACCGCAGTTGCCGGGGTTACCGCTCGCATCCGTGTAGGGGGACACGATACCGTCTCCAACGAGGGCGGCCCACTGACAGGCCTGCAGACCGTCCGGGATGTCCGGGCACAGGTTCTCGTACGCGGTCATCGGGCAGCCGGTGTAACCGAACGCCACATAGAAGGCCGAGACGAGCTCCCGCCGAGTCAGGGCGGGGCAATACGGGTCGTCCAGGCAATAGCAAGTCCCGCCGAAGCAACGGGGAACGTGAGTCTCGAAGCAATCGCAGTCCGTATCCTCGGTGCAGCCCGGTCCGTCGAGCAGGGTGTAGTTGCCCGGCGCGTAGCTGAAGAGGTTGTCCTCGGAAAGCGTGAACCGGACGGGAGCCGGCTCCTGGTAGCCCTCGAGGGGCAGGAAGGTGACCGTGTAGTCGCCGAACCAGAGCATGAGCGAGGCCGTGCCGGTACCGGTCGCGATGCGGTTGCCGTCCTTGGCGATCTCGTAGGAGGCGTCGGACGGATCCACGGCGATCAGCACCCGGCCCTTCGTCGGCTCCTGCACCTGGATGTCGGTGCAGTGGCAGAGGCCCGCGTTACAGGCGAAGGTGTCGGCCTCGGCGCAGCCGGCGGCGCAGTCGCCGTCGGCCTCACACGTGAGCGTGACCTCCGTGGTGCAGTAACAGGCGTTGTCACGGCAGGAGGGCGTACCCTCGGTGCAGTTGCAGTCGCTGACGTTGGTGCAGGACGGGAGCGTCTCGGTCTCGGTGTTGGTGCAGTGGCACATGCCGCCCTTGCAGGCGAAGGAGTCGGCCCCGAAGCACCCCGCGGCGCAGTCGTCGTCCGCGTGGCACTGGAGCTCGGCCTCCTTGTTGCAGTAGCACTGTCCGGCCGAGCACGAGAACGTGTCGTAGCCGGCGCATCCATCGGTGCAGTCATCGTCCGCGTTGCACTGGACGACCTCCTGCGGGATGGCGTCTGCACAGAAGCAGACACCCGCGGCCGAGCAGACCGCGTTGTCGTAGCCGGTGCACCCAGGGGCGCAGTCGGCGTCCTGGGAGCAGGCGGGGCGGGTCTCGGTCGTGGTGGTGTTGCAGTAGCAGTCGCCGGCAGTGCAGCTGGCGGTGCCCTCGGTGCAGGTGCAGTCCTCGTCGTCGGTGCAGGCGGCCTTCACGACCACCTCGGTGCAGGCACAGACGCCCGCGTTGCAGGCGAAGGTGTCGGTCTCGCACCAGTCGGCGCACTCGCTGTCGGTCTCGCACTGGTTGAGGACGGTGGTGGTGGTCTTGTCATCGCAGCCGGTGAGGGCGGCGATGAGGACCATGAAGCAGAACAGGGCCTTCTTCGAACGGAACATCTCTTCCTCCTTGGTGAAGCGCACTCTTATACTACGGGTCTGGGGAGAAGTGAAAGGTTTATCGAACTCTGTGAGCCATTGCCCATCCAGTTTGTAAAGGGTAAAGCAAATCTATGTGAATCGGGAGCACTCGCTCAACCGATTAAAAAAAGTACTAATTATTGAACTGGGGGAATCTTCTCTTCTTTCGATTCCACCAGAGCCTGTTTCCAAGCTCAGTAAAAACCGAAAAGAAGATGTCCCAGTTCAATGGCCTGTTTTTTAAAGATCAGAAAAATGCCAATATATTTTACAATATTAATGTTAATTTGTCAATACTATTTATCTCTAAAAAACATATAAAAACAATGTCCAAAAAACAATCATCAAAAAAGCCTTTTAAATACCTCCAAAAACCCCAAAAAAAGACTGCCTAAAGCCCTTAAGCAGCCAGACGCGTAAAAGGCGGAAGTGAATCAAAAAGCTCTAAAATGACCTCTTTCAGCACCGCAGAAGCCTTCTGCGGGCGGTCATGCTCAAACTGCCCCAAAAAGCGACGCAAGTCATCCGGGTGAGAGCGCATATAACTGATAAGCGGATTAACAAATTTATGGCCAACTAGTTTATTTTTTTCAAATCGCATGCTATCCGCCAAATGAAGAGCGTCCCAGACATCTGTCGGGATATTATACTGGACTTCTGAAATCCGTTTACGTATCTGAATGATCGCTGGCTCATGGGCCAATGCTTTGTCTTCAAAAACCGAAAACAGGAGGTTTGCCAGAAACTGAGCCTGCTGATTGGTGTTGAGTGAGTCAAAAAAACGCATCAGCTCATCATCTCTGTCCTCATCCTCTTCCCAATGCTCATCATTCAGAAAATAATCCATGATCTGATGAAAATGCTCTTCAAGGCCGTATCTCCCCTCCGCCGCCTGGATGACGTCGTTTAAGTCGGTAAGAACACTGGGGTTGAAATGGTCGATTTGGGACATTTTATATATTTACGATTTTGGAGGCTCTGTAACAGGCGGAGCGGAAGAAGTGGCAGGTGCAGGCACAGCGGCCGGTGGCTTGGAAATGCCCGCTTTTTTCGCGGCCACTTCCTCCATCAGGTCGAGCTGGATCTGCTGGATCTCGAGAAGGCGCTGCCACTGACGCCCTAAAAAGTGATCCAGTTTTTCATTCAGATGCCGGACTTCCAGTTCCGCTTTCAGGTTCACGCGGTAATCCTCTTCGGAACGCAGGCGGTCGCGGTCTTCCTGCCGGTTCTGGCTCATCATGATGACCGGAGCCTGAATGGCGGCCAATGTCGACAGGACAAGGTTTAATAATATGAAAGGATAGGGGTCAAAAGGCCTGGCGATCAGCACCCATGAATTAAGCGCGATCCAGAAAGCAAGCACGCCGCCGAAAATAAGGATGAATTTCCAGCTTCCGCCGAATTCCGCCACTTTATCCGCTATCTTTTCGCCAAAAGTCAGCTGCCGGTCGAACGCCTGGTTGATGTTCTCGGAAATGATCTCCTGCTCCTTAAGGCTTTTTAACACCCTTCTGTCCAGGGCGGAAATATCGCGGTGCTGCTTTATTAAAAGCTCCTCCATATACGCACTCCGGAAACGGCTCAGGTCTTCCTGACAGATCATGCCGGTGCCGTCCCATTCAGGATTGGACTTCCGGATAAACTGGATAAGCAGGTCCCTCACCAGCTCGACAGGCATGAGCTGTTTGACAGGTTTTTGCTGGCCGCACAGGGCGCAGGTGCCCATTTGGGATGTATGACCATTCGGCATTTAACTAATGCATTAATTTATCTATATATTATAGCATATTTTAGCTCTGAAAACAATACTTCAGACTAAAAATCCGAATATCGAAATCCGAAATACTATCAAATATCCAAAATCCGAATTCACAAAATGTTTTGAACATTGAGTATTTAAGTTTAGAATTTGTTTCGGATTTCGAATTTCGTATTTCGAGTTTATTAAAAAGTATGTTTATCGCCGACTTACACATCCATTCCAAGTACTCCAGAGCCTGCAGTAAAAATCTGGATCTTCCGCATATCCACGCCTGGTGCCAGCTGAAGGGGATCGATATGGTGGCCACCGCGGACTTCACGTATCCTGCCTGGTTTAAAGACCTGCATGAACAATTGGAAGAAACGGATAAGGGTGTGTTTGAGCTAAAAAAAGAATTCACGGAACAGCATGAAGTGCTCATCCCGGATTCCTGTAAACGGCCGGTGCGGTTCGTTCTGAGCACGGAACTCAGCCTGATCTACAAAAAAGGAGACAGGTGCCGGAAAGTGCATCACGTGGTGCTGGCACCGGACCTGAAAACCGTGGCGAAGATCAATGTGGAACTGGATAAACGGGGGAATATCAAATCAGACGGGCGGCCGATCCTGGGGCTGGACAGCAAGGAGCTTTTAAAAATCCTTCTGGATATTTCGCAGGATATCGAACTCATCCCCGCCCATGTATGGACGCCCCATTTCGCCATCTTCGGTTCCCAATCCGGCTTTGACAGTGTGGAAGAGTGTTTTGAGGAATTGTCAGATCACATCCACGCGCTGGAAACCGGCCTTTCTTCCGATCCGCCCATGAACTGGCGGCTCAGCCGGAATGATAAATATGTTTTGGTTTCAAACAGCGACGCTCACTCCCCCCAAAAACTGGGGCGCGAGGCCATTGTGTTTGATTGTGATATGAATTACCCGGCTATTTTAAATGCTCTCCGGCATGACCATAAAAAGGTAGCGGGGACTATTGAGTTCTTCCCGGAGGAAGGCAAATACCACGCGGACGGCCTGCGGGCTGAAAACCTGTGCCTCACGCCGGAAGAGACCAAAAAATACGATTATCTTTCCCCGAAAACCGGCAAAAAGATCACGGTGGGCGTTTTACACCGTATCAGTAAACTGGCCGACCGGAAGATGGGCGAAAAGCCGACAACAGCCCGCGGAGTATGGTATGTCATTCCGCTGACAGAAATCATTTCCGAAATACTCCAGGTAGGGCCATGCAGTAAAAAAGTAGATGAACTGTATCGGCATCTGCTTCAGAAGATCGGTCCGGAATTTTACATCCTGAAAGACGCGCCGGTTAAAGACATCAAAGCCGTGCATGAAATGGTGGGAGAAGCGGTTTCCCGGATGAGGAACGGCAAGACCATCATCCAGCCGGGTTATGATGGGGAGTATGGTATAATTAAGCTCTTCCGTGAGGAAGAATTATTATCCAAAGACCAATTAACTTTGCTCTAGCATGCTTAATCTGGAACAGCAGCAGGCCGTCAAAATGACCGACGGTCCGGTCCGGATCATTGCGGGCGCGGGGACGGGCAAAACCCACACGCTGATTTCGCGCATCGCCTATTTGATCGAAGAAAAAAAAGCTGACCCGCGGAAGATCCTCGCGCTGACATTTACAAATAAGGCGGCCCATGAACTGAACGAACGTCTGCAGAAAAAAGACCTGCCCCTCGTCAATGCCATGACCTTCCACGCCCTGGCCGCGCGGTTACTGCGGCAGTTCTGGAATCCTGATTTCAGAATCCTGACCTCGAAAGAACAGGAGGAGATATTAAAAAAAATCATTGGTGAACGGGACGACTGGAAAGAAATTATTACAAAAATTGACCAAATCCGTAATAAATCTGAAGGCCGGAATGATCATCCCGGCATGAATGAAATGATTGATAAATACCACCAGCGTCTCGCCGACCAGAACGCACTCGATTTTACCGACCTTCTCACCACACTCCTCCGGATATGGGATGAAAACGCGGACATACTCATAAAATGTCAATCGCTTTATAATTACCTGATGGTGGATGAATATCAGGATGTAAACGCGCTCCAGATCGAAATCATGCGCCGGCTCGCCGAACCGCACCGCAATCTGTGCGTGGTGGGCGATCCGGATCAGACCATTTATTCGTGGCGCGGTTCACAGGCACAAAGTATGGCGGATTTCGAAAATCTTTATCCGGATACGGTATCTATCACCCTTACTAAGAACTACCGCAATCCGCCCGCCCTTTTAAAAGGCGCGGAAAAACTGATTTCCGAAAACCCGGGCCGGATCAAAAAAGAGCTTCAGCCTGTCAGCGCTAAAACAAAAGGGACCACTTTGTGGGAAAGCGACACGGATTTTCATCGGTCGGAAATCCTGTTTCATCTGCTGGAAAAATGGATCGGCAGTCACAGCGCCATGCACCTGGCTGATCAGCTGGATGTGGACCGTGAGGAGGACTGCAGAAAACTGAGCGACATCGCCATCCTGTACCGAACGCAAGGAGAAGGAAAAAGACTATACGCCGACCTGTCAAAACGCGGTTACCCCTGCCAGCTGTCCGCCCCGGAATCGTTCTGGCAGAAAAAAGTGATTGTGGATTTTCTGGAAGGCCTGGACAACCTGCGCCAGTGGTCAGCCATTGAAAACGACCGGAAATTCAGCAAATGGCTGCGGGAGAAGATCACAAAATTCATCGAAGCTGAAGAACTCACCAAAGCTCAGATAAATCGGCTCAGCCACCTGATCTCTTACGCCATGGCACTGGACCATCTGCCAGTGAATGAGGCGTTAATACAATTTCTGGACGAGGCAAAACTCCAGCAGGAAACGGATAACCTGATACAGGCTGACCGCATCAGTATGCTGACCCTGCACGCGGCCAAAGGGCTGGAATTCCCGATCGTCCTCATCATAGGGCTGGAAGAAGGCAATCTGCCTCATAAAAAAGGAAAAGACGACCCGTACTGGCCGACCGAAGAGCGCCGCCTGATGTATGTGGGCATGACGCGCGCGACGGAAGAACTCCATCTTTTCCGTAAGCGGAAAAAAGAAGACCGGAATCTGGAACCCTCACGGTTTTTGGAGGAAATCGGCAGCGAAAACATGGTCCCGGGCGCCATGCCGGAAGTGAAGATCGAGCAGATCCGCAAGCGCGAGATCAAAAAAGCGCAGATGAAGTTATTCTGAACTCTCTAGGGCATTCCCAAAAACCTGCCGGACCGCCTCGATGATCTCAGCGGTTTCTTCAAATTGTTCCGCGCCATTAAGGTACTGGATACCGTCTTCAAAAGACCGTCGCATAAAATCAAATTCCAATTGAGGTTTCATTTTTTTAGACATATCAGAATCCAGATCAGATTTGGTAAGCAAGTCCGCCCAATCAGAAGGGACTTCCGGTAAAATAATGTCCCCATGACGGAAAACTCGCATAATCAATCATTAAAAAGTTCAGACTCATCAATAACCCTTCCCTCCGCATTAACCCACGGGTGCCGGGGGCTTCTGCGGGCGCCTTTGAGCTGGGGCAATCTTCCGCCATCGCTTAAAATCGTCAGCACATCGTCTATTACCTGACGAGACTGGCCCAAACCGCCGGCGACTTCTTCAATAAACACAAGGATTTTATTCTTTTCGGCTTCCTGCTCAGGAGTAAGTATTCCTATTCTTTTGCCTGTCATGACTAAAGGGAGTTATTTATTAGGTTATTAATTTAGTATAAAAAATAAAAAATGTCAATAACTTTATCTGGTCAAGCGTCCCCTTTTAAATAATAATTAGATAGTTTTACAATTATCTAATTAAAATGACTAAAAAAATCCAAAACTTATCATTGCTTTTCAAAGCCCTTTCTGACAAAAATCGTCTGAAAATCCTGTCCTACGTCCAAAAACGTGATTTAAAATGCAAATTGGACCAAAAGGGAAAATGTGAAGATCAGACTTGTATTAAAGACTTGCAAAAACACCTTAAGATCAGTATGCCAACGGTTTCCCATCATGTAAAAGAATTATCGGCATCGGGATTGATCGTCACTAAAAAACAGGGTCAGTGGTCATATCTCCGGATTAATTCGAAACATTTTGAAGAAATCAACACTTTCATCTCTTCATTTTATTGAGTATATATTTTCAACCTACTTTTAAAACATGCTCCAATCCATTGCCGGTTTCATCACCTTCCGCCTTTTTCATCTTCAGCCGGATACCCCCCTGGCCGTTAGTGTGAATTTCTTTTTTTACGATGTGTTTAAAATCCTGTTTTTGATCTTCACCGTCGTCACGGTCATCAATTTTATCCGGACATTTTTTGAACCGAACCAAGTCAAAGAAACGGTCGGAAAGATGCGATGGGGTCTGGGAAATATAGTGGCCGCCCTGTTCGGCGCCGTGACACCCTTCTGCTCTTGTTCTTCCATCCCGCTTTTTATCGGTTTTATAGAAGCCAGAATAGCCACCGGAATCGCCTTTTCTTTTCTGATCACCTCTCCTTTGGTAAATGAAGTGGCTTTTGTGATCATGGGCGGGTTATTCGGATGGCGTCTGGCTTTTTTATACGCGCTGTCAGGCATCGTGCTCGGCGTGATCGGCGGCCTTTTGATCGGCGCGCTTAAAATGGATAAGGAAATCATACTGGAAAACGCGAAGGAGAAAAAAAATGAAAACTATATGCCTAAAACATTTCACGGCAAACTAGCCTTCGCATTAAGAATCGGTAAAAACACCTTTAAAAAATTACTCCCTTACGTCATAGGGGGTGTGGGGATCGGCGCCATGATACATGGCTATGTGCCTCAGGAATTTTTTATGGAAACCGTTGGACGTTACGAAATGTTTTCAGTCGTCATCGCGACTCTTATGGGAATTCCGATCTACGCGGGCTGTTCAACCGTCGTACCCCTCATCTTTTCAATCACGGCCAACGGAGTCCCGCTTGGCACATCGCTCGCTTTCATGATGGCGATCGCGGGACTCTCTTTACCCGAAGCGATTATCTTAAAAAGGGTAATGCGCCTTAAATTACTCGCCGCCTTTTTCGGTATCGTAGCAATCGGCATCATAATGGTCGGCTACCTTTTCAATACACTTTACGCGCTTCACTGACCGGATTTCCAGAACCGCGGGATATTCTTAACCCATTTCCAGTGAACGATCAGGTGGATCAGGACAACAACTGCAAAAAACAGGCTGGCGTATAAATGGAGATCTCCCCAGTCATGGCGCGCCCAGCCCCAAAAGGTAAGGCCGGACTGCCCGCTCCTATAGGGTAAAACCAGCCACATAATAAAACCTGAAAAAAGACTGACCGCAAAAGCGGCAAACGCCAGGATATCGATGATGATAAACCATCGTTGTTTCATATATTCAAAATTAAAAAATAAATCAGCAAACCTTATTCGACCGTATCATATCGAGTTCAGTAAATATATTTTCTTTTGAGCAACGATGAGAAAGGGTTTCCATGAACGCCTTGGTGTAATCCGCTGCCTCATGAAAATTTTTGGCTTCCTCATTTTCGAAGCAGACAAAATGGATAAAAGAAAGCGGATCGTCCTTTTTATGGAACGATGTGTAAAAAATGGTATTGGGCTCATTGTCTTTAACCGAGCCTACAAAATCGATCAGGGCTTGTTTCACCTCATCAAGGGCTTCTTTTTTGACCTGATAGGTGGCCATATAGTGAAGCATAGTACCGATCTTAAATAATAATCCCACTCATCATTTTAACCTCGAAATCTGAAGAAATAAATCAAAAAAAGTTGGTTTTTCAGCCAAAAGAACATACAATCTCTTTGGAGAGTTGGCAGAGTGGTCGAATGCGGCGGTCTTGAAAACCGTTGG
>JAFGCR010000004.1 GCA_016932495.1 Candidatus Peregrinibacteria bacterium
CATCGGTTTCACAGAAAAAAGACGGCAGCAAGAAGGCAGTACAGCGTAAAGGAGGATTGGTTTTGTAATCCGGTGGAATGGTTATTGGGCGGGGTTATGTTTTCCGTTTCTTTAGTACACTTTTATATTCCAATTTGTAAATATGCAGGAAGGCAAGAGTAAGCGTCAGGATAAAAGGCCCGAAGATAAGTCCTTTTAAGCCAAAGGTAAAAACACCGCCGAGTAAAACGAGCAATACGGCCAATGGATGCAAAGCGGTGGATGAACCGATAAGATAGGGCTTTACGATATTGTCCGCCAGACTGACCACCACCACTCCCCATACCAGCAAAAATAAAGCAGCGACCCAATGATGGCCGACTGCCAAAGCGATGACTACCGGCACCCACACCACTGCGGTCCCGATATAAGGCAAAGGTGAAAGCAGGGCCGCGACAGCGCCCCAGAAAGCGGCGTTGCTGATCCCAACAATATAAAAAGCAAAACCTACCAGAAAACCCTGCGCAATGGCGGCGCCGAATATCCCGTAAATAATTCCATGGCTTAAACGGGATAATTTCTTAAAAAGTTCTATGCGGTACTGTTCGGAAAGCGGGAGCATTGCATTGATATAATCCATCAGTCTTTCGCCGTCCCGCAAAAAATAAAACATGGCTAATAAAAAGATGACAATGTGCAGTATAAACAAAGACAGATTTTTCAGGATATTGGTGGTCTGCCCAAGAATAATCGAACTGATCTTCCCTACAAAATCTTTGGCCGTGGAGATAATATCGGAAGCGGTTACCGGAGCATATTTACTGATCTTATCGGCCCAATCCTGAACAAAACCATTCTGGAGGAGTGTGGGGATGAAGTGGATATCTTTTGATGTCAGTTCATTGATCTTCGTGCTGATGGTCACATATGCGTCTGTGGCTTGATTGGCGATAGAGAAGAAAAAGAGCGTCAGCGGACTCAGCAGTAAAACCGCCACCAGAATCAGTGAGATCAGAGCCGAAAAGGTGGCGGGGATCCGGAGTTTTTTATGAAGGATCTTATGAACTGGAAACACTCCCGTCACGATCACAGTTGCGATAAGCAGGGTGCCCAGGAAAGGAGAAACAAAAAGCATCAGCACAACCAACAGCAATAACAGCGTCCCCAGGAGGAAATATTTCTGGATATCGATGATGTTATTATTTTTTCGCGGCATTTTTTTAATTAAGATTACGGATTAATACTAGCAATTTTCGGCTCTCATGCCAAAACAAGAATACCAGGGCGCCGATCATCGGGTACATCCAATCGCCTAAGGTCAGCGCTTCAAAGCCGAACCAGACAGCGACGCTTTTGGGGTAGATCAGGATCATGACCGCGATAAGAGAAAAAAGAAAAGCGCCCCATAATTGTTTATTGGTAAACAGGTAACGGGTAAAAATCGTTTGTTCTGTCCGCCGGGAAAGGATATTGACGTATTGGCAGAGGATGATGCCCGCGTACGCCGCCGCCCGCCCCATTTCGACCGATCCGCCAGTGACATGGTACACCATGAAGAATGAGAAAAATCCGGATGCCCCCATCCAAAAGCCGTAGAAAATCAGGTTAAGCAGACTTTTTTTGTTGATGATGTGTTCATCCAGATCACGCGGGGGTTCTTTTAAAAGCTCTTTTTCAGGCGGATCAAACGTCAGCGCCGTTAGGGGGAGCATTTCGCCGATCAGATCGACGGCAAGGATCTGGACCGCCGTAATAGGTGCGGGTAAGCCGAACGCCACTCCGATGAAACCGAGTAGGACGCATGTCAATTCCCCATTATTTGATGTGATAGAAGCCATGATGGTTTTTTTGAGATTTTTGAAGATCGTCCGGCCTTCCCGGATGGCCGCGATGAGCGTGCGGAAATTGTCATCCAGAAGCACGATTTCGGCCGCCTCTTTGGCCACATCGGACCCCATTTTCCCCATAGCCACACCGATATCGGATTTTTTGAGGCTGAGCGTGTCATTGACCCCATCCCCAGTCACCGCCACAATTTCACCCATTTGCTTTAACAGCGTCACGATGTGGTATTTGTCCTGCGGGGACACGCGGGAAAAAACAACCGATTGCGCCATAAGGACTTTTTTAAGTTTGGCATCGCTCATCCGTTTGATCTGGTCGCCTGTATGCACCTCCAATTCTCCGTTTCCTTGCATACCGATCCGCTGGGCAATGGCTTTGGCCGTGATGGCGTTATCCCCGGTGATCATCATCACGCGTATGTGGGCGTCGTAAGCGGCCTTAATGGCTTCTTTCACTCCGAGACGAGGAGGATCGATCATGGCGACAAAACCGGAAAACACGAAATCTTGTTCGCTTTTTTTGATGGAATAGTTTTTGGTGGATCTTGGGAAATCCCGATACGCCAAGGCGATGACGCGAAGCGCCTGATTGGCAAACGTCTCCCCCTTTCTGAGGATCTGTTTCTTTTCTTTATCGGTCAAAACGATGACGGTCCCGGCATGGTTGATATGCGTGCAGACAGACAAAATACTTTCCAGTCCGCCTTTCATATAACCGATTATTTTTCCCTTATGGCGGCGGATGATGGTCATACGCTTGCGATCGCTGTCGAACGGCAATTCATGCGCTGACGGAAATCGTTTTTCCAGGTCATCCGGCTTCAATCCGGCTTTAATGGCCAGAGGGGTGAAGGCCGCTTCGGTAGGGTCGCCGATCGCGTACCATCCCCGGTGCTCATGGTCCGGCGGATTCACGCGCCCGTCAGAAGCCAGAAAACCGTCTTCAAAAAATTGTTTTATTTTATTTAAAGAGGCTTGTGATATCTTTTTGCCCCCTTCTAAAATAGATCCCTTCGGCTCGTAGCCATCCCCCGTTATCTCGAATTCCCTGCCATTCATAAAGCAATGGGTGATGGTCATTTCGTTTTTGGTGAGCGTGCCGGTTTTATCAGAACAGATCACCATGGTGGAGCCCAGCGTTTCCACAGCGGAAAGTTTTCGGACAACAGCCTTGCGTTTGGCCATCCGGCCGACCCCCAGGCTGAGGGCGACTGAGACCTGGGCAGGAAGCCCCTGGGGCACACAGGCAGCCGCCACACCAAGGGCGAAAAGCACGCTGAGCTGGATTGCCAATTTTATGTTTTCATAACTTCCTCCCTTGAGCGCGAAATTAAGCAAAAATAACCCTAGCGCGATTATCCCCGCGATCTTGGTAAGCGTTTTGGCCAGAATGTTCATCTCCCTCTGGAGCGGAGACAGGTCGTGCTCAATGGATTCACTGGCCTGCGCAATCCGCCCGATCGCCGTGTCCATGCCGGTCCCGTACACCACCCCGTATGCATTGCCTTTCGCGACCGTGACTCCTAAAAAAACGAGATTGTCCTGGTTTGTAAGGGTGGTTTCTTTTTCGATCACCAGATCTGCCCATTTTTCCTGGGGAACGGATTCTCCGGTAAGGATAAAATCATTGGTACTGAAATTTGTCACCTCGGTCAGTCGGATATCGGCCGGAATGGCAGCGCCCTCTCCCAGATACACCAGATCGCCTGGCACCAGTTCTTCCTGGCTGATTTCCCGTTTCTGCCCGTCACGGATGACGGTGGCTTTGGCCTGAATGATCTGTTTTAAGGCTTCCAGGATCTTCTCCGCCTTGAATTCCTGGTAAAACCCGATGACCGCGTTCACCAAAACGATGATTAGTAAAATGGTGCCCCCGCGGAAGTCATCGAGGTAGTACGCCAAAAACGCGGCGACGATCAGGACGATGATCATCAGGTCTTTGAACTGATCGAAAAACCGGAAGATCATAGGGCGCTTTTTGCCCTCTTCCAATTTATTGTGTCCGTGTTTATCGAGCCGCTGCTGAGCCTCCTTTTCGCTCAAACCCTTTTTGGAGTCTGTTTTTAAAAATGCTACCGCCTCCTGAGCTGGCATCTGGTAAAAAAATTTTTGGCCTGTTGATTTTTTTGGCATATTTATTGTTTATTTATCAAAGTCAATTTTATCACAATCTGGGTGTTGAATGGTAAAGAGTTTTCCTATAAACTTTTTCTGCTATCTTTAATCTTCGACGTTTAACCTTTGACATTTTCAAATTTGTAATTTGCCCTTACAGGGCGTAACTCGTAACTTGTAATTGGTAACTGCAAGTTACAAATTTCATGTCAGGTGTTATGTGTCAAATGTCAGGCGTAATATATAATGAAGAATATAAGAAATTTCTGCATCATCGCGCATATCGATCATGGAAAATCCACGCTGGCGGACCGTTTTCTGGAGCTGACCGGAACGGTGGATAAGCGGGATATGAAACACGGCCAGATGCTGGATACCATGGAGCTGGAACAGGAACGGGGGATCACCATCAAGCTCCAGCCGGTGCGGATGGATTATAGGGGTTATATCCTGAACCTGATCGACACGCCCGGCCATGTGGATTTTACGTATGAAGTGAGTCGCAGTATCGCGGCCTGCGAGGGGGCGATTTTGGTCATCGACGCGACCCAGGGTATCGAGGCGCAGACCCTTGCGAACCTTTATATGGCCCTGGAGTATGATCTGAAGATCATTCCGGTCATCAATAAAATCGATATGCCGGCTGCCGATCCTCAACGAATAAAACAGGAAATAGAAAATATGCTGGCCATTCCGCGCGAGGAAGTGATCGAAGTCTCCGCCAAGACCGGGGAAAACGTGGAACAGGTCCTGCAGGCAGTCATCGACCGCGTCCCGTCTCCCGACCAGGCCGGCATGCGGAAACAATACCACATCCAAAATGACGATGAGGCCAAGGCGCTTGTTTTTGACTCAGTTTATGACACGTATCGCGGCGTAGTAGCTTATGTGAGGCTGGTGAGCGGAACGTTTAAAAAGGGGGATGCCTTGCGATTCCTCAACGCGAAAACGGATATTGAGGTAACGGATTTGGGCTATTTCCGCCCTCAATACCAATCCCAAAAGGAACTGCAGCCCGGTGAAGTGGGTTATGTGGTCACCGGACTCAAATCGGTTGGCGAAGCACGCGTTGGCGACACGATCTGGAAAGGAAAAAAAGATCAATTAAGCGACACAAAACCTCTGCCGGGTTATAAAAAAGTGGTGCCCATGGTGTACGCGGGTATTTATTGTGTGGACAATGATGATTTCCCCCTGCTCCGGGATTCGCTGGACAAGCTGACCCTGAATGACGCGGCTCTTACCTATGAGCCGGACCAGTCTCCCGCTCTTGGTTCAGGTTTCCGTTGCGGTTTTTTGGGGCTGCTTCATATGGATATTGTGCAGGAGCGGCTGGAGCGTGAATATGATCTGGAACTGATCGTCACAGCCCCTTCGGTTTCTTATATTATTACCGGCAAGGATGGTGAGAAAAATGTCATCTCCTCTCCTGTCCAGATGCCGGACCCCAGCGTCATCGAAACCATCGCGGAACCGTGGGTTAAAATGGAAATCGTTTCACCCAAAGACGCGGTAGGCGCGATCATGAAAATCGTACAGCAACGGCGAGGCGTTTATAAAAATATGAGTTATATAGATAAGGAACGGGTGCTGACTTTATTTGAAATGCCGCTGGCGACAGTGATCATCGATTTTTATGATTCTTTAAAAAATGTCAGCAGCGGCTATGCCTCCATGAATTATGATTTCATGGATTACCGGGAGGAAAATCTGGTAAAACTGGATATTCTGATCGCCGGGGAAAAGGTGGACAGCCTAGCAGTCATCTGCCACCGGACCGAAGCGGAAGGGCTGGGGCGTCGTCTGGCAAAAAAATTAAAAGAGGTCATTCCCCGCGCTCAGTTCGCCATCGCCATTCAGGCCGCCATCGGCGGAAAGATCATCGCCCGCGAAACCATTTCGGCCTACCGGAAAGACGTGACCGCGAAACTGTATGGCGGGGATGTGACGCGCAAAAACAAGCTCCTAAAAAAACAGAAAAAAGGGAAAAAACGCATGAAACAGATGGGGAACGTCGCTTTGCCGCAGGATGCTTTTCAGGCTATTCTTAAAAAAGATTAATAACAATGTCCAGTTTCCGATGTCCAGTGTCCAATGGAGCTCTAATCGGACATTGGAAATCGGACATCGGACATCAAGAACTATGTTTACAGGAATTATCGAAACCACCGGGACTATTGCTCAAAAAACCGACACCCAACTGATGGTTGAAGCGCCGGCTATTGTAACAAATCTGAAAAAAGGAAGCAGTATTGCGGTAGACGGCGTATGTTTAACGGTTACCGAACTGTCGGACAGTGGTTTTTCGGCTGATTTTATGCCGGAAACCGCTCAGAAGACCATCATCGGAAATTATAAAAAAGGGGCTCAGGTTAATCTGGAATTGCCGATGCCTGCCAACGGTCGGTTTGAAGGCCATATGGTCACCGGCCATGTGGAGGAAGCAGGAGAAATCATAGACATCCGGCCTGACGGCAACGCCCATATTCTGACAATCCGCATGCCGGAAAGGCTGATGAAATATGTGGCTGAAAAAGGCTCTGTTACCATTAACGGGATCAGCTTAACCGTGATCAGTGTTTCGGATAATGATTTCACGGTAAGCATTATTCCTCATACATGGGAAGTAACAAATTTGAGCTTGCTTAAAACAGGCGATCAGGTAAATTTAGAAACTGATATTCTGGCTAAATATCTTGAAAAACTTACTTCCTGAAAGCGCGATGACGTCATTGTGCCTGCGATAATTCAATCTCATTATGAGTGACATGAAAACCAATCTTCATTCGGACGTCAAGGCGCCCAAAGGCACCAAAATCGCCATTGCGGTGAGTGAATACAACCCCGAAATCACCCGCGCGCTCCTTAAAAGCTGTCAGGAAGAACTGATAATCAGGGGGGTATCGGCCAAAGATATTTATGTGGTGAACGTTCCGGGGTCTTTTGAACTGCCTTATGTTTGCAAACAATTGGCGGGGGCCGGCAAATTCCATGCCATTATCGCGCTGGGCGCGGTGATCCGCGGAGAGACTCCGCACTTTGATTATATTGCGTTTGCCGCCGCTCACGGTATAATGGAAGTCGGCTTAAAACATGAAATTCCGGTGGTATTCGGTGTCCTGACTACCGAGAACCTCAAACAGGCTAAAGCCCGCATTCAAGGAGGAAATCGTGGGGACAAAGGAGTCGAGGCCGCGCTCACTGCCTTAAAAATGATCCATCTAAACCCTTAAATCTATGCAAGCATTGGAAATCACCATTGAACCTGTAACCAGTCTTCAGAATACACATGCCGCTCACTTTCAGGGGGCGTTTGACGGAGGGGTTAAAGAGCCCCTGGAAGGCATAGAGAAATTGATCATGGGAAGTACAGAAAAAATGATTGTGATCTTTGATTTCAAAAGCCTGGATTACCTGAACAGCTATGCCATTGGTCAATTGGTCGCCTGGCATAATCATCTAGTAAAAAAAGGCGGTCAGCTGATCATTGCCAGCCCCAGCAAAAACGTGGAAGATATTTTTAATATCGTCGGTATTTCCACCATGCTGAAAATCTTTCCGGATGTGGAAAGCGCAGTGGCCTCACTTTCTAATTGATTTCTAATAGACTTCTTATGGATAGCTAATAGATTGCTAATTGACTGACTAGTCCATTAGATGTCCATCAGCTATCAACTAGATGTCAATTAGTTTTCGAGTTGCTTCTGTCCTTTTACCTGTTCTTCGAGGTTTTTGACCATTTCCACAAAAACCCCCTGCATAAAATCATGCAGTAACTGGAATTCGATATCGATCTGATGGCCCGCGAGATAATTCCGTAAAATAAAAGCGGATAATTGGATGGGCATAGGCGAAAGCTTCCGTTCCGGACCAGCGACGACCAATGATTCCAAAACACGGTGCGGTTTTTTGGCTGCCACCTGAAGCATGTTTTGTGTCCAGTGATCGATGGCTTTTTTGTGTTCGGGAGAAAGAGCCTGAAAATCAGCTTTCTGATGAAGGGTAAGGGCGGTTTCTTTGTGTTTTTTGGAAGTTTCACCGCCTTCCAGCAATCCTTTGACCTCTTTGGCCGCTTTCCTGTCGACCAATGAAAGAATAGCGATGATCAGTTCCGAAGGAAGGTTTTGAGCTACGGTGCGGGAAACCAATAAAAATAAATCCGTGTTCTGGGGCTGATTTAAAAACTGGACGATGATAGCGGCCAGACTGTTGTCGTGCGCTTTAGCCTGACCTTCTTCCTGCTGGAGTTGCTTGAGCGCCTGCTGAGTGCGTTTCATTTCGTCCCGGAACTGCTCATCACCCATCTCCTTCTTTTCCGAGGGGGCGGGACCGGTGAATAATTCTAAATCGCCTTGGTCAGCCATAATCTCATTAACTTAAATAACATTTAACCGTTAACATTTGGCCATTGACACCTGTTTTCAAGTCAAATGTCACATGTCAAATGTCACATGTAAATAAATATTAACATGCTTTTCGGTCGGAAATAAATGAATTCTTATCTTAGGCCGGAACAATGTGTACAAGACGGTCTTTAAAAATACGGTTATCGTATTTTTTGATGCGCTTTTCCGTGAATTTCACCACGCCATCTTTCAGGGCGAATAAGGTAAAATCTTTGCCGATGCCGACGTTTTCACCGGGATGGAATTTGGTGCCTTTCTGACGCACCAGGATATTTCCGGCTTTCACGGTCTGGCCCGCGTATAATTTAACCCCTAATCGTTTGGCTTGTGAATCGCGGCCGTTTTTGGTGGATCCACCGGCTTTCTTATGTGACATGGTTCGGATTGATTACGAATAGACTTCGAATGGACAACGGATTGACCAATTCGTAAGAGCGGATAGATTTTATAGGGTTTTTGTGATTTAGGCAAGGTTTTTTTAAAATAGTGCAAGTGCAAGTTTTAAGTGCAATTTATTGAATCAAACCCTTGCACATGCACTTGCCGCTTGCACTGTGATTAGTATTGCTTTTTACCCGCGGTTATGCTATAATACTTTGATAACTTTAAAAAATGCCTGAACAGACTTTACCCAAAGACAAAACGGCCCTTTCTAAGCTCTACCAGGATACCATCGACTACCATCGTGATTACCTGAACCGCCTGCATGAGGCTTTCAACCAACATTGTGAAGCCATCGGCGCCAAAGCCAAGGATCAATTAAGTAAGATCGATGAATCGGATGAGGAAAAGAGAAAAGAAATCCTGGTGACGGAACAGAAAGATCTCGATGAAGCGCTTACTCAGCTAAAGACCGCCATCAACCAGAACAATGCCGACGCGCGGAAAAAGCTGGAAGAGATACAGAATAAGATTGAAGAAAGCGCTATGGACCTGGAGGCGGAACTCGCAAAATTATAAAATTTACAATTTTAATCATTAATCTTTAATCTAAGTACAATGAAAGAATTATTCAATAAATTATCTAACCTGTTCAGCTTCGGCAAGGAACATCGCCTGGTGAACGAAGGGGCGGAAGCCCCGAAACCAGTCGAAAACGTGCAGGAAGCCCAGGAGGCGGAAACGGCACCTCCGAAAACACCTGAAGAAGGTGTTAGAAAAGCAGAAATCAGGGGTTCCGAAAAAATGAAAAAATCCCTTTCCTGGCTGACAGGCGCCAAAGAAGCAAAAGATATCTTCGATCAAGATAGCTTAGCTAAAGGCGCTGATGAAGCATTTAAAGGCGCCAAAGCCGATACACCTGAAACGCCGATGAGACCAAGGGGTACAGCAGAAGATGCCAAAAAGGCCCTGGAGGCTGCAGCTATGGCTTCTATGGAAGAAGCTCAGGAAAAAGGTAAAACCCGTGAGGGCCTTGCTGAATTGGGTAAACAATTTATGGGCAAAGCCGGTGAAGAAACCGCTGTCGCTCAAGCGGGGAAAACTCCAGAAGAAATGGGACCTTTCGAGCCATTAGATCTTTCTGAGGGAGGGGAAAGAGAAATGACCTTTACTGAAGAAGAGGTGGCGCAAATGATGAAAGAAGCTGAGGCCGAAGGCCAGAAACCGGACGAAGCTTTAATGGCGGCCGCTCATCAGGCGGGTGTTGAAGCAGAAAAAGGAAAAACAATGGAATTTACTAAAGAAGAGGTGGCGGAAGCACTCGGACCTTTTGAACCGCTGGATCTTGGAGAAGAAGAGGTCGCTGCCAGAACTAGCCGTGGCGCTGAAAATATGGGTGAAGCCATTAATATTCCTCTTAAGGTCTCTCCGGCCAGTCAGGGTGGAGGAATCAGCAAACCGCGCAATCTGATGACAGCGGCTGAAAGAGAAGCCGCGGATGAAGCAGCCCGTTTAGCGGCAAAGGAGGAGGAGGAGGAGGAGGATCGCATCTCCGGCATCTCAACAAGACAACCTAAATAATCAAAATATCTACTTAATCTTAGGGCTATGAAAGAACTATTCAATAAATTATCTAACCTCTTCAGCTTCGGCAAGGAAAGCCGGATGGTGAATCAGGATGAGGCGCCGGATATGTCCGGGCCGGATGATTCCAAAATAGACCCCATGGAAGTCCCTTTGGGGCAGGAAGCGCCGGATATGTCCGGGCCGGAACTGGAAAATGAATATACGGAGAAAGAGGCATCAAAACTTGCTTCTGAATTCAGGGAAAAGGCGCCTGAAGAAATCGCCAAAGCAGAGGCCGGCATGAAAAAGCTGGAGGTTCGGAAGCCGGAGCCAAGAAAGCCGGAGCCAAGGAAACTTACCAAAGAAGAGGAAGAAATCCTGGCGTTTGAAGATGTTGGAAAAGAAAACGAACCTGCGATCACTGTTGGCGAACCGACCATTACCAGACAGGCGGAAGGCCTGGCAGGTTTGGATATTTCGGTGGAAGAGCCAAAAGATTTTGAAGAAAGAAGCCCTGAAAAATTCCAGAAAATCGAACAGGACGCTAAAAAATTAGCAGAAGCCCTGAATATCAAAAAAATCAAGGTCGAATCACGGCCTATGTATCCTGAAGCGGTTGCAAAAAAGGGTGAAGAATTAAGCGAAATGGAACGGGGCGGCGAGTGGGTCAACTATAAACTCGATGCTTCTGTTTACACCGGGGAAGGACTCCCTGATGTTCAAAATGAAGACATCGCCCATATTTTCAGCAAACTGTTTATGGACCACGCTCAGGATGTCATTGATCATGCCGAAACCAATAAAAACGAATTAACCAGTGCCCAAAAAATCCTGCAGGCTTATGTGGATAATTTCAACCGCCTGCCCAGCAAAACTAAAAACGAGATCTTCGCGCGGGCAATGGCTTATGACCAAAACGACGCGGACGTTTCTTTGGCGGAACTTTCAGATGAGCTCAAAGACATGCTTGAAAAACCGGAAGGTAATGTGCAGAGAAATGTCGGCGAGCTTCTTGCTTTACACAGCACCCCTTGGGATCAAAGAGAAGTGGTTGAAGCTGAAGAGGGAAGACAGGTCATCGCAGCTCAGCCAACCCGCAAACCACGTCAATAATTTAACAGGTGTAAACCTATACTAAGCCTCGTTCGATTGAGCGGGGCTTTTTTATTGTTCCTTATACGACCAGAAGTGCCCGTCGTAATAGATGAAATTACGGCTTTCTAACGGGGCTACCCAAACTGTCAGGCGAAGGCGTTTATTCAGATATTCGGGATTTTTGGGGATGATGATCTCATTTTCATCCGCGGGGAGGTATTTAAAAAAATTCTCTTTCCCGTTTATATAAAAATAAACCCAGTATTTGTAAGCATTCTCTTTTTGGGGCCAATACAGCCGGAATGTGTCAGCCGCTTCCTCCATCTCGATCTCAAATTCATCAGGGTCAGGGTTATTTTTAAACCCGCCTGTGCCGACCGGCTCACCAACAATCTCCGTCCATTCACTCACTTGTCTGGATTCGTTCAGCGCCGCGATATAAAAGTAATACGTGCGGCCGTTTTCGAGATTAGTAACTGTGTAGGAATGCTGGCGCGTGCGTTTTAAGTTCGGCATTTCCCAATACTGATAATCATCGGTGTTCAGGCGATACCGACTGTAGCTGATGAGATACAGCAAACGTTCATCTGTTTGAGGCTCATCCCAGTAAAAATAAACCTGGTTGTTCTGATTCTGTGAATCGACCTTGAGGGTGAGTGATATGTCCTCCTCATCCGTTTCCAGCGTTTCCAGCAAACGGGCGAAATTAATCCGGCATTGCCCGCGATCTCCCGGCAAGACTATATAACCGCCTTCCAATTCGTCTTCCGGAAGATTTAAATAAATACGGTCATTTAAATAATCGCGCAAAAACGGGCAACGGGCACTGTCGTAATCGATAAAGTATTTTTTGTTGTACCACACCAGTTCCGCTTCATGATCGCGCACAATCAGGTTTTCACTGCGGATAAGCTTCGTGACTTCCCCCTCACCGGAATACGGAACCGCATTATAAACGGCGCAGATCTCATTCGCCGCCACTTTCAGCTGTTTGATATTCCCCTCGTTATCCGTGATAAGCGTCACCGGGAATTCCGTGTTCATAGAACCGCAGACACGATTGTGCTGAATAAGCCATCGTTTCCCATCCTGTCGTTCCACGATCAGGTCGTGGTGGAGTTTGTCGAATTTTATGACTTTAGCCTGCTCACTCCGGTCTGCGCTGACAGATGGAACAGCAACGGTGGACAGGGCAAAAATAATAATGAGTAATCGGCTGATGGTTTTCATAACGAAATAAGTTAATTTTGTTGTATTTTATCACGATTGGAAACTGAAAAAAACAATGAGTTAGATGATATATATACGCAATCTAAGGATCGTGAGGCTATATAAAATTTGAAAAAACGGTGAATGATACTTTTTTAATTTTCTTCAATTTTTTTCAAATTTTTTCAATTTTTTATAGTTTTGAAGTATAATCATAAATGATGAAAATCCTACTCTATAATATCGGCTACAGTACGGGGCTGAAGGGTTCGCTGAAAGATTATTTTCTGAAATTCTGGCGCTACCTTCGTGCCCCAAAAGAAAACATCCATAAAATTGCTAAATTACTCAAAACTGAACGGGCGGACGTGGTTTGCCTGCTTGAAACGGATGCCGGTTCTTTCCGAAGCCGTTCCATCAGCCAGGCCCAGGCGGTTGTCCGGAAACTTCGTTATGCCTTCTGGAAAACCTCCTCCAAATATCATCCGGACTCCTGGTATTATAAACTGCCCTTTTTGAACAAGCATCACGACGCCATTTTAAGCCGACAGTCTGGCAAAGTGATCCCGCACTATCTTAAAAATGGGATGGATACCCTGGTACAGGAATTCATTATCAATAACATCAGTATTTTTACCGTCCATTTGGGACTTCTGCGGAAAAAACTGCGTAAAGTGCAGATGAAAGAGGTTGCACAGCTGCTTAAAAAATGCCCGCGGGCCCACTTGATATGCGGGGATTTTAATATTTTTAACGGTCTGGAAGAAATCCGTGAATTTTTAAAGGAGGCCCATTTAAAATTAGTCCAGAAAAATCCGACTTTCCCCGCTTTTAGTCCGCGCCGTCCCCTTGACCTTATCATGACCTGTGAATCGATCAAGGTGAAGACCGCGGGTGTGGTGAACTCGCTTTTTTCGGACCATCTGCCGGTTTTTGTGGAAATTGATAACTAGGTTGTAGTGAGCAGTACGTAGCCTATTTCTACTCACTATTCACTACAACCTACTCATTAAAATGATTAAAAAAATAAAATATATAGGGTTGGATGTGGGTGGCAGTAAGATACTGATCCAAACGTTTGACGACAAACTGAATACGCTGGAAACAAAACAAATAAAAACTGACACCCTGCATGGCAAAGCGGGATTTTTGAAACAGTTATATGGCTTGATCGATGCGTTTTTTAGCCAATCGGTGAAAGGAATCGGCGTGGCGGTGCCGGGTATTGTGGATCGGGCAAATGGGGTGCTCGTCCGCGCCCCCCATTTGCCGACCGGGAAGGATTTAAAGCTGAAATCTTTGCTTAAAAAACGATATAAAACGACGGTTTTTCTGGACAATGACATTAACGGATTTTTGGCTGAAGAAAGCCAAAATTCAGCACTCAAAAAAACAAAAAATATCCTCGCTGTAATGGTGGGAACAGGGGTGGGTGGGGCGGCCATAGTGGAGGGGAAACTGGTGTATGGAAAAGATGGTTTTGCCGGCGAGTTCGGCCATATGGTGATTTGTAAATCAGACAAAAAACGGATGACGTTTGAACAAAACACCAGCGGTCATTATTTAAAAAAATATCCGCGCCTTAAAAAGGATTTAGTTGAAAATTTTGGCATCGGACTTTCCAATTTAAACCTGATTTTCAATCCGGAGGTGATCGTTTTGGGCGGTTCGGTTTACTACCATCATCTGGCGGACAAAAAACAGCAATTGACGACGATCATCCGGCAGCACTCACTCGCTAAACAAGCCCCCAAACTTGTCGATGCCGGTAGCCGGACTTCGGTGGCAAAGGGGGTAGTGAGACTACTTATCAACTAAAAAAGCCCGGCCAGCGGCCAAAGGCTTTTTTAGAACTTTAGGTTAAGGGAGGGATTTTAATCCTTTTTCTTCCCCTGATTTTCCTTTTCCTTATCCTTTCCTTTAGGGTTCAGGTCAAAAGGGCCCTGATCATCATCGGATTCATCTTCCATTTCCTCTTCATCGGGTTCATCCGCTTGATCGCCCTTTACTTTGGGTTCGTTCTTCTTGCCTTGGACAATCGTTTCTTCCTCCTCCGTTTCTTCTCCTTCATCTCCGGCAACCTCTTCTTCACCCTCATCAGATCCAGCGACCTCTTTTTCACCCGATTCATCGGCGTCATCTTCATCAGATACGTCTTCCTCCTCTGCCCCCTCTTCGTTATCGGATACTTCTTTTTCATCCGGCTCCTCAGCATCACCTTTTTTGGCTTTTTCCGCCTTCCGTTCCATGTTGCGGGCTTTTGCCTGGACCGCGGTAGTCAGACCATGCACGCGGCCGACTTTTCCTTCTTCTAAGGCCAGCTGGACTTTCTCCATTTTTGCCTCGAGTTTAGCAAGTGATTCTTCGCTATACTCACCGCTGGCTCTCAGCTGTTCCATGGCCTGCTGAGCTTCTTCAAAGCGTTTTTGCGCGTCGGTTAATTCTTCATCGGTTTCCTCCTCACATTCTTCCCCTTCCGCGCATTCTTCCTCTTCAGAAACTTCCTCTTCCTCAGCCACCTCTTCGTCTTCCGTGGTTTCAATGTCGATAGCGACCTCCTCTTCACCGTCTTCAACAGCCTCTTCCACAAATTCAAGCGCCTCCTCCACTAATTCCTGTTCTTCGGCAGTGGTTTCCAGCGCGTCGGCAACCGTCTCGGCTACTTCTTCATCTTCGACCACTTCGGCGGCATCGGAAAGCACGTCGACCTCCTCCTCCTGTACTTCGCTGATATCCTCCAGGGCCTCCTGAAGCTCTTCAGGATCAGTGATTTCGTCAGCGGCTTCGATGGCCTCTTCCGTCTCATCAACGATTTCTTCGACTAATTCCTCCACAACCTCTTCATCGATCACGACCTCTCCATCTTCCGCATAGGCGGACGGAATGAGAGATAATTGGTTAGGATTGCCCTCAAGAACGGCTTCGAGCTGAGCCAGGGCAATCTTGGCCTTATTCAGGTGATACGCGTAGGAATTCTGGTTAAAGTACATCATCCCCGCGATCACGACCACGACCGCTACCGCGGACGCGAAATATTTTTTAAACGTATTCATGGTTATGTTTGTTAAAAAATTAAAAACGGAGGGTTTATTTTTAAATGTAACAAACTCACCTTCTGCCTGTCGATTCTCAAATGCCTTTAAAATACGCTCATCCTGCTCGGGGCTGAGCTTAAAAGGTTTTACCTTTTTAAACAGACCTTTGATGGATTTGATTTCGGGCTTCATGTGAGTAGGTTACGCTTATAAATACACAACCATGAAAGATTTGTTACATTAAATTCAAGAGGAGGGGTAAATTTTATGATACAGCTCGGTAAAACGGCTGAGGGCGCGGGACAAGCCTGTGCGGATCGCCCCCTCTTTTTTGCCGGTGATCCGGGCGATCTCCCCGTAATCCAGTTCCTGCAAATAGCGCAAAGTGATGATTTCTTTTCCCCCTTCTTTCATAAGGGATAAGATATGATGGATTTTCTGCGTTTCGAGTTGCTGCCCCGCCTGTTCACCGGACTCGGCCGTGGCCGGATAGATGCCTTTTTCGTCTAGTTCATCCAGTGAAACGGATTTTTTGTTACTCCGCCAAAAATTAACCAGATGATTATGGGTGAGCGTGAAGATCCACGTCCGGAAAGCGCCTTTTTCCGGATCAAAGGTGTGAAATTTCTCATAAGCCTTTAATACTACATCCATCAGCAGGTCCTCCGCCTGCTGGCGGTCATAATTCAGGCGCACCATGAGGTAATTGAAGAGCTTGTCTTTGTGCTCATGATAATGCGCGATAAACCGGTCGTGTTGAAATTTTGTGTGATCCACGATTGTTACAAAAGTGAGAAATTCTGAAACAGGTTGTTTATTGTAAAACAAAAGCTTTTTTTAAGCAATTTTTTTTAAAAAATCAGTAACAATTTTATTGCTTTCAGACATAACTTTATAACTATGACTTTTTTACCATTTCCGTCAACTTAGGAGGATTGAGTTTTTGGCTTATTTATGCTATAATATAAAGATTTTAGTAAGATGCGGGAAATGCGGTCCGAACGGAGTAAAAACGACCAGATGGAAGTTTGTAACGAAGTGAGGATCCTGATGTGAAAATTTGCGAAGAAAATTTTTGCAATCAGGAAGCATTTCCCTTCTGGGCCGCAACAGAAAAACAAAAAATACAAAATGCAAATATTGATGTTCGGGTGGGAATTTCCGCCCCTGAATAGCGGAGGATTAGGAGTCGCCTGTCATGGAATCGTCGAAGGACTGATCGGAAACGGGCAACGTGTTTTTCTGGTACTCCCTAAAGTCACCGATGAGATGCAGGGATTGGGCGCAGGCGCTTTGCAGCTTCTGGATGCGAATGATTCAGATGCTTCGATTGAGACCATTAAAATCCCTTCCGGTCTCTATTCCCCTTATCTGAACCAGCAAAGTTACAGCGAATTTCTAAAAAAACTGAAAAACAAGGATGTAAAAGCCCTTTATGGGGAGGACTTGTTTCAGGAGGTCTACCGTTACGCGGCTCAGGCCTCCCAATATGCCGATAAAATACCGCATGACATCATCCATACTCATGACTGGCTGACCGCTGAGGCGGGCATTCAGGCTAAGGCGTATTCAGACAAACCTCATGTGATGCATGTGCACGCCACTGAATTTGACCGCAGCGGGGAAAACCCCAACCAGCAGGTTTACGACATGGAACGGAGGGGTATGGAACACGCCGACCGGGTGATTGCTGTCAGCGAACGTACCAAACAGATGCTCATGAAGCATTATGGGGTACCGGAGTTTAAAATCGATGTGGTGCACAACGCGGTCAAGCCGAATTTCAGCACCTACCACAAAACCCATCACCTGAATCCGGGAGATAAGGTGGTGCTGTTTTTAGGACGTATAACCATGCAGAAAGGACCGGACTATTTCCTCAGAATGGCTCAAAAAGTGCTGGAGAAACGGAAGAAAGTCAAATTCGTAATGGCAGGAGACGGCGATATGATGCAGCAGATCATCCATATGGCCGTAGACCTGGGTATTGAACGGAATGTTTTGTTTTCCGGCTTTTTAAAAGGCGATGAAGTGGCACGGGCTTATGGGTCGGCGGATTTGTATGTGATGCCATCGGTTTCCGAACCGTTTGGCATCGCCCCGCTGGAAGCCATTCAGCAAGGGGCTCCCGTGCTCATTTCCAAGCAATCCGGTATTTCAGAGGTCATTAAAAATGCCCTGCGGGTGGATTTCTGGGACATAGATGAGATGGCGAGCAAAGTGATCGCGGTTTTAGATTACCCCACGCTCCATTCGACCCTGAAAGAACGGGGGGCGGAGGAAGTACACCGGATGAGCTGGCAGGAGCAGGCGAAACAGATTGTAGGATCATATGAAAAAGCTATCAGAAAAACTTAACCCCATTTGTCATTCCCGGCCTGATTGGAAATCTATAGCCGATTTGACAGATTCCCGCCTACGCGGGAATGACAGATAGAAAAATGAAAAAATACAACAAAACCATCTGCTTTTACTTTGAAGTCCACCAGCCTTACCGGCTGAGTAAGTGCAGTGCGTTTGAAGTGGGACAGAAGCAGGGGTATTTTGAAGGCCCGCCGGAATACGAGAATAAAAAAATCTTTGAGAAAGTGGCTGCTAAGTGCTATCTGCCAGCCAATAAATTGATGCTGGAACTTTTAAACAAGCATCCTGAATTCCGCGTGAGTTACAGCCTGTCGGGCGTGTTTCTGGAACAATGCCTGGAATATGGAGAAATCGGCAAACAGGTATTAGATTCGTTTAAAGCAATCTTTAAAACCGGGCAGGCGGAAATCCTGAGTGAAACCTATTACCATTCACTGGCCTGGCTGTTCTCGAAAGATGAATTTGCCCAGCAGATCCACAAGCATAGCCAGCTGGTTTATAAACTTTTTCACAAAAAGCCGACGATATTCAGAAATACGGAGCTGATTTACAGCAATGAGATCGCGGAATTCATCCGGGAAATGGGATACAAAGGCATTTTGGCGGAAGGATGGGATTACTACCTCGACTGGCGAAGCCCTAATTTTTTATACCAGCCCCATAAAGCCTCCCTTCATCCTGAAGACCGGAAAATCGCCCAAAAAAACCGAATCCGAAAAACATTGCCTAAAAACTTCAATCTTCTCCTTAAAAATTACAAACTGTCGGATGATATCGCGTTCCGTTTCAGCAATCGGGGATGGAGTGAGTGGCCTTTGAATGTGGACAAATATGTGGCATGGCTGGGGGCGACGGATGGAGAGACCATCAATCTGTTTATGGACTATGAGACGTTTGGCGAACATCAGTGGGAAGACACGGGTATCTTTGAATTCATGCGCCATCTGCCCGCCGAATGTTTAAAGCAGAATATCGGATTCAGAACCCCCTCCGAAACGATTAAGGCGTATAAGCCGGTAGGAGAAGTGGATGTGCCCCATTTGATGTCGTGGGCGGATATGGAACGGGATCTGTCAGCCTGGTGCAGTAACCAATTACAGGAATCGGCTTTAAAACGGATTTTTGATATTGAACATGAGATCAAAGCCAATGCGGACATGGTTCAGGAGTCATTACTGCATGACTGGCGGAAGCTCCAGACCTCCGATCACTTTTATTACATGTGTACCAAATACTGGAATGACGGTGATGTGCACGCCTATTTTTCGCCTTATGAATCCCCGTATGACGCGTTTATCACCTACATGAACACACTGACGGATTTTGAACAGAAACTTGCTCAACTAACGTAAAACGTTGACAGTATCGCCACGCGTATCGGTATCGTAAAACGTTGACGGCCGTTAACGACAACACTAGACGATACGTGTCACGACAGCCACAACGACAACCAATAATAAAATATGCCCCGCTCACTCGTTACAGGCAACGGCAACCTTCTGGTAGCGCTCGATTCAAAAAATATGCTTCGGGACCTGTACTTTCCGTATGTCGGCATGGAAGACCAGATCGCTTATCAGCATCTGCATCGGATAGGGGTTTATACGGATCAGCATTTTTCCTGGCTGCATAATCCTGACTGGCAGCACTCCGTCCAGTATGTGAAAGACACGGTAGTCACGGACTCATCTGCCAGGAACGATGCGCTTCAGATAGCTATCCATTTCAATGATTTTGTTTATCCGACAGAAGATATCCTGATTCGGAAGATCACCCTTCATAATGAGGCGGATCATGACCGGAACATCCGGCTTTTTTTCGCCCAGGATCTTCATCTGTACGGGGATAAACAGCAGGATACGGCTTTTTACGAACCGGAACATAAAGCGATGATCCATTACCGGAAACGCCGTTACTTTTGGTTCAGCGGAATGACGGAAGACGGAAAAGAAGGTGTCGATTCATTTACCACCGGCAAAAGTGAATACCGGGGGTTTGAGGGCACCTGGCGGGATGCGGAAGACGGCCAGTTACATGAAAACGCCATCGAACAGGGCTCCGTGGATTCAACTGTACAATTTGACCTGATGATAAAGCGAAAAGAAAAAATCGTTTTATATTTCTGGGTCTGTGCGGACAAGGATATGGAAGGAGTGACCCGTCTCCATAAATTCATCCTCGATGAAACGCCGGAAAAATTACTCGAAAACACCATCAACTACTGGCAAAGCTGGGTGAATAAAGAGGATAAAAAAACCGCTTCGGTGCCAGCAGAATTCCAAAAAGCCTACAAACAGAGCCTGCTCATCATCCGCACCCAAATCGATAACCGGGGGGCGATTATCGCGGCCAATGATTCAGACATCATGAAGTTCAACAAAGACACGTATACCTACATGTGGCCCCGGGACGGCGCCTGGGTAGCTATGGCCCTGGACCGTGCGGGGTACGGAGAAGTGAGTAAACGTTTTTTTGAATTCTGCGCTCACGCAATCACCAAAGAGGGCTATCTGATGCCCAAATATAACCCGGATGAAAGTGAAGGCTCTTCGTGGCATCCCTGGTACAAAAAGGGCGGCAAACAACTGCCGATCCAGGAAGACGAAACAGCCATTGTGATCCATGCCCTGCACCGGCATTACCATTATTTTGGCGACATTGAGTTCATGCAGAAGATGTATGAGCCGCTCATACGGGGCGCGGGAAATTTTATGATGAATTACGCGGACCCAAAAACAGGATTGCCTCTGCCAAGTTATGATTTGTGGGAGCGGGAGCGGGGTATCACGGCCTATACGGCGTCATCGGTTTATGCCGGCCTGATGGCTGCGGCCCATCTGTCAGAGATCCTTGGGCATTTCCATCATCATCGCCGGTATGAAAAGTCGGCTAATCAGATCAAAGAAGCTATTTTAGAACATTTGTATGATGCGAAAGAAAAACGGTTTTTGAAGCGCCTGGAAATCGATGAAAACACCGGAGAAATAAAAAAAGACCTTACCATTGACGCCAGCCTGCATGGCTTATGGATGTTCGGCGTGCTTCCCCCGGACGACAAGCGGATTATGGCGACTAATGAAGCGGTCTTCACGGCGCTGTCCGTACCGACCCCGGTGGGCGGTCTGGCCCGTTATGAGCAGGATGATTATCAGCGTGTAGGCGGTGATTATCACAATATTCCCGGCAACCCCTGGATCATTACCACCCTTTGGCACGCGCAATGGCTGCTCGGAACAGCCAAAAGCAAAGCGGATCTGGAGCCCGTGGAGCAAACCCTGCATTGGACGATCGGACACATGAACAAAGCCGGCATCCTGCCCGAACAGCTGAACCCGTTTAACGGCGAACATCTTTCTGTGGCCCCGCTGACCTGGAGCCATTCGACTTTTGTGGATACAGTGCTGAAATATAACAAAAAACTGGAAGAACTTTCCTAATCTTGTAGACGAGGATAATTATCCTCGCGCGCGATCGATCAATCGCGCCTACAACATTAGGCAACCTTTTTTTTGTCGGCCTCGTCTTCCTCCAAACTCTTCCTCAGCACTTCTTCCATCACACGGACCTCGCGCATCTTCATCTCAACAATATTACTGCCGTCTTTAGCCATAACCGACAGTTCATCCTTATCACGGTTTAAAAGGCCTTCATTATTAAAAGCCTGCACTCCCTCCTTAGTACCCCCGACCCGGACGACTCGACGCTTCCGGCCTTTTTCATCCACAAACGTATTTTGCTGATAAGCCCGGTCCGTACTTTTTTTGATACGGATTTCCGGTGTTTTTGACGGAGAAATACTGCGGTCTTTTTTAGAAATATCCTGTGATGCTCTTTCGACCGCCTTTTCGTCGACCTCGTGGATCTGAAGATTCTGGCGGCTGCCTTCCAACCCTTCATTCTGATCAGGCTCCTCAGCCGTTTCCGCAACGTTCTGCTGATAAGCTTTTTCGTGTTGTCTGCGGGCGGTACGGATGTTGTCCTGATAAGAAACAGCATCCTGCTGATCGGATTGTCTGCCGGAAAAATAATGGGTCAGACGCTCGACAAATGTCTTCTTCTCACCCTGGCTTAAAGATTTTTTGGCATGCAGGATCTCTTTTCTGACGGTTGTGTTGGTGATCGTACTGAGAATTTTAAGAGATAGATCTGATTTCTCACCCTTATCCGATTCGGGCAGTTGCTGGCCGGTCAGTCGGTTGTATTTCGCCTGTATTTCACCGAAGCCATGATTGCCGCTTTCATACATCTGATTTAAAACCTGTTGGGCTTTTCTGTCTTTCATTTTGTCGATTTGATTTCTTAGCCCCTTATACCTTTCTATTTGACTATCAAATTGATCCAGATAAACCTGTTTTCTTTCTGGGGATTGCTGTTCAAAATCAGCTAAAAAAGCATTTTCCGTATGTTTGCTGATGATTTTCTGCTGACGGACTTCCTTTAATTTCCCGGTATATTGTTCTTTTATGAATTCAGCCCGCAGTTCAGTGTAGCCCATTTGATCCTTCAGGTTTTCAAGGCGGCTGATAGCGCTTCCTTTAAGATTTTTCCGGATGTCCTTCCACAAAACCCTGTAACGGTTCGTTTCCTTAACGAACTGACTGATGGCATATTTTTTGGTTTCCGCGTTCTGCCCCTTAAACCAGCTTTTGAATTTTTCGGTGGTCTTTTTGCCGATCACCCCCTCTTTTTGGGCTGCTTCCAGCAAGGTGTCGTATTGCTCTTCAAGCCGTTTAACCTCCTTTTCTTCACGGCTATTGGCATATTCTTTGGCTTTCGGGAGCATTTTTTGGATTTCCTTCAGCCATTTCCGACGCTCCGGAACGGACATTTTCAGATAACCTGTTTCATCGGGAAAAGGGATTTTTTTGTTTTTATCGATCAGTAAAAATCCAGCTTGGACCAAGGGGCTATTGGCTAATTCATCATATTCTTTGCGTTCTTTCCGGCGGTTTTCCAGGCTTTCCAGAATATCCTTTTCCGCCTGTTCCAGCATTTCTTTCGTCACGATCTGATTTCCGCTCACCACATTGGCTTTCATGTTTTTTTTGTAAAACACCCTGTCCTTTTCGGTGATGACCTTGTCGCGGATGGCCTGTTCCACATGGCTAGTGATGCGTTTTTTGGCTGTCTGGACTTCCTCAAATTGATCGGCCATAAAACGGTAAAACTTATTTAAACTTTCTGTATCATTCGGATCAATATGGCCTTTTTTATCGACAAGTTCCTGGTAATTTTTCAATGCCTCTTTATCGAGCGTGCGCTGAAAATAAGGGTCGGCTAACAGCCTGCCGATTTTATTCCGGACCACATCTCCCCTCTCCATCACTTCCTTATGTTCGATCCTGTCTAATTGTTCAGCGGGCACTGTCATATTACAAAGTTACGAATGGACGCGAATAGACACGAATAGATGCGAATGAATTTGGATCAATACGCATCTATTCGTAATCAATTCGATATCAATTCAACGCCTAAGTTATTTTGCCAGTTCTTCGTCAATAATCCCCTTAAAGACCGAGAAGGGCTGAGCGCCGGAGACTAAGCGGCCGTTGATAAAGAAGGCCGGTGTACCGGTAACGCCATAAGCCTTACCGTCTGCGAAGTCTTTATCGATTTCATCGGCGAATTTCTCGGAATCCAAACAATCATTGAACTTGGACGCGTTCAGGCCCAATTCGACAGCCCATGCTTTAAAGTTCTCCGTACTGAGAGCGGTCTGGTTTTCATACAGTTTGTCATGATATTTAAAGAAAGCCTTGTCCCCACCCTGATCCTTAGCACATTCAGATGCCAAGGAGGCAGTACGCGCGTGCTGATGGAAACTAAGGGCAAAATCACGATAAACGAAACGCACTTTTCCTTTGTCCACATATTCCGATAAAATGTCCGGCAGGGTGTCGCGGTAAAAACGGCTGCAGAACGGACATTCGAAATCCGAGAACTCCACGATAGTGACAGGGGCGTTCTTATCGCCTTTCATAGCGTCATCGTCAATGCTGACATCCACGGGTTCACCCGCCGTCGGGGGACCTTCCTGGAGCTGGCGCTGTTTTTCGATATACGCCTCGATGCCTTTTTCCACACTCGCCATAAACTGGTCCTCTTCCAGAGGGGCATCGCTGATCTTATATAAAGTAAAAGCGGAGAGAAGCAGGGCGGCAATCGACAGAACTAAAGTGGTTGCCACAACTTTTTGTTGTCCTTTTGGCATGATAATTAAAGTTAATGGATATTCTTAAAAGTTCGCCCATTTAGCATACTCAGATGTACTTGAAAATGCAACCCCACCTCATTTCGGATTTATAAATCTTAAATTGAATCAGAAATCTGAAATCATAAATTAATAATCCAGACCTTTGATCGCCTGCTGGCCGGATTTAAAGTAGTGTTTGACTTCCTGTATTTCGGATACCAGATCAGCCCGCTCCTCCATCCAGTCCGGCATATGCCGGCCGGTAAGGATCAGGTGGGTTTCAGGAGGGCATTGGTCGAGCACCTGACGAACAGATTCCTCACTGACCAGACCGGAGTGAAGGCAGGCTAAAAGTTCATCTGCAATGATCAGAAAATAATTCTGCTGATAAAGTTCCTTTATTTTCTGAATTCCTTTTTCCGCCTCTTTTTTATCTTCATCTGTATTTTCAAAACGAAATTTTTTAGTTTCTTCGTCAAACCTTTTTTCGCCAAAACGGAAGATATCCAGTTCTTGCAGTGTTTCCAAAATATGTTGCTCGCCATAATGGCTTCCTCCCTTGTCAAAATGGACTAGTGCAATCTTTTTGCCCCATCCTAAGCCACGAATCGCGGTCCCGATGGCCGAAGTGGTCTTTCCTTTGCCGTTTCCGGTCATTATTATTAGCATAATAAAATTACTATATGTAGTAGGTTCAACGTAATTCTGATACAATATATAGGGGGTCGTCAAGAATATTTATTTGACATCAAATTCACGCTTTATTAGATTGAGACCTGCAGACAAAAATAAATTCAAAGGGGATGCCTTTCCCCTTCTTGTTGCCCTCCCTTTTCTTAAAAAAATATTATAAAACCAGAAGATGTGGGTATTTTAATAATCTTCTCGCGTAAGTTTTCTGTCTCAAAATTTATCTTTTAAAGCCAATAAAATGAAAAAAGGGCTCAAAATAAACCGTTTATTCACTAAGACCGGTATCAATCCGCTTGATAACATTCCCTGTGAAAAGCGCCACTGTAAGATCACAAAAACCGATGGATCTGTGGTTTTTGAAATGGAAGATTTCGAAATTCCAAAAAGCTGGTCGCAGAATGCCGGAGACATCATGATTTCGAAATACGCCCGCAAAGCCGGCGTTCCGCAATACGATGACAACGGCCAACTCATTAAAGACAAAAACGGCAATCTTCTACTGGGGCCGGAAAAAAGCGCCAAGCAAGTGGTGGGCCGGTTGAGTCAATGTTGGCGGCATTGGGGCGAACAATACGGCTATTTTGCCGACAAAGAATCTGCCGACGCCTATGAAGATGAAATGAGCCATATGCTCATCCATCAGATGTCAGCCCCTAATTCCCCCCAGTGGTTTAACACAGGGCTGAATCTGGCCTATGGCATCAACGGACCGGCCCAGGGCCATTTTTATGCAGCTCCTGAAACCGGTGAAATCAAAAAATCAGAAGATTCTTACACCCATCCTCAGCCGCATGCCTGTTTTATTCAGTCCGTAAAAGACGATATGGTCAATGAGGGCGGGCTTATGGATCTGTGGATCCGTGAAGCGCGCCTGTTTAAATATGGCTCAGGCACTGGTACGAACTTTTCCAAAATCCGCGGACGCGGGGAGCCGCTTTCCGGCGGTGGCCATTCGTCCGGCCTGATGTCCTTCCTTAAAATAGGAGACCGCGCGGCCGGTGCCATCAAATCCGGCGGCACTACCCGCCGGGCCGCTAAAATGGTCTGCCTGGATATCGACCATCCGGAAATTGAAGATTTTATCGACTGGAAAGTGGAAGAAGAAAAAAAAGTGGCAGCCCTGATCGCGGCCGGTTACGACAGCGACTTTAACGGGGAAGCCTATGCGACCGTGTCGGGTCAAAACTCCAATAATTCCGTACGCCTTACTAATGAATTCTTAAAGGCTGTGGATAATAACGAAGCCTTTTACCTGACGCGCCGTCTGGATGGCAAACCCCATAAAAAAGTCCGTGCGCGGGATTTGTGGAAAAAACTCGGTTTCGCCGCCTGGGCCTGCGCGGATCCCGGCGTGCAGTTCGACACCACTATCAACGAATGGCACACCTGCCCCAAAGACGGCCGCATCAATGCCAGCAATCCCTGCAGTGAATATATGTTTCTGGATGACACCGCCTGCAACCTCGCCTCACTTAATCTGATAAAATTCTTTGATACCGAGACTTCCAAGATCGACATCAAATCCATGCGGCACGCGATCCGTCTATGGACCATCACGCTGGAGATCAGCGTCCTGATGGCCCAGTATCCCAGCTATGAAATCGCCAAAAAAAGTTATGACTACCGCACACTTGGACTGGGCTATGCCAACATCGGCACGCTTCTCATGCATCTTGGCATCCCTTATGACAGCGACGAAGCCAGAAGTATCGCGGGGGCTATTACGGCTGTTCTCACTGGCTGTTCCTACGAAACGTCCGCGGAGCTTGCGCAGGTCTTGGGCGCTTTTGAACGCTATGAATACAATAAAGAAGATATGCTCCGCGTGATCCGCAACCACCGTTGTGCCGCTTACAACACGGATGATTACGAAAAGCTTGAAACCCATCCCCTGGGAATCAACCAGGAAACCACCCCTTCTTATTTGCTCAAAGCCGCCCATGAAGCATGGGACAAGGCTTTAGAAAAAGGTGAAGAGTCTGGTTACCGGAACGCTCAGGTCAGCGTGCTGGCTCCCACGGGCACCATCGGCCTTTTAATGGACTGCGATACCACGGGAGTCGAACCGGATTTTGCCCTGGTCAAATTTAAAAAACTGGCTGGCGGCGGTTATATGAAAATCGTCAATCAATCGGTCCCGTCGGCCTTGAAAAAACTGGGCTATCCAAAAGAACAGATTAGTGACATTCTCGCTTACATCGCGGGCAAAGGTTCGCTGGTGGAAGCTCCTCATATCAACTGGAAGACCCTGAAGAAAAAGGGGCTGACGGAAAAAGAACTGGAAGCAGCTGAAAAAGCCCTTTCTTCCGTATTCGATATACATATGATCTTCAGCAAACATTCCTTGGGTGAAGAAGTGATGGAACGCCTGAAAATCGATCCGGATGTTTATAATGACGCCAGTTTTGATTTTCTCAAAGAAGTCGGTTTCACCAATGAGGAAATCGAGGAAGCCAACGAATATGTCTGCGGCGCCATGACCATTGAAGGAGCTCCCCATATCAAAGAAGAACATCTCCCTGTTTTCGACTGCGCGAACCGCTGCGGCGTCAAGGGCAAACGTTTTATCCATCATATGGGTCATATCAAGATGCTGGCAGCAGTACAGCCCTTTATTTCCGGCGCGATCAGCAAAACCATCAATATGCCGAATGAGACTGATGAGGACGAAGTGCTGGAGGCGTATCACCAAAGCTGGAAATTCGCCCTTAAGGCCAATGCCATTTACCGTGACGGCTGTAAGCTTTCCCAGCCTCTCAACACCTCTTCAAAAACAAAAAAAGGCAATCAGGAAACCAAAGTGGAGATCAAAGAGGTGGAGATCACTAAAAAAGCGCTCCGCAAAAAACTGAGCGAGGAACGGCAGTCCATCACCCATAAATTCGCCATTGCCGGACATGAAGGCTATTTCACGGTCGGCTTATACGACGACGGCGCGCCCGGAGAGCTCTTTATTAAAATGAGTAAGGAAGGCTCTACGCTTTCCGGCATCATGGATGCACTGGCCCTTTCCATCTCTCTTAATCTTCAATATGGTGTCCCGCTTGAAGTGCTCATTTCTAAATTCACTCATACCCGTTTCGAGCCGTCGGGCATGACCATCAACAAAGAAATCCCTATCGTTAAATCGATTATGGATTATCTCGGGCGATGGCTGGCGGTAAAATTCCTCGATAGAGAAACGGCCAAAAAATACCACAATGGCCAATTGGTGGATAAGGCTTATAGTGAGGGGACGATGTCTGCCAACGGCGCGCTCCCCAATATGCGCCGGATCATCTCGGTCAGCGAACCGACGATCAAAGAAGATACTGACGTGGAATCCAAACTGATTGCCGCCCTGGAAAAGACCAAAGTAAAAGAAAAAAAAGTAACGGTGGCCGTTGGCGGCTATGCCGTCCATGGCACCCCGCAGGCTTTTCAGAACGATGACGCCCCCATGTGCCATAACTGCGGAGCGACTATGATCCGCAACGGCACCTGTTACAAGTGTCTGGA
>JAFGCR010000043.1 GCA_016932495.1 Candidatus Peregrinibacteria bacterium
AAAATGTTTTGGATATTTAATATTTGGATCTCGTGCTTGTTTCGTATTTCGGATTTCGTGCTTCGGGTTTTAAAAAACGCCTCTTGTGCTAAAATGACCGTGTTAATCATTAATTTTTTAATTGGGAAGCGCAACGCCTGATGAGCGTCCCTGTACTGGTTCAATAGGGAAACGTTCAAACTTGCAAATAATCTTCTTCGCAGATTTTTACAAGTTTGTCCTCGCTCCATTTCGGACTTCCATCCGGTCGTCCTCATTCCGCTCGGACCACGTTTCTCACTACTTACTATGAAGATCGGAATCGACGCGCGCATGTACGGTTCGGGGTTCACCGGCATCGGCCGTTACACGTATGAACTCATCCGTCATCTGGCGGAAACGGACCGTGAAAATGAGTATGTGGTGTTTATGCGGAAAGAGGAATATGAATCTTTTCAGCCGCCTAATGAGCGTTTCAGCAAAGTGCTGGCGGATTTTCCGCATTATTCGTTCGCTGAGCAGACGGGATTTTTAAAAGTGCTGAACCAGGCAAATCTGGATCTGATGCATTTCTGCCATTTTAATGCGCCCGTCCGCTATGACAAACCTTACATCGTCACGATCCACGACCTCACCCTTTCCTTTTTTCCGGGGAAAAAGATGAACAGCTGGTTCCGGCGGTTCGGGTATCGTCTGGTCTTAAAAACCGTGACCAAAAAAGCGCGGAAGATCATTGTGGTCTCTGAAAACACCAAAAAAGACCTGCAGGAACTGTTTAAAGTGCCGTCCGACAAGATCCAGGTCATTTACAACGGCGTGAACCCGGAATTCGCCGAGCCGTCCAAAACCAAGAAAGCCGATCTGATGAAAAAACTCGGCCTGCAGAAACCCTATTTTCTTTATACCGGCGTGTGGCGCGACCATAAGAACATCGTGGGCATGATCAAAGTGTTCGCCGAGCTCAACGAAGAACTGGGGCGCCAGTATAATCTGGTGATCACGGGCCGCCATAACCCCAGCTACCACGAGATCCCCGATGCGGTTAAGGAAATGAGGCTGGAAGAAGAGGTCCATCTGGTCGGCCTGGTGAATGAGGAAGACCTGCGCGGCCTTTATCAGCACGCCCTGGCTTATGTGTTTCCGTCGTATTACGAAGGTTTCGGCCTGCCTCCTTTAGAAGCGATGCAGTGCGGAACACCGGTCGTCGCCTCCAATAAATCCGCTATCCCCGAGATCTGCGGGGAGGGGAATGCACTGTTTTTTGACCCTTATAACATCGCCGATATGAAGGCAAAGATGAAAATAATCGCCACCGACCCGTCGGTCCGCCAGCGCCTGGTAAACCGGGGATTTGAGCGGGTGAAAGCGTTTGACTGGGGGAAGATGGCTGAGGAAGTACTCAGTGTATATCAATCAACTGAATCGAAATAACTTAATTAACCGAATAGTGGCTCGAATAGTTGGCCGAGTCGTGGACCGAATGGTAAGTCACAACTCGCCCCACAATACGAAACTATGGAAAAATTCAGCGACATCATCAAGGTCCGGCTCGGCACTCACGGCCTTTCCGCCTCCGCCAGGGCGGCTGAGGTGCTCCATGCTTCCAATCAGCTTCTTACAAGTCTCCTGAAGGCCGATGGACCGGCTGTGAAAGCGTATCGGCTTCATCAGGGGGTTTTATACATTGCGGCTGAGAACCCAAGCTGGAGCCAGGAGGTGTGGGCAATCCAGCGGTCCGTCCTCGGAAACCTGACGAAACGTTTCGGAAAAGGAGTGGTTAAAAAAATACAAATAAAAAGTTTGACAATTAAATAAAGCTCGATTAGAATTGGCTGGCTTTCAAGTTAATCCTTAATTTCAGAAAACGCCCGTGCTAACAATCCGTCTACAGCGTACCGGAAGGAAGAAACAACCTTTTTTTAACATCGTTGTTGCTGAGCATTCCGTTTCCGCCAAAGGAAAATTCATTGAAAAATTAGGTTTTTATAATCCGATCACCAAACCCTGGACCTTTGAGATCGATGCCAATAAGGCTGTCGAGTGGGTTAAAAAAGGCGCCCGGCCCAGCAATACGGTCGCCCGTCTTTTAAAGTCGCAGGGCGTTAAAGACATGGACAAGTTCATCATCGAGATGACGGACCGTAAGAAAAAGAAAGAGGAAGAGGAGGTAAAGGAGGTTCCTAAAGCTGAAAAACCTGCCGATACAGCAGAAGTCTCCGGCGATGCTGTAGAGACGGCTCAAGAGCCGTCTCAGGAGGAAAAACCCGAAGAAGTAAAGGAAGAAGTAAAAGAGGAAGTCCCCGCTGAAGAGAAGCCTGAAGAGGAAGAATCTCCTGCAGACGAGGAGAAAAAGGAAGAAGATAAATAATCAACCACCCTGGATATCGGATTCGGGGTTTATTTTAAACTTTACCCTTTAAACTATACTCATTATGGCTGAAAAAAAAGACCCTAAAGAAGCGGTTGCTGAAGGAATGTCTGCAGGTGACCCGTCTGTCGGCCCGGATAAAGATTTTGTCGAATACGTCGTCAAGTCCATTGTCAGCGACCCGGGAAAGGTCTCGGTAGCCCGGACCGTGGATTCCATGGGAGTCCTCTTAACCTTACAGGTCTCCAAAGAAGATATGGGCAAAGTGATCGGCCGGAGCGGCCAGACGGCCAAGGCGATCCGCATCCTTCTCCGCGTGATCGGCGCCAAGACTAATACCCGCATTAATATGAAAATCGTTGAACCGGAAGGAGGCGAAGTGAAGATGGGGGAGTTGGACGATGAAGACGAAGGAAAAGGAAAAAGCATCCTGGATGAGCCGGATCTTGATATTTAATCAGCGTTTAGCTGTTTAGGTGTTTAGATTCTTGGGTTCATCGTTAGTCAGTTAACTTTTAATAGTTATGGACAGTGGTTTAATGGTCACTAACGAGTTTAATATTGTAGACCTCCTGAATCTGGGGGTGGCTATTGCTATTATCCTGGCCGGGACGCTGTCGGTGTTTTATATCTTTTTCGGCGGCATCTCCTTTATCCTTTCCGGCGGTCAGGAAGACAAGATCAAACAGGCGGTCCATACCATCCGTTACGCGATCATCGGCCTCATCGTAACGATTTTTTCAGTGACCATCATCAAAATACTCGGTCTTATTTTCGGATTCGATCTCCTTTCTCTGATCACCTGGGACCGCATCACTGAACTGATGAATGGCGTGATCAACAAAATCGCCACCGGCGGCTCCTCATCTTCTATGCCGGGAGGAGGAACACTTAGATAGTACAAGTGGCAAGTGCATGTGCAAGGTTATTCTCAAAAAACACTTGCACTTTAAACTTGCACCTGCACTAATATTATTCCATTCCCATTGCTCCTCCGGCGATGTTTTTCCAGTCGTAGGGGAAACGGAAGTTTTCCAGCGCGCGGATAAAGGTGGCAAACAGGTTCCAGGGACTGTCTTTAAGGTAAACAAACGCGTTGCCCCTTTCCTGATTCGGGTTATAGTCTTCGGCAAAATCCGCAGCCGGGGTAATGGGTACCACGCCGTAATGCATGGCCAGGGTCGCTTCTTTGATACACTCTTCGCTCAGGGTGGGGACCAGAGTCATGTCAGCGGCCGCGTATATTTTCCGCCTTTCATCTTCTCCGTTGGCCGCGATAGTGATTTTGGTGGGATTTTCTTCTGCCAGTTTGGTGAAATACTCCTGGTATTTATCGGTGCCGATACCGGTTAAAACGATTTGTACCGGCTGTTCTAAAATGCCGTTCATGACATCCTGGACCATGCTGAGATTGTTTTTGTCAGTCAGCGGATAGGTGATGCAGATGAGCGGCACTTTCTTTTCAAAAGGCAGTCCGGCCTCTTCCAAAAAAGATTCCTTATTTTTTATTTTGTTTTCAATCGTTTTCCGGCTGAATTTCTGATGGATCTTGTTGTCGTAAGCCGGATTATATTTGTTATCAGGCATATTTATTTCAAAAATATCTAACTATTATAGCATAATCTTTCTGGAAATGATAGAGTAAAAATACCATTTCAGATTTGTGATTTCTGATTTCAGATTTGATTTTTAAATTTTAATTTTTTTATTTGTGGAAGAAACAAAAGATGAATTTGCAAAAAAAGAAGGGGAGAAACGGTTTGTGGTCATCGATGGCAATCATCTGATCCACCGGGCTTTTTACGCGATCCAGAACCCCTTAAAAACCTCCAGCGGGGAACAGACGAACGCCATTTACGGCTTTGCCAGCATGATCCTTAATATCATCGAGGCTGAAAAGCCCGATTACATCGCGATGACGTTTGATGAGCACGCGCCCACTTTCCGCCATGAGGAACATGAAGGTTATAAGGCCACCCGCGTGAAGGCTCCGGATGAACTCTATGCCCAGATCCCGCGCATCCGGGAGCTGGTTGAACGATTCCATATGCCCATGTATTCCAAGGAGGGTTTTGAAGCGGATGATATGATGGGGACACTCTCCCGCATCGCTCACGAAAAAGGCGCTACCTCTTACATCGTTACAGGCGATATGGACGCCCTTCAGCTGGTCAATGGCGGTATTTATGTTGTCTTTCCTCACAAGGGCTATAAGGAACCGCTTGTGTACGATCGTGAGAAAGTCATCGCCAAATACGGCATCACACCGGAACAGGTGGTGGATTATAAGGCATTGATGGGGGATGCCTCCGATAACATCAAAGGCGTTCAGGGAATCGGTCCTAAGGGGGCTCTTCAGCTTTTAAACGAGTATAAGACCCTCGACGGTATTTATGGACGTCTGGATGAGATCAAAGGGGGTATTCACGATAAGCTGGAGCAGGGGAGAGAGGACGCTTACTTTTCCCAGCGCATGGCCCGCATCATCACCGATGTGCCCTGTGACTTTGACCTGAAGTCCGCCAGCATAAAAACCCTCGACTACCGCGGGCTCAAGCAGTTTTTTGAAGAAATGGAGATGAAGAGCCTTGTCCGCCGGCTGGAAAAGATGGTGCCGTCTGATCAACTGGCGTCAAAAGAGCAGATGAGTTTGTTTTAGGCTGGATATTTTGTATAGATACTAGTTGTAGGCAATATCGCAAATTTCTTTCCCATTTAGACTGAGTTACCTTAGGCTATTTCCTTATGTTGACATATTATATTTTTAGTGTTATATTCTATATATGGAATTCAAAGAATTAACTCCAGCACAGGTTATTACTACAAGGGATTTCCCAGTCCACAGTGCGGAAGTTTTACAGCGGTATTTTGAAATTTATAGAAGAGGAGAAAATGATGGCCTCCCACCAGTTCCACTGATGCACAAGGATCTTGTAGTTCCTCATTTTGATGAAACAACTGGTGATCTTTTTCAGGAATATATCAGACAAAATCCACAAGCTGAGTATTTCCTACTGAATGGCAGCCATAGAACAACCTCGGCAAATCTGACAAGAAATATGATAAAAGGCATGTTTCTAAGAACTGAAGAAGATATTCGCCTGGCTCGTCAAATCAAATTTAACGGACAACCATATCAGCATGGCCTACTTGATAGCATTATCGGAAATATTAGAGACTTAATAGAACATTTTAGGGGAACAGAATTATTTGAAACAGTTCAACAGAAAACGGACAGAATGGTCGATGAAAGGACAATGCCACAGCATATGATTGAGCATTACAGAAATAACCCAAGGTAACTCTTAGTCAACTGACCAAATTTGCAACACTACCTACAACTAGTTTATAAGCAGTTTTTTGCCGCTTCATGTATAATGAATTCGTTTTAAGGAGAAAAATGGATATTCAATTTATCAATTGTGGGGAGTGGGGGATTAAGAAGACAGATTTTGACAAATGTATCCGGCGACTCAAAGAACATGTTCCTGATGTAGAAGGTATTTTGAATGTGGTTTTTGTGAATGATGATTACATTCAATCTCTTAATAAACAGTATCGGCATAAGGATCAGCCTACAGATGTAATTTCTTTCTCTTACATAGAAACATCGGATTTTAAAGATACAGGACTGATCGGAGAGATCTACATCAGTGTGCCAATAGCCAAAAAACAGGCAAAGAAGGGACTGGAAGATGAGTTGAATAAATTATTTGTTCATGGTTTTCTGCATATCTTCGGGCATAATCACGAATCGGAAAAGGATTTTAAAAAGATGAACAAAATTGAGCGTGAAGTGCTTGGTTAATATTTACCCTTATCCAAGCCATAAAGTAGCTTCGCCTTTTTTATGAACACAAAATTTAATTTGCGATATTTTTATTGAATACAAAATTTGTTCAGCAATAAGATGATTTTACAACATTTTTTAAGACTTGTGCGACTTTTTTAATAAAAATTGTGTTCAGCAGTTCGCTTTTTAGATAAGCCAAAAAAAATGCATAAAAAAATTGAACATCCATTCTGTCCAGGCGCTTTTTTAGCAAAAAGATTTGTCAAAGGAAACCCCCTCGTGTAAACTGCATTTGTTGTAAATCCATTGAATAGAAAGTTATTCGGTATTTCGATTGTTTTTGTTTTAATGATGAGCTGTTTGCGCGATCAAAAAAGATATTCGTTTCATATTTCATTTCTAATTTTCATAAATGTCTAAAGAACAAATCGTTGCCAGTTTAGATATCGGCAGTTCCAAGATCCGTACTGTGATCGCTCTTTTACAAGAGGAAAAGAAGATGCCTAATATAATAGGGGTAGGTGTTTCACCTTCTACCGGAATGAGGAAGGGGAATATTATTGATGTAGACGAGACGATCAGCAACATTTCCGCCGCTTTGGAGGACGCGGAGCGGATGTCCGGCGCGCCGGTGCACCATGTGTTTGTGGGGCTGAGCGGCAACCATATCGAATCCTTTGACAGCAAAGGTGTGATCGCCATTTCCCACGCGGGTTCCGAGATCATTGAAGACGACATCAACCGTGTGCTTGAGGCGGCCCAGGCGGTCAATATGCCCAGCAACCGCCGGATTTTACGCATCATCCCCAAATCCTTTTCCATCGATGACCAGAAGGGGATCAAGAATCCGGTCGGCATGATCGGTGTGCGTCTGGAGGTGGATGCTCATATTATTACCGGGCAGGGCACCATTATTAAGAATATTGAAAAAGCGGTGCATCAGGCGGGGGTGGATATCGATGACATCGTCCCCAGCTCCCTGGCGGCTGCTGAAGCGGTGCTTTCACGCCGTCAAAAGGAACTGGGCGTGGTGGTCATCGATGTGGGTTGCGGCAGTACATCTATTGCTGTATTTGAAGAAGGCGCCACTCTGCACGCCGCTACGCTTCCGGTCGGCGGTGAGAGCGTTACCAACGATATCGCCATCGGCCTGCGCACATCGATCGATACCGCTGAAAAGATCAAGATCGAATACGGCACGACTGGCCCGGATGAAGTGAATGAGCGCGAGACGATCGATCTGTCTCTGATCAGCAAGATCGACAACCATAAAGTCTCTAAAAGACACATGTCCGAGATCATCCAGGCCCGTTATCACGAAATATTTATAATGGTGAAAGACGAACTCCGCTCCATCGGCCGGGACGGCATGCTGCCGGCCGGCGCGATCTTGACAGGAGCCGGCGTTAAAATACCCGGCTGTCTGGATCTGGCGCGTGATATCCTTGGCCTTCCGGTCCAGATCGGCTTCCCCACGGAAGTGGACGGAGTCGTGGATAAAATCGATGATCCGGCTTATGCCACCGCCATCGGCCTGGTGGTATGGGGGTCGCGTTTTGAGGGCCGTTCGTATGGTTTTGGTTCTCTTGATCTCAAGAAAGTGTTAACCGGGGTAAAGGGCTGGTTCAAGAACCTTCTTCCCTAGTTTTTAAAACAAAAAACAAAAAACAATTGACCATTGACCTTTGACTTTTGACTTTATGTTAAATGTCAGGTGTCAAATGTTAACTGTTAATTTTTAATTTATTAATTCATTCCCCATGTCTGACACACTCAAAAATTTATTTAACGGTTCAAAGTCCTCTACGGTCCGGATCAGCAGTTCGGTCGAAGTAAAGCCCGAGATCACCCCGCTCGCTTCTATTAAAGTGATCGGTATCGGCGGTGGTGGCGGCAACGCGGTCAACCGCATGATCGCGGCTAAAGTGGAGGGCGTTGATTTTATTTCCGTGAATACGGATGCGCAGGCCCTTTATCATTCCCAGGCGTCCCACCGCATCAATATCGGCAAAGGGACCACTCGTGGTCTGGGAGCCGGCTCTGTCCCGGAAATCGGCAAAAAGGCGGCTGAAGAGAGCAGTGAAGAGCTCAAGAGCGCCATTGAGGGTGCGGACATGGTCTTTGTGACCTGCGGTCTGGGCGGCGGAACGGGAACAGGCGGCGCGCCGGTCATTGCCGATATCGCCAGAGAAATGGGAATCCTGACGGTCGGTGTGGTCACCAAGCCGTTTTCTTTTGAGGGCGCCCACCGGACTGATGCCGCTATGCAGGGGCTTGATGAGCTGAAATCTAAAGTCGATACCCTGATCACCATTCCCAACGACCGCATCCTTTCTATTATTGATAAAAAAACACCTCTGACGGATGCGTTTGTGGTGGTGGATGATATTCTGAGGCAGGCGATCCAGGGGGTGGCGGACCTGATCACTGTTCATGGAATGATCAACGTTGACTTCGCGGATGTGCGCGCCATTATGCAGAACGCCGGCTCCGCCCTGATGGGGATCGGTTACGGCACGGGTGAAAACCGTGCGGTGGACGCGGCCCGCGCCGCCATTGAAAGCCCGCTTCTGGAACTGTCGATCCAGGGCGCTAACGGCATCCTCTTTAATATCACCGGCGGCAACGACCTTTCTATGTTCGAGGTGGACGAAGCCGCGAAAGTCATTACAGAAGCCGCGGATCCGGGTGCGAATATCATCTTTGGTTCAGTCATCAACGAGAATTACACGGGCGAGATCAAAGTCACAGTCATCGCCACCGGTTTCAGCGAGGAGGAGCAGGCGCGCGTTCAGAACGCCAGCGCCGCCGGCACGATCCAGCGGTTGGGGCATGCGCCTACTTCCAGCACGAAAGTCACAGGCATCCATCCTGCCGGCAAAGGCGCGGATGTGGATCTGGAAGTCCCGGCTTTTATGCGGAAGACTTTGAGGAAATAATCCTGTTTCTAAAATCAATTAAGCCCGGCTTCCCTGGAGGTCGGGTTTTTTGTAACAGTGCAAGTGACAAGTGCAAGGAAATTAAAAAATATAACTTACACGTAAAACTTGCACTTGCACTGTTTTTTTGGTATAATATACAGATAGAATTAAAAATAAAAACGTGCCTGACCAGACCAAATTAGCCGGCGGAGTGAAGGCTCTCCAGCAGGAAGCCAAGGAAAAGGCGGTTCAGAACAAAGCCAAAGAGCTGGACATCCCTTATGTGAATCTGCTCACTATGCCGCTCAATCCTGATCTGTCCAAGGTCATCCCCAAGGAAGTGGCGGAGGCGGCAGGGGTGGCGGTTTTTTTCCAGTCCGGCAAGAAACTTCGTGTCGCGGCGGCGGATCTGGATGAAAAAGCCCAGGCGCTGATCGAAAAACTCCGGAAAGATGGATACTGGGCGGAAGTAAGCCTGGCCTCCGAAGAATCGATCCGGGCGGCCCACAAGATCTATTTCTCCAAACAGTATCAGGAAAAAGAGAAGGTCGAAACTGAGTTCAGGGAGGAGGACCTTGGTTCTTTTGCGGAAGAGATCGCGGGCATTCAGGAACTGAAAACAAAAATCGAAGCCGCCAGTTCCGACGCGGCGCTCAAGTACATTCAGGTCGGGGCATACAAGACCCATTCCTCTGATATCCATTTTCAGCCGGAAGAAAAGATGGTTTTGGTGCGTTTCCGTATCGATGGGGTCTTAAAATCGGTTTTTGAGATTACCCGCAAGACGTATGACGGGCTTATCAAAGAGATCAAATACCTTTCTCATCTGAAACTCAATATCACCAATATCCCTCAGGACGGGCAGTATTCCTTCATCCTTAATAAGCGCCAGATCAATGTGCGCGTTTCCACTCTGCCCACCCATTACGGGGAGGCGTGTGTGATGCGGCTTTTGGACTCTCAGCGGTCAGCGATTCCTTTGGAAGAACTCGGCTTTGAAGGAGAATCCCTTAAAAATATTCAGGGGGCGGTTCAGCTGACCCATGGCATGATCCTGGTGACCGGGCCGACTGGCAGCGGGAAGACTACCACGCTTTACACGATGCTGCAGAGTATCGATACGCAGGCGAAAAAAGTCATTACGCTGGAGGACCCGATCGAATACAATCTTCCGGGCATTTCTCAAAGTCAGATCGATGAAGACCAGGAATATGATTTTGCCTCCGGCCTTCGGGCCATTCTCCGGCAGGATCCTAATGTGATCATGGTGGGGGAGATCCGTGACCTGGAAACCGCGGAAACCGCCGCTCAGGCCTCTTTAACCGGCCATCTGGTGCTTTCCACCCTTCATACTAATTCCGCCCTTGAATCCATTCCCCGGCTGATCAATATGGGTGTTAAAAGTTTTATTCTGGCCCCTTCACTCGATTTAATCGTGGCCCAGCGCCTGGTGCGCAAGCTTTGTCCGGATTGTATGGAAAGTAAACCCATTTCAGAAAGTGAAAAGTCTCACATTGCGGAAGTGCTGGAGAAGATCAGGGCAAAAGGAATTGAAGCGCCTGTCATGCCCACTGAACTCAAAAGCGCTAAAGGGTGTGACAAATGCAGTCATACCGGTTATAAGGGGCAAGTAGCCATTGCGGAAGTCCTGCGTTTTGATCAGTTGCTTCGGAATATGATTCTGGAAAACAAACCCATGCCAGAGATCTATGATTACATCAGTAAGCAGTGCAAGATGCTTACGCTCAAAGAAGACGGCGTGCTTAAAGTGGTCAGCGGTCTGACGACGCTGGATGAAGTGGAGAGAGTGGCTAAATAAAACGAATAGATATCGAATAGACACCGAATGGATATCGAATGGACGTCGAATAGACCGGCCAATACGAAGTCTATTCGTTTTCAATACGCAGTCGATACGAAGTCAATCCGTTACAGGTGCGTCGGTGGGGGAGTGGCTGGTTCTTCGGGCTGTGCTTTTGCCGGGGCGGCAGGGTGCATAGGGGCGGGGGCCGGAGCGGGTTTTTGAGCGGTGGCCGGGGAATCCGTGCGTGACATTTTTTCAGGGGCTCCGAATATTTTTTCAGGGATCTGGGGGGCGTTTTCCGTGCCGAGGGCCGCTTCGATGACTTTTTCCTTTGGAGGGGCGGTTTTCCGTTCCGGCACATAGCCTTTTTTCATGCTGTCCATGGTCTTTAAGAAACTGCGGTCATCTTCATCCAGTTTAAGTGTCCGGATCGGGAAAGGAATATTGATATTGAGTTCGTTGAACGTCTTTTTAATACGGTTGGCCAGGTTGGAACGGACCTTCATCCAGTTATTGGTGGATTCGATCCAGAACAGCACCTTTATATTAATGGAACTGTCGCTGAACTCATCCACCAGCACCAGTGATTCGGGTTTGGACACGATATCAGGGTCTTTTTCGATAATCCCTTTGATCAGGCTGGTGACCATGGGAAGATCGGTGTTGTAATCCACTCCCACAATGAGTTCGATCCGGCGGAAGGGATTCGTGGTGTAGCTGACCAGTGTCTGGTTCAGCATTTCCTGATTAGGGACGACCACTTCTGTTCCATCGATTGCCTGAAGCACGGTCACGCGGGTATCGATGGAGATGATGGTGCCTAAAATATCTCCCACCTGCACCAGGTCACCTATTTTGATCCGGTCCTGTGAAAGAAGGATAATGCTTGATATAAAGGTCCCTATAATATCCTTAAGCGCAAAACCAATACCCAGCGAGAGGGCGCCGATCACCGCTGTAAAATTAAAACCGTTGATCGCGGCCGCAACAGTGATACCGACTATTAAGATAACCGTTTTGGTGATCCTTTCCACCAGAACCAAAGCGCTTTCATGGATTTCTTCACCCTTTTTTTCAATGATCTTGTTTTTAATCCCTCCGGCTACTATTTTCGCGATGATCCAGGAGATGACTATAATGACGATCCCCCCTATCCAGTTATCCAGATTCCGCACGATGAAGCTGAATAATTCCTGAATACCGCTTTTGCCAGCCTCTTCTACCGCCTGTCCGCCGGCCACAGCAGTCGATTTGACCTGAGTGGCGATACCCTGCGCATAGGCGGATGGGATGATTTTTTCTAAAAACATGGTAACGGTTTTGATGATTTAATCCCTATATTATACCAAAAAAGCGACTGAAAAGCAAGTTACTATCCCGTATGCTAATTAGCAACAGTTATTCCGAACACCCTCTTCGTCATCCTGAATTTAGTTCAGGATTTCCTGAATAACAGTTGACCAGGAGATTCTGAAACGAGTTCAGAATGACGATGGGGTATAGGCTAGGGTTAGGTAGAATGTTATTCATTTATCAGTACCGCTTTGATCCTTCTTATGCCGGCACTTGAGGACTGCTCTTTTTTGATCTTGAATTTCCCCAGTTCCCCGAGCCTTTTTACATGCGGGCCGCCGCAGATCTCTTTGGACCAGGGGGACATGTCGTACATCTTCACTTTTTCCCCGTATTTACTTTCAAACAAACCGATGGCACCCTTTTTTTTCGCTTCCTCCACAGACATGGTCTCGCATTTCACTTCCGCGTCGGACCGGATGGCTTCGTTCACATATTTTTCCACGGCTTCGAGCTGTTCTTTGGTCATTTTATCCGGGTGCGAGAAATCGAACCGCAAACGTTCCGCGGTGATGTTGGAACCGCTTTGTTTTACATGGTCGCCCAATACTTTTTTTAAACCCGCGTGTAAAAGGTGCGTGGCGGTGTGAAGCCGTGTGGTGGCTTCGGAATTGTCCTGCAGGCCGCCTTTGAACTTTTCTTCAGCGCCGGCGCGGGACAGTTCCTGGTGTTTTTTAAAGGCTTCATCAAAACCTTTTTTATCCACGGTCAGGCCGTGCTTTTTCGCCTCCTCTTCTGTCATCTCGATGGGAAAGCCATAAGTATCGTACAGTTTAAAGGCCTGTTTGCCGGAGATTTCTGTCATCCTTTTTCCGGTTTTTTCAAACGCCATCTGAAAACCGGTGAGCAGTTTTTCAAATTCTTTCAGGCCGTGGTTGATGGTCTTGCGGAACTGTTCTTCTTCCAGCTGGAAGATCTGCAGGATCACCTCTTCGTGTTTCAGTTCAGGATATATATCGCTCATCAGATGGATGATTTTTTTGGCGATGACATGGGTGAAATTATCGTCGATCTCCAGCAGTTTCCCGTGCCGGATGGCGCGCCTTAAAAGCCGGCGCATCACATAGCCCTGATCCAGGTTGCTGGGCTTTACGCCATCCGCGGCCATAAACGTGGCGGCGCGCAGGTGATCTACGATGATGCGGTAAGATTTTTCAGCCTCCGGATAGGGGATTTTGGTAAGCGCGCTGATCTTTTCGATAATCGGCTGGAAAAGTTCGGTGTCGTAAACCGTTTTTTTACCCTGTAAAACCGCGGCCACACGCTCCAGACCCAGGCCGGTATCAACATTGGTCTGGTTTAGTGGTTCAAATTTCCCATCTTCCGTTTTGTTGTACTGCATAAACACATCGTTCCAGATCTCGACCCAGTTTTCTTCATCATCCCCGGGATTGGATGACACCGGCGGATTGCCGCTGCCCACCCAGTAAAACATCTCGGTGTCCGGGCCGCAGGGGCCTGTCTGGCCCGCAGGGCCCCACCAGTTGGCTTTTTTAGGCAGGTAGGCGATTTTATGTTCAGGGATCCCTAATTTTTTCCAGATGCCGGCGGATTCCTCGTCGCGCGGGGCGTCGTCATCACCCTCAAAAACCGACACGGCCAGTTTTTCCAGCGGAATATTCAGCCATTTTTTGTCCGTCAGAAATTCAAAACTCATAGCAATGGCTTCTTTTTTAAAATAATCGCCCAGGCTCCAGTTGCCCATCATCTCAAAAAAGGTGAGGTGGGTGTTGTCGCCGACTTCATCGATGTCGCCCGTCCGGATGCATTTCTGGTGGTTTGCCAGCCGTTTTCCGCCCGGATGGGGTTCACCGAGAAGATACGGCACTAAAGGGTGCATGCCGGCCGTGGTGAAAAGCACGGTGGGGTCGTTTTCGGGAAGTAAAGGGGCGGAAGGAATGATCGTGTGACCCTTTTTTTTAAAAAATTCCAGGTATTTTTGTCGGATTTCGTTGGCTGTCATTTTTGAAAACTTGAAAATTTAAAAACTTGAAAACTAAATGAAAATTGAAAAATGAAAATTCATCGAAGATGTTGCCATTTTATAGTGTTCGCTTATCAGGGACAAGTCCGTTCTGTTTAAAGCATTGATTTTTCGGGTGAGATTTGCTATAATATTAAGATTACAAAAAAATAAATGCGCTTTTATTTAAAAACCATCACCGGAGGACTGCTCGCCGCTTTTGTGCTTGCCATGGCGGTGTGGGCGGTGAGAGCGCCTTTTTCCGCAGCGGATGTGAACGTGGTCTCTTCCGGCGTTTACGTGACGGTGTGTGGGGACGGAGTGGCCGAAGGGGCGGAAGAATGTGATGACGGAAAACACTGTAGTAATCGCGTGGTTTGCACCATGGACACGGATTGTTTGGGAATCGGTGATGAATCCTGTATTACCCGAAGCGGAGATGGCTGCAGCGCGACCTGTATTGTCGAAACCGGCAGTTCAAAACCGTCCGCGCCCCAGTACGTCATCTTCACGGAGATCCAGGCCCGTCCGGAACAGCGTTCCGGCACGACGGGAACGAATTTTGATACCACCTATGCCCTTTCGCTTTACACGCCTGACGACCTGAACCGGGAGCTTCGCTATCAGTATCCGACACTTCTTTCAACGAGCACATCCGGGGTGAGCAGTGTGTACATTGTTCCGCCCACCAATGTGACGGCCGGCAATTATGACGCGGTGTTTAAAAGCAAGGCGCATTTAAGCCGTGTGCTTGATAATGTTTACCTTCAGCTGGGAGAAAATTATCTGAATTTTACGAATATTACGAATTCTCCCGCCGTCGGTTCCCGTACGCTTGTCGCCGGGGATATCAGCGGGGCGGCGACCATGCCCGGCACCATGGGGGACGATGTGATCAATTCTGTCGACCTTTCCATCCTGCTTCAGCAGTACGGCACACCGGATCCGTCCGGCAACAACCTCCGCGCCAACCTGAACCAGGACAGCACGGTCGATTCAACGGATCTTAATATCCTCCTCGGGAATCTGGATAAAGTGGGGGATCTGAAGAACCCCTAATTTTCAAGTTTCCAAGTTTTCAAGTTTTTAAATTTTTACTTTTGAAAACCGTTAGCCGTCAATCACTGGCGCTCCGACTGACCGCGTTCATCCTCGCGATGACGATCGGGCTGTCCGCTGTGTCCGCGGCCGCGCCGAGCGGGGATTATTTTGAGATCCTTGCCAATCCTTTTACCGGCGCGGATGACACGGGCGATGGCGGTACCGGGAACCCCGCGGATCTGAATTATTTTTACGTGGGACAGACGTTTGACGGGGCGATCGCCATCAATGCGGCTGGTACGACCGCCGCGAATATCTGGATCGATTACGATCCGGCGCTCGTGCAGACCAATGCTGTGACGTCCGGCACGTATTTCAACAGCTGGCGCAACCAGACGGTTTCCGGCGGCCGCGTAAAATCCACCGGATATAATTTCCCGGTCCAGGCCGCCAGCGGCACCGGGAATTTCGGATCCGCTCCCTGGACGATGCTGAAACCCACGGCCGTCAATTACGGCACGGCCACACCTGCTAAGCTGGATATCAATACCGGGACCATCGGCGCGACCACGGAAAGCAATATCGCTTTAAACGGCGCGGACATCCTGGACAGCGCTGAAGATTTTCAGTTCCATATCTGGGCGGACACTAAAAAACCTTACGCCAAAAATCCTCTTCCGGCTAATGGCGCTATAAATGTGCCGGTGGACTCCCTTTTCACGTTTGATCTGCGCGATTCTCTTCGCGGGGAAACCGATGACAGCGGGGTGGGCACGGGTGTGAATATCAACTCAGCGGGGATCGACATTATCGGCAACAACGGTCAGAATACGTTCAGCCTTAAAGATTATGTGAGTTATACCTGTTCCGGCGTGTGGGGATCAAATTTGTGCCAGATGGCGATAACGCGTCCTCCGGTCACTACTTTTGCCGGCGACACCCGCCGCTGGAAGTACGGCCGCACGATCACCATTACGGTGAGCGGATACCAGGACCTGGCTTCCGGCAGCCAGAACCAGCTGGGAGATGCCAACGGGCCTAATACGATGAACCCGACGACTTTTACTTTCATCACGGAAGCGGATACGGCACCGCCCCGCCTGTTTAATATTTTACCCGTTAATAACAGCACGGATCTGCCTTTAAATGCCCTGATGTCTTTTGATGTTTTGGACCGGAAGACCTTTCCGGACGGCCTATCAGGTTCCGGCATGCAGGCCGGCACGTGCCGGATCACGGTTTCCTCCCCTTCATTCGGTTCTAAAACATACCAGGGAGGTAATCCGGAAGTCACCGCCACGACCATTGATTACGGCCGGCATCTGATTATCGATCCGGCGGAGGATTTTGCGTCCAACGAGACCGTCACGGTCCGCATTTCCGGGTGCGCGGACATGGCTGGCAATGTAGTGGCTGAACAGACCATCACGTTTAAGACCGTGGTGCTGGATACGGACGGGGACGGCATCCTGGATTCCCAGGATAACTGTCCTGCGACCCCCAACGCCGATCAGGCCGATCTGGACAAGGACGGCACCGGGGATGTGTGTGACAACGATGTGGACGGCGACACGATTTTGAATAACATCGATAATTGTCTGACCATTCCGAACACGGATCAGGCCGATCTGGACAAAGACGGCACCGGGGATGTGTGTGACAACGATGTGGACGGCGACACGGTTCCTAACGCCACGGATAACTGTCCTTTGACCCCCAACGCCGATCAGGCCGATCTGGATCAGGACGGCACCGGGGATGTGTGTGACAATGATGTGGACGGCGACACGATTTTGAATAACATCGATAATTGTCTGACCATTCCGAACACGGATCAGGCCGATCTGGACAAGGACGGCATCGGGGATGTGTGCGATGACGATGTGGACGGCGATGGGGTGTTAAACGATGATGATAACTGCCGTGTCACGTCTAATCCCGACCAGTCCGATCTGGATCAGGACGGCCTCGGCGATGCCTGTGATCAGGATGTAGACCTGGCGATCTTCAATGTGATCGCTGAACCGGAAAAACGCGCGACTTTTGAAGGGCCAAACCTTGGTCTTGCGACGGATCTGAGCTTTTTCCATCAGGACACCAGCGAAGTGACCTTAAAAGAGAGCCTTGTGCTGGATGAATACGGCACGCTGGATAACTTTATGACTGATCAGCTGAGCATCGGCAGTTACCATATTGCCTTAAAAGGCGAAAGCCATCTGACCAAGATCCTCCGGGATGTGGCCATCGGGGCCAACCCTGCCCCCATCGATCTGGATTACACGCTGGGCGGCACGTTTGAACTGATCGCCGGGGATGTGTATCCGGATGACCGGATCAATTCTTTTGATATCGTCACTATGCTGCTTTCTTACCGCACCAGCGGTGTGGATCCCGCTGACCTTAATAAAGACGGCTGGATCAACGCCCCGGATATCAGCCTGCTGATCCTCAATTACTTTAAGCAGGGAGATACTTTTTAATTTTCAATTTTTAATTTTCAATAATTAGTACGATGTTTACTTCCAACTCCACCATCATGAAAAAAGCAACCCTCAGGGTCCTTTCCCTGGTGACGGCGTTTGCCCTTATGGCACCGTCGGCCCTGGCTGCCCGTTACTCGTTAACGGACAACAACAGCCTGATCAAAGGCTGCAGCAGCACCATCGAGATCAAGGTCGATACGCAAGGAGCGAATGTCATGGCCGGGGACACCACCCTTTCCACCAATCCTGCTCAGTCAGCCATCAACCAGCTGACGATCGGCACACCGCTTCCGATGCAGGTCTTTAACCAGGTGGATAACGGCACGCTTAAGTTAAGCGGCGCGCGCCTTCCGATGAGCGGAACGTTCAATGGAGTTGGAACGTTCGGTTACATCAATTTCACGCCCGCGCTGACCGCCAGCAGTGTGAGTTTCAATTTCTCACAGGACTTAAACATCGACAATAATTTAGTGGATGAGAATATTAATAATGTTCTGACCGAAGCGGTCAGCAAGACCTATACGGTCCGTGACCGTTATAATAAGGAAGTGGACGGCGTGGGTTTCTGCACGCCCGACACCACGGCTCCCACGGTCCAGTTCATCGCTCCGCTTTCCGGTTCCGGCAATAACCCGGCGGACACGAATGTCGTGTTCACGATCACGGATGACCGGGCGGGTGTGAACATCGGTTCGCTTAACTTCACGGTCGGCAGTATTACTTACACCTCCGATTCCCCCGAAGTGACGGTCCAGCAGGACCAGAAACTTTATCGGGTCGAGACCAACCCTGCGGCGGATTTCGCGGAAGGCGCAAACGTGCAGGTCCGTGTGACCATCTGCGATTCCAATAATCCGGCCAACTGCGCGACCCGCAGTTCCTCATTCCGTATTTACGAACCCGCTCCGCCTGCGCCTGTGTGCGGGGATGGCGTGGTGAATTATCAGAATGGAGAGCAATGTGATGATGGGAACACGAATTCCGGTGACGGATGCAGCGCCTTGTGTCTTTATGAAATACCTGTGGGCGCGGATCCATCCTGCAGTGACGGACTTCAGAACGGCGGGGAAGCCGGCATCGATTGCGGCGGACCCTGCCCAACACCCTGCGCCACCTGTATCGACGGCCTGCAGAACCAGGGGGAGGAAAGCGTGGACTGCGGAGGCCCCTGTCCGCCCTGCGGTTATATCGGCGGGACCTGTCCGGTGTGTGAGGACTGCGCAGAAGAAGGGGGCCGTATCCTGATCTGCCATTATCCGGCGGACGATCCTGAAAATCCTATTACCATCGAGATCAATGAGAATGCCTGGCCCGCGCATGAGGCGCAGGGCGATACGTTAGGCGCCTGCGCTTTATTCGACCTCTGTTCCGAAGCGCTTTTCCAGGCGGCTCCCGAGATCGAGGAAAAAGCTGTGGCGGAAGCGGAATCGATCATTGAGGAAGGGGTGGTGGAAGTGCAGGAGGTGAGGGTGGAGGTGGTGCTGGACCAGCTTGACCTTTGCCGCCAGAATCCGGCATTTAACGGCGCGGATTTCAATAATGTCTCATCCGATACGGATGAAGACGGCCTGTCCGACCGTATGGAATGTTACGCGGGTTCCAGTCCGGTCAAATCCGATACGGACGGGGACGGCTGTGACGACTTTCGCGAGCTGAACCAGGATTATACCAATCCCACCGACCCTACCGACTGTTTTGTGGAACCGGAATCGGAACGGTTTGCCGACGTGCTCATCACCGACCCCCAGCCCGGATGGATTCTGACAACGAACCAGCCCGGCATCAGCGGAAAAGTGCCGGCTGAGACCATTCTGGTCCTGGTGGTGGCGACTCAGTCTGAACAGGCGCTTACCAATGCTTTATTAAAATCGCTGGACTCTGCCATGCTTTTATCGGGAACATCCCCATCGGATGAGGTCCAGGCGGTTGCTGAAAAGCTTCAGGAGAATATTAAAAAAACCGAAGTCTTTCTGGAAAATTACGGTGATGATTTTGACGCCGAACCGCTTGAAAATGTCATTGCCTCCTTTAAGGGTCTGACCACTTTAGATCTTACCGCTAACCGTTCTAAACTGGAGGATCTGCAGGCTCAGCTTGCCGCCCTTCGCTCCAAGCCGGTGGTGGTGACCGCTTCTACGGAACTGGCCGATACAACGGTCGGTGAGCTCGATGCAAAAAACTTTGAAGGGCAATCCAATCCGCTGGCAGACAAGCAACTGTATGATCTGGTGGCCACGGCTTATTTGAGCAATGGTTCACAAGTTTCTTCTAAGGCGGTGCGTTTCAGCGTGGATAAATCCAGCTTTGTCAGCCCGCCGGTCCCCAAGACTCTGGGCGGCAAACTGATCGCGGCCATTCCGCCTTTCTATAATATTTTTATAGGCAAGGCGTTTGCCCAGACTCCTGATGAAAAAGACATGCTGGTCATCGACCAGACCCGCCCGGTCGTCACCGGTGAGACCGAGTTCGGCTCCCAGGTGTTTGCCATCTGGAACAGCGTGGTGCTTTCTTCTTCCGTGATCTCCGACAGTGAGATCGGGGCGTTTGAGGTGCAGGCCCCGCGGAACCTGGAAGTGGACAGCCCGCACCGGGTCACGCTTTACGCGGTCAAGACCGAAGGCAACAGCAAGATCCGTTCGGAAAGTGTGGATGTGCATTTTATGATCAAGGCGCCCGGTATCGGTGTGGCGCCTGCCGCCGCCGCGGCCGGAGGCGGTGTCAGCCTGCTTTTCCTTCTGGTCTTCCTGATCCGCCGGCTTCAGCGCCGTTCGGCTCTTAAGATTCTGAACATGGCTAAATTGAGGACTCCTTCCAAATAAAACAAAACCCATTTTAATGTTGTGATGAAAAAAAATAATCCGTCCATCAAAGGAAACCGATTCATCCCCCTGATCGCCCTTACCGCCTTCCTGCTTTATTCTGTTTTTTCCACGCTGACCGCTGTGGTCACTTCGGAAACCCTGCGCGCTCAGGAATCAGAGGCGGAAAGTGTGATGACCGAGGCCCCTGTTTCGGCCAAAGTGGAAGAAGCGCTGGATTATCTTCAGCTGATCGACACCAATCAGGGGCGCGCGGATTTCGAGACGTTTGCCATGGAACAGCGGACTAAAGCCGAACGTCTCTCAGCAGTCCGCGAACAGGTGGCGTTTCAGCTTACCAAGGCTTACCAGTTTCAGGAATCCCTGAGCGCTATTCCGTTTCCGGATTATCCGGCTGCCTTAGAAGCGTCTGATGTTGCGGCCATGACCTACGCGGATCTGCATGAGCGGATCAATGATGAAATGGAGGCCGAGTGGTTCCTTACGAAGGGGCTTGACGGAGTGAGGCAGGCGCTGATTGCGCTGAACGCCGATGGGATCTGCAAGGAAGGTGCCCGCCTGGAACAGAAACTGGCGTTAGAAACGGCCCTGATCGGACAGCTGGAACAGAAAGACGACCCCTGGCTGGCTCCGCTGGCCGCTGAACTGCGGCTGGAAAAGGAGTGGACCGAATTCTGGATGCTGTATGCCTCCACCTGCCAGGATGCCCTGCACCAGCTGACTGCCTACCAGGATCTGGACCGTTATTTTCTGGAGGATAAATTCCGCCAGGAATCATCCGTCCTTTCTTATGTAAAAAAACTGTATCTGGCCGATGATGAGCCGGCGGATATCCTGGATGAAGAAGCGCGTGACCTGATGACCCTTTACCGTCAGGAAGACCTTGCGGAAGCCTTGCCGGTCTTTGAAAACCTTTATCTTTATACAGATGATCTTCTGGGGCTTTTAAGCCTGGGCGGACGGATCCCGGTGTCGCCGGATCTTCCGGCTCATCTTCAGTTTCTGAAGCAGATGGATGAGATCATGCAGGCTGAGGACAGCAATGATCCGGTTGTCCGGCGGGCGGTTGAGAATTTTTATGGATTTTTAAGTCAGAAGAACGACACGCAGATTATTGCCGGGGATGCGTTTAAAAACCAATATGAGATCCTCAAAACGCTCCATATCCTTTTGCTTTATTCCGATCCGTCCGCGCATGAAGCGTATCTGGGCCAATTGGCTGATACCTATATATTAGTGGAGAGTTATGAAAAAACGCTGGACCGCCTGGCGGCGCGTTTGGCTGAGGAAACGGCGGCTGCCGCGGAGGAAGCCGCGGAGGAAGCCGCGGAGGAAGCAATCACCGAAGAAGTGACGGAAGAGGAAACCGGGGAACCTGTCGCCGAGGAAGAAGTGACGGAGGAAGCGATGCCTGAAGAAGAGGTGACAGAAGAAGTGACGGAAGAAACAACCGAAGAACCGGAAATGACCGAAGCGGAAGCCGCGGAAGAAGCAATCACCGAAGAAGTGACGGAAGAGGAAACCGGGGAACCTGTCGCCGAGGAAGAAACCATTGAGGAAGAGGAAGAAACTGCAGATGAAGAGGCTGCTGAAGAACCTGCCACCGAAG
>JAFGCR010000044.1 GCA_016932495.1 Candidatus Peregrinibacteria bacterium
GGGGGTGTTGAGTGGCATGGTCGGTTGGTGGGGAACCCTCCAACCTCCCTTGTCAGGGAGGCATGATCGGTGGGTGCGATTAGCCATCGCACTTTCAGTTTTACTGGTGGCGGTTTGTTTGGGGCTTTTCCGGGCCAGTTTTACGGAGCATCGGGTGACGCCTGAGCAGATCGATTTTTACAATGAGCAAAAAATCGGATTTGAAGGGGTGATCGTGGAAACGGATATTCGTCGAGACAAAGCTAAGTACACAATTGCTGTTAACGCTTTGTCTCGAAATGGCCAATTCCCAATGACTAATGACCAATTAAATCCGAAATCTGAAATCCGAAATCTGAAATCCGAAGGAGATGTCCTCATCAATTTGGATAAATATCCTCAATATCATTATGGGGACCGGGTGAAAGTGTATGGCGAGCTGAAGGCGCCGGGAGTGTTTGAGGGGTTTGATTATGGCGCCTATCTGAGTCGGTATGGCGTTTATTCTGTCATGTACCGGCCGTGGGTGGAGGTGCTGGAAACCGGGCAAGGCAGCTTTTTCTGGCGCGGAATGTCTCATCTGCAGAATCTTTTTATGGAACGGATCAATAAAATATTTCCCGAACCCCATGCCAGTTTTGAGGCGGGTCTGCTGGTCGGGGCCCGGAAGGGGATTCCGGAGGATCTGATGGAAAAATTCAACATCACCGGCCTGACACATATCATCGCCATCAGCGGGTACAATATCACGATCATCATCGTGTTCGTTATGGCGGCTTTAAAGGGGCTTCCCAGGCGCATTGCGTTTGTGGCGGCGGTGACTGCCATCATCCTTTTTACCCTGTTTGTAGGGGCCTCTCCTGCTGTTGTACGGGCCAGTATTATGGGTATTTTGGGCCTTCTGGCGCTCAATTCCGGCCGTCAGAGTAATATCCACCTGACGGTGCTGTGGTCAGCCTGTTTTATGGTTCTGTGGAACCCGAAGATCTTGTGGTGGGATGTGGGGTTTCAGCTCTCGTTTGCCGCAGTACTCGGACTTATTTATGTAGCGCCTTTATTCGATAAATACGCCCAGAAACTGCCTGAAACGATGGGGGTTCGGGAAGCGATCCAGATGACTTTATCGGCCCAGGTGATGGCGCTTCCCATCATCATATTCAACTTTGAACGCCTGTCTCTCATCGCGCCATTGGCCAATTTATTCGTTATTTTTGCTATTCCGCCCGCTATGTTATTCGGATTTTTGGCTGTTATTTCCTCCTTCTTTTTTCATGGAGTGAGTATGATATTGGGCTATATAACCTGGGGGATTTTAAATTACATCATAAAAATCATTGAGATAGCATCCGTTGTGCCATATGCCAGTGTGGATCTGCCGGGTATGAAGCTTTGGATGATGTTTGGATATTATATTTTGCTTATTTTGTTTTTGGTTTGGTATCAGAAAAAGGGTAGGGGCTAGGAAGTGGTAGAATGATAGATTTGGCGTCGGCATTCGCAGACTGGAAATGATGAAAATCGTGATAATGACATTGGCAGAGCGGGTTTTCTAACCCGCGATGACAATATGTTTACCCATTTTTTGCTGTTTTTATTAATCCTTGACTTATTTATCAAAATATGTTAAAATAATCATCTTTCTGTAACCCTGCTCTTTAACAATGCATGCAATAGAGAGCTGTTTGCCTCTGTTCTGCGTTTTCCGGCCTTTCGGCTCGGGGACGCTACGGCGGCAAACAAACTCTCTGTTGTGAACTTTAACTTTTTTTGAAAGGAAAGGAGGACTTTTCCGCCCGTTTCCCTCAACCCTCAACCGTTCGAAGAACCGATTCGAAAGGAGGTGCGCTTTGAAAGCGCTCCATCGAGTACTACGAGACAAGCCACTCCCACCCCTGATCTTCGGCCTGTTCTGTCTGGCGATGTTCTGGGCCCTCACAGTCCCGGTCATCATCCACAAGGTCGCCGCGAACCCGATCTACAACCCCCTCATCCTGGCCTTTGCCCTGACCGGCACGGCCACCCTGCTGATCCCCTGCTGGCACCGGCGCCGGCTCTGCCTGGCCACGGCCATGAGCTGTGACCGGGGAGCCGACAAGAAGAAGGACCTGCTCTTCGTCACCGATACCAGCGATACCGCCGACGGTATCCTGGGCGAGGCCCAACGTTTCGAGCTCCTGAAGAAGGGCTTCCAGGCCGCCAAGATCATCGGTCACGAAGACGCCATGCTGGACGAGTGCCGGCATCGCTACGGGCATCGGCCCGACATGATGAAGCTGGTGCTCAAGGCCTTCGGCGAGACTTGTAGCAGCAAGTAGCTTCGGCTTCTGCGCCGGTCTGCATGGGCCAGAACTTTCCGGATTCCACATCCGGACACCACCTGTGAGGTGACCTGAACACGACGTTTCGTACGTCCGTCGGGAGAACGCCCGGCTGTCTGGTTCGACCCACTCCTTCCGTCCGCCAAGGACGGATCCTTTACTGGAACGCGGATCGCCGGCCAACGAGGGCCTGCAACTGTTCTGCGTGACAGCACGACGGTGCCGAAGCAGAGGTCGGGCGCCGGCTTAACGAGAAGCCGGCCCGAAGTACATCCCTGAGTTCACAACATTGACGTCCTCCGCTCCGCGCAACGTGCGCGGAGCGGAGGACACTCATCTAATCAATCAATCAATTTTAATTATCTTTATTTCCTTATTATGGAAACCCTCAACCCCTCCCTTAATAATCCCACCTTTCTCGACCGCCTGCTGGAACGTCTGCGGACGAAGACGGGGTCTGCCAGTGAGCAGGCGGAAACAATTAGAGTTCCTGAATCTTTTCAGCGGACAGTCTGTGAGTTTCTGCACACTTGTTTCTGTTTGCCGATCGACCAGATCCCGTATGAGGTGGTGGAATCAATTTTTAAAGTCAGCGATAAGTTGAGTCCGACCCCTAATGATATCAAGGTGGTATTGGGAGCGAATACTCATCAGAGCCGGCTGGTTCTTTCCCAATCGCTCCGACATCATTTAGGCGAAACCATTCAATTGAGCCGGGATGAGATCGATACAATCCTTGAAGATTTAAGCCGTCTGATTATTGACCTGCGCAATGAAGAGGATCTTCATATTCAACGGTTGTGTGAACGGAATTCCACGATCCGACAACGCGTAGAACATTTGATGACAGTCGGAAGTCATTTTAATCTTATTCATTCAGACCGCCTTGAAGCGGTTCGTGAAACGAACCGTTTGTTTCCGGAAGTCGTGAGTCAGTGGGATGAAAATCCGCACGCGCTGAACGATGAGGAAATGGCCCCGTTTTTTGTCCGCAGTGACCATTTGATGGAAGGGGTGGATAATTTTGGCAGCCGTTTTCTGACCACTTACGCTGATTCCGCCCAATTCGGCCTGGAAAACAGGCTGCTCAGTCAGGAAGCCACAAGACTGAGCCGGCAGAGGATGGATTTTATGGAATTTATGGGCGGTTTTAAAGAAGCAGTGATCCGGCATTTTGAACCGAAGCGTTATGCGGATTTACAGGCTCAGATGGAAGGTCGTCATGAACCGCTTCGATTTACCCGCCCGATGGAAAACCTGTTTGTAGCCGGAAACGGCACGGGCGCTTTTCAGCTCTTTTCTGAGGCGTATATCCGCCCGGGCGAAACCGTGCTGGTAACTCCCCAGGAATACGGGGAGATCGTTGCGATACTGCAGGACAAAGCTCATGTTTTTCAGTTGCCCGACACACCGGAAGCATTGGTCGAACTTTTAAAAAATATTCAGGTCGATTACGCGCTGGTCAGTGAATTAAGCCGCCATGGCAATCCTTTTCCGCTAGCCTGGTTCCGGGAAGTACTAGACCGTCACGCGCCGCAAACCGATCTGATTGTAGATGGTGCCCAGTCCATTGGCCGCCGGGTAATCGATTTCAGCAAGATCCGCCCGTCCGTTCTGGTCGGCAGTATTCAGAAAGGGTCCAATGTCGGTTCCAGCCCGCTCGGTCTTTTAATGCTTTCTGATGATTTTCTTAATCGGAGAGGACTGAGCGAGATGGTCCAGGAAAAAGGATCGGTCGGCCATGAGGCTTTAGGCCGGTTAGTGGCCGCCTGCACACCGGAATATTTGGGCACATTGGCCGGTTCGAACGAAAATATATCGAAAGACGTATTGCAAAAAATGACGATTTCGGTGGAGGAACGGCAAAAAGCTGTTCAGCAGATGGTCCGAAAATTTCTTCAGTTGGTTCAGGCAATCAATCAGCGATGCGGGAATCGTATCGAAATTCTTAATCCGGTTGGTGCCGATAATTTAAGCTGTATTCTTACCTGCAAGGTCAGAGGGCTGGAACGTCGTACCGTTAAGGGTATTGCCAAAGGACGCGGGGTGACGATTAACCATTATTGGGATGAACTCGAAGAAGGAGTGTCTTTCCGTATTGCCTTTCACCCGTTTATGAATAACAACGCCCTGAAGATTATGGGATACGCGTTAATGGAGGCGGCTTTAGCTGCGTAATCATTTTTTTTTCCGCTTATCCAGCCGGCCGGCTTCTTTCCAGGCCAGTTCAAAGGCCACTCTGAGCGCTTCGTAGATCTCCTGACTTTCGATGATCACTCCTAGCTTTTCCTTCCAGGAGGTGATGACGGTCTTATTATCGTATAACTGGATTTCAGGGGTGAAATTATAGGGTTTGGCCGGCACCAGGCGGCTTTCGCGCCATTCTTTTTTATCGTGCCTGGTCTTTTCGCGGGCTAGGGGGGTGTCGGGGTGGATGGAGCGGATCATGATCTGGTTATCGGCCCGTTTTTTGTAATAGGTTTTAAAATATTCCGGTAGTGCGCCGTGCATTCCATCGAAGGAAGCGAACGAGCGGATGGTCCCGCTAGAAGTGAGTGTGTCATCGTATACCTTGGTCAGCCCGTCATTTCCCTCGTAAAACGTGACTTTCGGTTTGGTGCTTTCCGGCCGGTAGCGTGATTCCAGTTCGGCCATCACGTTGTTTAACTGGCCGATCTTTTTGTCGATAACGGCATTAGCGTCCACGCGCTGGCGTTCCAGCAGGTTGATGAGGTTCTGAGGTTCTTCGGGGGTGTAAAGCTGGGTGTTAGCCCGGGTGCCTTTTTTAATGAGCCCCTTATCCACCAGTTTATCCAGTAAAAAGCGGGTGGTGTTGCGGGGTATTTCTGCCTTACGGGCGATGACCGAGGCGGGCTGGGTGCCCAGTTCCAATGCTATCAGGTAAACCTGTATTTCTTTCTGGTTGAGGCCGATGCTTTGCAGGACGTTTTTGATCATATGACTAGATTAAATGGTCGAACTTAATGATGACAAGATTTTATTGTCAATTGAATTATAGCTTAAATAAAGCCAAAAGTCAATATATTATGGGTTTGATTTAACAATATTGACAATATTGTCATATCATATTATAATAGTCCTCCACGCTCAATCAAAAAGCAAAAACATCTGATCTTTTACACCATCAATCACCAATAATTAACTAACCGTATGAGGAGGTGTGTGCAAATAGGAGGAGTACAAAAAGACTGTCCTTCCCGTGAACTTTCATGAAAATCCCGCCAAGCGGGGTGAGGAAAGGTATACCGGCTGAATGGTCAAAAATACTTACTTCTATCTAAATCCAGGTGAACCGTCGTAATTTTTTAGGACAACCCACCATCGGATTTAATGCCTATTTGTACACTTCTCCTCATATTCCTTACTTTTTAACCCATTATAACTATGAAACCTTTACAAGCTGAAACCTTTCCTGAGGAAGGGGAAGTGGTCGACCTGGCCATTGTCCGTCAGGCGCTTACCGAATTGTTCGATACTTATAAACAAGAAACACAGCAATTTGAATGGAATGTGTGCGAACTGCAGTCAAGCGTTGCCGATCCTGCGCTTATCCGCACCATCGCGGCTCATGGAGCCTTCAACAATGAACTCCCGGCGCCGCTGGACGCTTATCATATCATCGACGAACCCATAAACCAAGGAGGAAACGCCGCCTAGGAAACGGCACAACATAAAAACCAAAAATCAACTTATCCATTAACCAGGGGGGTCCTGCGCAGGAGGGCACAGGACTCCCTTTTATTTATTAACTTTTTTATTATGTCTGAAAAATTACACGAATATAAGGAATATGATGGATCGATCCGGTCTAGCGGACGCCAACGCGTTCGCCGGATACTTAATAGTAAACGTATTCCCAAAAAACAAATCGGCAAAAATGCTGACCGGTTCGGTAAACGTAAAAAGAACCTGGAAGGAGATGTGTGCCGATTAGGCAATAAGCAATATCTCATTACCGAGAGAGATGAGGTGTATGATTTTGTCACCGGACGGGAGATCACTGACCCGAATATCATCGCTCAGGTTTTTGATACCGATAATCAGATTGCCCGGCAGCAACAGGAGGAATCCGGCTATGATGCATTGGATTATTTATCGGAGCTTGAGGAGGTGAGGCGGATCGAAGAACATGTGGATGAGGTGGCTCAGGCGTTGCGTGAAGCTGATACGATCACCAGAGATATTCTATGTTGGCATCTTGAATATACCCAAGGGCAGATTCGGCCTATTGAAAAAGAGGGGATAATTTTTTACCAAGTGGGGCATAACGCGTCTCATGAATTTTACGCTGGCGTAAAAGAGGACAGGAAATATAAATATACTGTTGGTGAGAATTATGATGAAGAAGGGAATTTTTATCCCGATGAGAAAATATATGAAGTCGATGAATGGGGTTATATGGGGCACTACTAAAGAGCCTGGAGCCAGGAGCTTACAGCTAGGAGTTGCTCCATACTACTGGCTCCAGGCTCTTGGCTAAATTATTCTTCCACCATCACCTTTTTGTATTTCTCCAGTACGCGCCTGAGTGATTCCTCAAGGGGCGGCATATGAACGCCTAATTTTTCCCGTTTATCCGTATTCAAAACACAATTGGCGCGGCGTTTGCATAAAACGTCCTGTTCCTTTTTGCCCATGAGTTTTATTTCGAATTTAGGATCTACAATCTCTTTGTACATCGTCATGATCGCTTTGTGGTCCATGGCACCGATATTGGTCATATTAAAAATACCAGTCTCTTTGCGCTTCATCAGTTCAATGGCAGCTGGGATGAAATCCTCAATAACCGTGCAGGAGTTTTTGATGTTGATCATCTTCGGGTATTTGAGGAGTTTATTGATCAGGTTTTTGGGGTGCGGTTTACCGGTGATGGGAATACGCACTCTAAGCTGAAGGACGTTTTTAAAATCCTTCAGGGTTTTTTCAGAAAGCACGCGGGACCGGCTGTAAAGGGAACCGAAATAATTGGGTTCATCGTCTTCCTTAAATCCTCCTTTCTTATCGCCGTCGTATACACAGCCACTGGCCATTTGTACCATATAAGTGCCGAATTCTTCAGCTACGGCCGCGATGTTGATACTGCCGGCGACGTTTACACTCATCGTTTCGCCAGGGTGCTCTTCGCACCAGTCCACATTCGGGTAACCGGTGATCCCGGTCGCGTTGATGATGATGTCGGGTTTTGTTTCATAAGCCGCTTTTTCCACCTCTGTATGGTTGCGGATTTCAATACGGGGCGTGAAGACCTTAAAGCCGGCGCCGGGGAGCGAACATTTAAAATGCGATCCTATAAAACCGGTGGCGCCTAATAATAAAACTTTTTTCATATTTTTTATTAATCAATACTATATTAAAATAGAAGCGATCCCAAAAAAGTAAAGCAAAATAAAATTCTTATGAAAAAAGTTTTATACGTATTGGCCCTTGTCGCTGTCATTTTGGGCGGATTTTATCTGTATCATACGCTTGGCGCCCAAAGACTGGCGGCCACACCTGGAGAAAAAGAGGTGGGACAGATGAAACTTACTCAGTCGATTCAGAAAAAACAGGTGTTGGTGGGCACCAGTATTCTCCGGCTCAGAACAAAAGAAGAGGTCGGCTCTTTTCTGACGGCCAAAAACGGCAAAACATTATATGTATTCACCAGCGACAGCCCCCATCAGAGCAACTGTTACAAGCAATGTGAACGGAACTGGCCGCCCTATCTGGATGGGGAATTTGAACTGACCACGGAGGAGGGGATCACAGGCGAGATCAGTTTAACGGAACGGACGGACGGCTCGCAGCAGATCACGTATAACGGCCAGCCGCTTTATTTTTATATCAATGATAAAAATCCGGGTGATATTTATGGCCATCAGATCAATAACATTTGGTTCGTCGCCCAGCCCTAACCCCTTTTATTATGCACCACAAACACGTATTCCAGTTTATGAAGCATATGGCAGCCAATCTGATGCTGGCCGGCATTTTTTCCATTCTTGTCGGGGTGTTGATCTTTATTTACCCCACTTTGCTGGCCATTCTGGTCAGCGCGCTTCTGATCGTCATCGGCCTCATGTGCTTAAAACTGTCTTTCCGGATCAACAAGTATTCTCAGATCGATATTGATATTTAGACAAAGCCATTTAACGACGTTCCATTCTCAATATTCCGTCTATTATTCCGGCGATTTTTCTTTTTACTTCCTCTTCATTCATTGTTTCGTCAGATATCCCCATTGATCCAAGGGTAACTTTAATATCTTTTCTCCCTTCCCTTTGCAAAAGGAGCATACCGCCTTCTTCGGATTCTGTGTAAACTGAAAACCCACCATGTTCGAATTTAAGTTTTGCAACCTTGATGGCTGTTTGATGAAATATAGAACGTAAATATTCCAATATTTTTTCAACTGAGAATCCGCCTTCTATATTAACACTAACTGTTTCTCCATCACGAGTAACATAAGAAGCGCCGATTGCATCATAATTAAAGCCAGGGAGGTAATTCCCATCAGATGCAACTCGGCTATCGACATGCTTTGAATATGTATAGATACGTATTTGAATACCATTTATTTTAACCGATCCACTCCTTGCGATATATGGAGCTAACATTCTTTTAAATTCTTTAAGATTCGTTTTATGCGGATCAATTCTTAAAGACGGCTTTAGGTTATTTGAGTATGCTCTTAGCTCAGGTGGCCCCATTGATAGTTTCATTGGTTCAGTAGGTTTAAATTTAGAGGGTTGTTAATATAACATTTTCTTATTAATTGAATCAATAATTGAAATTGATATTTAAAGAAGGCCCCCGACCGCCAGTTGGCAATCGGGGGCTGGTACGCACGAGAGAACGGGGGTCGTTGGGTTTCGTGTTGCGGGGTGTGGTTAACCCCGTTACAGGAACCCTGAGAGATACACTCTCACCTCCTTAGGTCCACAGGTGATGCCCGCTTGGGCTTTCTTGGGACGATTTACGTACATTATCTATTTTAATATATTTTATTAAATTTGTCAAGTATTAATTATACTAAAAAAACCGACAATTTAGATTGTCAGTTATAAGTGGTGGGTGTTCTGGGACTCGAACCCAGGACCAATAGCTTAAAAGGCTACTGCTCTACCGACTGAGCTAAACACCCACGTTTTTAAAAAGCCCCGTTATATTAAATTCCTCACTTTTAAAAGTCAAACGCTTTTACTCTTCCTGTCCAAAGAAACTCGAGATCACGAAGGCTACGGCTGGGAGGGAGAACCAGGCGTTGTAGTTATTAATCATCAGGCGCACGAGCTGGGATTGGCGGTAGATGTCTAAAACCGCCTCATTCATAATCACATTGCTTTCCTGTACCAGCGAGGCGCCGGACGCGTAGATCAGGATCGTGCTGGTGATCAGCCCCGCGCTTAATACTCCATAAGCCAGCGACAGCATCACCCGCATCATCAGAGATGTGTTGTGCCCCATGTTGATATGGAACCGCCCCCGGGTCGTGATGAGGATGATACAGAGGATAAAAATAATGATTTTAGTGAGGATCAGGGCATTGGCGTCCGAAGCAAAATCAACGGTCCGGATAGCCGGCTCCGTTCCCAGAAAATAGCGTTCGATAATATTCCCCACCCCATCGGCCGCCAGAATCGCGATATAGGTGCTGATGATGATTTTGACACTCTGATTACGCCCAATAATAAATGTATAGGCAATAATAACGGTAAAGAAGACGATGATGAGGAGGTCCCAGCTGAGATTGATCTCCATTTTGCGTTTTTATTTTTATCCACGCTGATTATACGCTGAACATTTTTTTTATGCAAACCAAAAAGTGCAAGTTAACAGTGCAAGCGCAAGGGCGTCACAAGGTCAATTATCTTGCACTTGCCCCTTGCACTAATAATAGAATCTCCATTTTTTATCCAGGCCTTCACGGATGCCGATGCGGGCGGATTTTTTGATTTTTTCCGGGATAAAACCATCGTCATAAACACCATCTTCTCCTTTGCCGCACAGATCCATTCCGTTGTGGCTGTTTTTTGTCATGCTGAGCGCAATGCATAGTTTGCCAGGCCCGTCGGCCAGATGGTCAAGGCGGCCTCGTCTTTTTTTCATCTGTTCAATGCCGATCATCGGTTTAACGGAACGGATCAGCACAGCGGCCGGGAACCCTTTCTTTTCCGTTACGATATTGGCGCAGTGGTACATGCCGTACGTGAAATAAACGTATAAATGTCCTGCAGGGCCGAACATTATTTTGTTTCGCTCCGTCTTTCCCCGGCAGGCATGGCAGGCGGGATCGTTTTGGCCGATATACGCTTCCACTTCATCGATGCGCCCGCTGGTTTTCCCGACCACCAGAATCTTACCCAGCAGTTCCTGGGCAACCGTTAATGTCGGCCGGTTAAAAAAGGAGCGGGGGAGTTTGTTCATCACGACTTTTATTCACATTCTCCATACATCACTTCCATGGGCATTTTAATGAGGATGCGTTTGAGGCGGTCAAGATCGTCGGCCATCAGGATTTTTAATTCATCCACAAGCCCCTGAATGTCGGGATAACCGGCTGCGATGGCTTCCTGAGCTCTTTTGGCGGCCTGCGGATAATGCTCTTTTTCAATGTCTCTGGCGTATTTACCCAGTGCTTTTTCAAGTTCTTTCAGGCGGTCTTCTTCCGAGGTGAATAAATCCGCGTTGTACAACTGCCACAGGACCAGTTCATCAATGACCTGATCCCAGGTGATATTTTCGAACATCACCTGGTTAACGGTGAAAGGGCTGATGAGAAGAGGGTCGCTTAGATTGCCATCAGCATCGGTTACCGTCAGGAAGCAGTAGTCGTAATATCCTGAATTAAGCAGGCTGAATGTCAGGGTCGTTTCACCCGCTCCGATCTGGGTGACAGGGCTTTGGCAGGGGCCTTCATAATTCAGCGTTCCCGCTTCTGTGGAATGAAATGTGTAATCGGGTGTTTTGTCTTGTGTGATAGCGGGAACAGGGGTGATCTCGGTGAGGACGGGGGCTGGATCAGGCATCAGGATCTCACCCGTGAAGGTGATAGCAACAGAAGACTCGTCACTGTCGTCTGAGCTGAAGCTGAAGACCGCCTGCCTGCTTCCCGATGTTTCTCCTTCAAAGGCGCTGAAATTAATGCCAAAGACCTGACTTTCTTCAGGGGCAAGAGTCAGACTGCCTTCCTCCAGTGATTCGAGCGTAAAATTCAGATTTCCGTTCAGACCGATCCCGCTGACAGCAAGGGGGCGGAACCCCGTGTTAATTAAGGTAAAGGTTTTCTGCAGGGGGGTTTCCAGATTGATCTGACCGAAATCAATAGTGATCCCTGTTGTGATTTCTGAACCGGAAGCGTCGAGAAGCGTCAGTTCGGGTGTCAGCATTTCGGAGGCATTGATAGCGTGAGGCAGGTGCCATTCACCGGCTTCACCATCGCTCACCGGCCTGATCTGCCACAATTTTCCGTCGTCGTTTACCATATCAATGATGGAAACAGTAAAAATATCGGCAATGGCCGGTTCCAGCCAGTTAAAATCGGAATCGGTAAACCGGATTTCGTAATAATCAGCGCCAGGCTCCTGATACCAGACAATATAAGCATTATTATTCGTCATTGTCCCCAGGTTGGTCAGACTCCCGGTGATTTCGATATCCAGCTTTCCGTAGTAATCATTGTTCGCGAAGTCATCTTTTATCACCCCTCTGTTTACCATATTTCCGTTGACCCTAAGGACATAAGTCGGTTTTTCAGCGGATTTGAACGGCTGGAGGGTGACTCCCGGCAGAACTTCCACATCGCCATTCACTACTTTATTGTCTTTCATGGTCTTGATGCCGCTGCCGCCCAGTATAAGCTTGCTTACCTGGTAGGCGCCTTCCCCGTAAAAATTCTGGTCGCTTCCGCCCAATGTCATCATTCCGCCGCTGATGCTTCCGCTGCTGATCACCCATGAGTTGGCGGTGAGATGGTTTTGGTTGCCGAACGACAGTGTGAATCCAGGGTCGATCGACAGCCTTCCATTCAAGGTCAGATCGCCGTTGACGCTGGTATTGTTTTTAAGGAATAAAAAGCCAAGCGGTGTCGAGGAGGTGATAGTCTGGTTTTGTGATCCGGCTATTTCTATATAGGAATTTGGATTCACCGTACCCGTGTTTTCCAGATTGCCGGTCATTTTAAAGCTCAATGAACTGAAAGTACCGCTATTTTTAAAATCAGCCACATTCACATTTTTGTTTTCGAGACTTCCTGTATTTTCCAGATTTCCCGTAGCTATCAGCACCAGATTGCCATAATAAAGGGTATTGGTGTATTCATCCTTCAGGGTTCCATGATTCACCGCCTCTCCGTTTACAGTGAGCGTATGGGTCCGTGAGCCGGTGGAATACTGCCTGGGTTTGAGCGTCGCGCCGCTATTGATGACCAGGCCGGCGATCTCCGCGTCGGTATTCAGCGTCACGTCTCCGTTGATCTCCACAATATCGTTGGGCCCCGGGAGAACTCCTTCCTCCCACATTCCCGGATAGGTCCAGTTTCCTCCTGTCGGGACGGCATGGATGGTGGGTCCTAAATTGCTGGCATGACTTGTCTGGATAATGGGAATGATTATGATCGCCATTATCAAGATAGCAAATAACAAAAATTTGCGGGAAATCAAATTTGTCATGGTGGTTGGATTAGGAAATATTTTTATTTTTGGATTGGCAAAAGCCAACGCTAGGCATTATAGAATATTGGATTGCTGATTATCAATGTCTTGCTAAATGGGTTTGATTTTTGTCTTAAAAAACGGTAACTTATTTCCGCATTCTCCGCAATTTTTCATGTCACCGTAGCTCAGTTGGTTAGAGCGCAGGACTCATAAGCCTGAGGTCGGTGGTTCAATTCCACCCGGTGACACCATTCAAACCTGAGATCGCGGGACTGGTGACATCAGTTTTCAGCCAAAGGTCAGAAATCATTTTGCCAGCGGGCATAAATACCGGTTGATAAAAGACGGCCGGCTGATTTTTCACGGATGGCTAATTCACCGGATTCGATGACCCCATTTTTAAAATGGTCGGCAAATACATTTTCGAGCATCAGAGATGAAGAGGAGATCGCGTAGGCGTTGACTAGCATAAACAGGGGGGTACGGCTGAGAATCTGCACACACTCCTCCATCAGAATGGGAAAAGTATAATTAAATATCCAGGTTTCGCCTTTTGGACCTCGGCCGTAGGCGGGCGGATCCATGATGATGGCATCGTAATGATTTTTACGCCGTATTTCACGGCGGACAAATTTCAGGCAGTCATCCTCGATCCATCGTATCGGATGATCCTGCAGTTTTGATAACCGCTGATTTTCACGGGCCCAGCCGATTGCAGGGTAGGAGGCGTCGACATGGGTGACATTGGCTCCGGCGGCAGAGGCGGCCAGGGTAGCACCGCCGGTATAGCCGAACAGGTTTAATACTCTGACAGATGTTTTAGCTTTTTTAATGAGGTTTTGCATCCATTCCCAATGCAGGGATTGTTCCGGAAAGATGCCGGTATGTTTAAAAGGGGAGAGTCTGGCCTGAAAAGTAAGATCTTTGTAGTGTATTATCCATTGTTTTGGCATTTTTGGCGCCATATGCCATCCGGATCTATCAGAATCAGTTTTTTCATAAACAGCTTCTGCTTTTTCCCAATGTTTTTCACTGAGCGAAGGTTTCCAGACGATTTGCGGATCCGGACGGGATAAAACAAAAGACCCGAAGCGCTCAAGGCGCTTGCCATCTCCGGAATCCAGAAGCTCATAGTCATCCCAGCCATCCAAAGTTAAAATATTCATGCACACATTGTTGCGTGCCGGGGCTATTTGGTCAATTCGATTTCAGTCCGCCTATTTATTTAGGAGGTGCGGGCGGAGAAGGCTGAGACGGTTGAGTCGGAGGACTGGGCGGCTGAGGGGGTGTTGGAGGCTGGGTGGTTCCACCGGAGGGCGGCTGAGGGGGCTCGGGCGGCTCGGGCGGAGGACTCGGTGGCTGAGGCGGTTGCTGGTTACCGTCTGAGGGTGGCTGGGCCGGCTGGGTGGGCTGAGTCGGGGGTGCAGGAGGCTGGGGGGCTCCACCGGAGGGCGGCTCAGGAGGCTGACTGGGCTCAGGGGGTTTTGCCGCTTTCTGGCATTGTGTGATACAGCCGGACTGCTGAGTCCGGCAGGCGCTGTCTTTCACCATGGCAGCATCGTAGCAGGGGGCCATTTTGACCTTACAATTTTCATGACACTGATTGCTTTCTGTTTCGTCAGCTATGTTGTTACAGCCTTTATCACATGCCGCATGCTGACTCAGACAGGCCTGGCGGTCATTTTCCGCATTATTGATACAATTATTCCCCACCCCTTCACAATCCTGGCTGCATTTGGTGGGATTTTCGAC
>JAFGCR010000045.1 GCA_016932495.1 Candidatus Peregrinibacteria bacterium
GCATGACATCCAGATGTTCCCGGCAGGTTTTCTTTTTGTCTCTCAGGCGCCGCTTTTTTTCTTCATCCGTTTCCGCGGCGATCTGCTGGTCGAGCGCGCTTAACCGGTTAGTCAGCCCGGCGTACAGGAATTCCGCCTCCACCCTTTGGGGTCTTTCCTGGTCCGGATTTTTGTCCATAAAGACCAGCCGGTTTTCACGGAATAAAATCGTGTCTCTGAAACCCTGATACTGAAGCGGTTTTTCCCTAAATGACATAAATATAAATTTATCTAAATATTATACCATAAAACCGATCATTTTTCCAGAGTGAAATGTATGTAAATACGCCAAATTTCACCGTTTGCCGATTTGGATGGTTTTAAACCCCTTTTGAGAGGGGAACGCCCGGTCGCGGTTCGTCGTCGTTGCTAGCCCGGCATTTTATTTATAATAGCACAAAAAAATATAATGTCAAATAAAAATGTCCTATGTCCAATTTCCAATGTCCGATTTATCGGACACTGGACATCGGTCATTGGACATTGCGCGCTAGCGCATTTTATTCAAATCCATAATCGTCTTCACCACCGTGTCGGGATTGAGCGACATGGAATCAATCCCTTCTTTGGCCAGAAAGCGGGCGAATTCCGGATAATCGGACGGGGCCTGGCCACAGATGCCGACTTTGCATTTCTTCTTTTTTCCGATACGGATGATCTGGCGGATGAGGGTTTTTACCGCCTCGTTCCGTTCGTCATAGAGGTGGCTGACTAAAGCGCTGTCGCGGTCGAGCCCTAACGTGAGCTGAGTCAGATCGTTACTGCCAATGGAAAATCCGTCGAAAACTTTGGCGAATTCCTCGCCCAGGATGACGTTGCTCGGGATCTCACACATCACGTAGATCTCCAGACCGTTTTCTCCTTGTTTCAAGCCGTTTTTTTTCATCTCGGCGATAACCTTTCTGCCTTCTTCAACGGTCCGGCAGAAGGGGACCATGAGTTTTAAGTTTTTAAGTCCCATCTCATCGCGCACTTTTTTCATGGCTTTGCATTCCAGGGCGAACGCGTCGCGGTATTTGGGATCGTAATAACGGCTGGCGCCGCGCCATCCGATCATGGGATTTTCTTCATGCGGTTCGTAATCCTGGCCGCCGATCAGGTTGGCGTATTCGTTGGATTTAAAATCGCTCATACGGACGATCACATCATTAGGCCAGAAGGCGGCCGCTAAAGTGCCGACGCCGCGGGCCAGCTTTTCCACAAAGAAGTCTGTTTTGTTTTTATAGCCGACCGTCATCTCGGCGATTTCAGCCTTTACTTTTGCATCTTTAAGTTTCCGGTAATTCAGAAGCGCCAGCGGGTGGATCTTGATGTAGGAATTGATGATGAATTCCAGACGGGCCAGCCCCACACCCGCGTTCGGAATAAAGGAGCTTTCAAAGGCGATGTCAGGGTTTCCTATGTTCATCATGATCTTGCTTTTCGGCATTTTGAGGTTTTTAAGGTTGGTTTTATTAACCACATATTTTAAAGCGCCTTTATAAATATTGCCGACTTCCCCTTCGCAGGCAACGGTGACCTTTTCTCCGCTTTTGATCTTCTGGGTGGCGTCGTTGGTGCCCACGATACAGGGGATCCCCAATTCGCGGGAAACGATGGCTGCGTGGCAGGTGCGTCCGCCCCGGTCGGTGACGATGGCGGAAGCGATCTTCATGATCGGCACCCAGTCGGGGTCGGTCATGGTGGTCACTAAGATCTCACCTTCTTTAAACTGTTTGATCTGTTCCGGGCTTTCGATCACACGGGCCGTGCCGGCGGCGATTTTAGAACCGACCGGAGAGCCCTGAGTGATGACAGTGCCTTTTTCGGTCAGGCGGTAGTCTTCCAGCATCGACAGGTCTTTGCGGGACTGCACGGTTTCCGGGCGGGCCTGTACGATAAAAAGTTCACCGGTCTTGCCGTCTTTCGCCCATTCCATGTCCATCGGTTTAAAATGACCCGCCTCTTTACTGTAATGGTCTTCGATGACGGCGGCCCACTCCGCCAGTTTCAGCACTTCTTTGTCGCTGATACAGAACTGATCGCGGTCATTTTTTTTGACCGGTATATTTTTAACAGGGGACTTGGTTCCGTTGGCACTGTAGATCATTTTCATATGCTTCGCTCCCAGCCGTTTGGTCAGGATCGGTTTATAGCCTTCTTTTAAGGTGGGCTTAAACACATAATATTCATCCGGGTTCACGGCGCCCTGAACCACATTTTCGCCCAGGCCGTACGCGGCATTGATGAGTACGGCGTTTTTAAAGCCGGTTTCGGTGTCGATTGAAAACATCACGCCGGACGACGCCAGGTCTGAACGCACCATTTTCTGCACGCCGATAGAGAGACCGATTTTAAAGTGGTCGAATTTCTTTTCTTCACGGTAGGCGATGGCGCGGTTAGTGAAAAGCGACGCGAAACAGCGTTTGCAGGCGTCGAGAAGTTCGTGGTCACCGCGGATGTTTAAGAAGGTCTCCTGCTGACCCGCGAATGAGGCGTCCGGCAAGTCTTCGGCAGTAGCGGAGGACCGGACAGCCACGTCACAGTTTTTGCCGTATAATTTTTCCATTTTTTTATAGGAATCCAGGATGGTTTTCGTGAGGTCGGCCGGGAATTCAACCCTTAAAATGGTATTGCGCACTTTACGGCCGCGTTCTTCCAGATTTTCCATATTCTTCGCATTCAGATCTTTTAGTATCCGCCGGATGTCATCGGCAATGCCCGCGTGTTTTAAAAGATAATGGTAGGCATGGGCGGTTACTGCGAAACCGTTGGGAATTTGCACGCCTTTGGGGGTCAGCTTCTGGTACATCTCACCCAGTGAGGCATTTTTGCCTCCCACCAGCGGCACGTCTTTGATGCCGAGTTCTTCAAACCAAAGGACCAGCTCCTTTTTGCGGTTCAGTTTCTTCATGATTTTTTTGATCATTTTTTTGTTTGTTAAGATGCTTAAAAAATATATCACAGCCTTTAAACGTTGGGAATAGATTGCTGATTATTTATTGACTATTTAACTTTATTATTGTAAAATTTTACGCTGTTCTTTACCAATTCGGAATACTGGAGAGCCTAACGTCTCTGTGGTTTTTCATCCGTCATCGGTATGACAAACCCGACCTAGCCAGAGAGGCGATTCTCTCTCCAGTGTCACTTTTTGTCCCGCAACAGGAAGAGGTAAGAAAATGAAAGGCAGTCGGATTGTCTTGCTCTTTGGTCTCTCGGTTCTGTGCTTTATGGCCGCGTGGTTCTTTCTGCGGGTCAGTGAGAAGCCCTTTACCTACAAGGTTCTCACTCCCGATGCGGCCGTTATGGCCGTACTGTCCGATCCGCTCAAGTTCGTTGGTGCTACCGACGAAGATGGGGATATTCTCAACGATGCGTTCTATGCTGGGCCGACCTGTGTGTGGCGGAATCGTCATGCATTGGTCATTTCCCACTGCTGCTGGAAGGAAAGTTATACTTTCGACACCGAGATATTCACACCAAAAGGCGAGATGTTCGTGTTCTATGTTGAGGCATCTGGGTCACTTGATTATGATGACATCGCTGATATTCGGGCCAGCAAATATGAGGTTTTCAACGCCTTTCTCTATGAGCTGTCATCTGAGGACCGCCAGTCATTCCATTTGGATATGACAATGGATGAGCTCCGGGATTTCTATCCGGCAGATACGTATGGGCCCTTTTTAGAATCAGATGGTGGTGTGCCTGGTGGCTATTGGCAATATACAGCATCAGAGCTTTGCCAGGCCTGCCTTGCTGGAACCCAATGTGATCGGAATGGAGAAAGGATTGCCGGGATTTGGAAACCGGCTGCGGAGCGCTTCATCAAGAAGCCGCCCAAAGAATGGTACCTGTTCCTGAAGCTCATGCGTGAACTGGCCAAGAAACACGGTCTGAACAGATAGGAGAAGGAGTAGGAAATGACTTTCCGGAAGTTCCTTAGTGCGTTCGTCCTGGCCCTCACGTTCTTCATTTTCGGCTGGTATGGCCACAAGTTCTTCGGCCATCTGGACGAGCGGCATTTGAAGGAGGTCAAGCCGCACACGTCCGTCGCGCCCAAGGCGCCCAAGAAGCGCGTTTCGGGCCGCGCCCGAACGAAACAGAGTATGAAGCTCGACGCCCCGCCGCTGGATTTCTTGGCGCTTGCCGACGTGCCCGAGACCGAATCGGTGTCGGATCGCTCAACGTTGCCGCCGACTCCCCAGCAGCTTGTTCAGTATCTGCTCGACGAGGTCTTTACGTTTGTCGGGGTCGATCCGCCTCCGCCGACAGGGGAGGGCAGTACGCCCGGGTATCCGATTCCTACCTGCTTGTTCCGGGTCGGGGATGTGCTTGTGCATCTCAATTACTGCACCTCCAACCACGAATCGCTGGCCGCCGGTATTGAAGTTTACACGAACAGCGGCTGGCTCATTGAGTTCTATGCGGATACCGGTACTTACGACAAACCGGTTTCCAGAGTGGGCCGTGAGGATTACGTGCTGTTGCGCGTAGAAGCTAACCGGCTCTTTGACCCGGTCGATCTCGACATGGGTCTTCCAGAGTTTCATGGGTCCGGCAAGCCGCGCCGTATCAGCACTTGTTCCATTTCGAACGTGATGGCCGATTGCACCGACCCCACACTGTCAGTGTGGAAGTCATCGGCAGAGGCATTTCACAAGAATCCCGGAGCCGACTGGTTTTCCTTGCTGAAGAAGCTCCGGGATATCGCTACGATCCATGGGCAGGTTGCGGAACGCTACTACGAGTGACAACAGGGAGAGAGGGCTGCTTTAACAGGGCTGCTGTACATCAAGTATGGCGGCCCTCTTTCCGATGCCTAAAAACTTGTCTCACCTGTCGCATCCCTTGTATATTATATAAAGGATATACCTTTAAAATTAAATTTTCTTTATGCCTAAAATTATCACAAAAGCCAAAAAGGCCGCTAAACCTAAAACCACGATCAAAAAGAAGATCTGGTTTAAAAAGAAGGCCGTCAGCCTGAACAAGATCGTTGAGGAGTACAATTCCGGTGAAGACATTCTGTACGACCAGGAAATGATCCCGGATGATGTGTGGTGTTCCCGCTGTTACGCGCGGCTTTTAAAGCGCCATAAGCTGATCACCGACAAAGAACTGAAAGACCTGGAGAGAGGACTGGATGAGATTCTGGAATTATATAAGAAAGGGAAATTTGTACTGAAACTGGAGGATGAAGACTGCCATACCAAGATCGAGGATTATCTGATCCAGCGATTGGGGGACACGGGCAAGAAAATCCATACCGGCCGGTCCCGCAACGATCAGGTTTTGGTGATGATGCGGTGGTTTTTAAAGCGGAAGGCCGCGGAGATCAACAAAAAAGCATTGGGCCTTGCGCTGAAATTCGTCAAATTCGCGAAAAAGTACGAAATGGTCCCTATGCCGGGTTATACCCATATGCAGAAAGCCATGCCCACCACGGTCGGTACCTGGATGGGCGCGTTCGCCGAAAGCCTGACGGATGACATCCGGCTGCTCAATACCATTACCGATGAGATCGTGGACCAGAACCCGCTTGGGTCCGGGGCGGGGTATGGGTCGCCGTTCGACTTTGACCGTGACTGGCTTTCTAAAGAAATCGGCTTTAAAAAAACACAGAATAATGTGATCTACTGCCACAACTCCCGTGGGAAGATCGAAGGGCTGGTGATGGAGGCCTGCTGTCAGATCATGCTGACCTTAAACCGCCTGGCCTCCGACTTGCTGTTTTTTACCACGCAGGAATTTCAGTTCTTTAATATCGATGACAGTATCGCGACCGGTTCTTCCATCATGCCCCAGAAGAAGAATCTGGATGTGGCGGAACTGATCCGCGGAAGAACTCCAACGGTGCTGGCCTGCCGCAGTGAGATGACCATGAATATCATGAACAAAATTTCCGGTTATCATCGCGACGGTCAGGAGATCAAACGCCCGCTTTTCCTGGGACTTAAATACACGATGATGTCGCTCGACGCCATAGGCGCCACGATCGACAATATCACTCCCAATAAAAAAGTCATGGTGGATTCGATGCTCAGCTGCCCCGGCCTTTTTGCCGCCCACAAAGCGTTTGAAAAAGTGAAGGAGGGGATGACCTTCCGCGACGCGTACCGGGAGGTGGGGTCGAATATCAGCAAGATCGATGTGACCGGAAAAGACATCGACCGCTGGCTTAAAATGTCCACTCATCAGGGCGGAACAGGGAACCTGAGACTGGATAAGGTGGAGAGGGAGATTAAATCACTGATGAAATAGCATTTTTTTGTCATTCCGACCGAAGTGGAGGAATCCCTAGTCAAAATTTAAACAATCAAGGGATTTCTCGGCAGGCTCGAAATGACAAATGAGATATTAATTTTTTAATTAAATTATTATGGAACCATGGAATATGCTCGGACTGCTCGAGCAGAAGATCAAAGAAAAAGGCGGACTCGTTTCTTGTCACGCCCATTTTGATAAAGCCTTTGTGATCACCAAAGAGACTTTGGATATGTGCAATGAGCACATGGAAGTAAAGTGGGATCTGTGGAAACAGGTGAAGGAAAAGTACACCCCCGAAAATCTGGTGGAACGGATATCGGTGAGTGCGGAAAATATGATCAATCAGGGCTGTACCGTTACACGAACTAATATCGATGTGGATAGTACTGTCGGCCTGATGTGTGTGGAAGCGGCGCTGGAGGTAAAGAAGAAATACGCGGATAAGATCGATATTCAGATTTGTTCACAGGTACTGGAAGGCGCCATGGATGAAGGCGCGCGCAAATGGATTGAAAAAGCGGCTCCGATGGTGGATGTGCTAGGGGGGCTTCCATCCCGCGATCGCCCCAATCAGGAGGCACATCTGGATTATATTTTCAGCATCGCCAAAGACCTGGGCAAAACGGTGGATGTTCATATCGATCAGAACAATGATCCCGATGAACGGGATACTGAACTTTTGGCCAAAACGGTTATTAAACACGGTATGCAGGGCAAAGTGAATGCGGTTCATTGTTGCAGTTTGGCCGCTCAGCCGGATGATTACATCAAAGAAACCGCTAAACTGATCAAAGAAGCGGATATGAGCGTGATCGTGTGCCCGCGGGCGATGATCGATAACCAGCAGCCCCGCCATAAAACGGCTCCTGTTCATAATTCCATCGCGCCGGTTCCCCATTTGCTGGAAGCCGGCATTAATGTGTGTCTGGGGGTGGACAATGTGTATGATTATTTCTGTCCGTTTATCGACGGGGATATTTTTAAAGAGCTCCAGTTCCTCATTGAGGCCTGCCGGATTTATGAGGTGGATAAACTGGCCGATATCGCGACGGTGAATGGGAGGAGGGCTTTGGGGATAGAATAGGCTATTTTCTCCGTTCTTCACTTATTTGCCCCATCTGTTTCTCCCAACTTTCAAGATCTTTTTCAAGCAGTTCTTTGGCGGACGTTTCCTGCAAAGGGGGTTTGATGGCGATTAGGACTACATTTGGTATTCTTGCGCCGTTAGCTTTTTTTAAATAGACTTTTTTTAATGATACATCATAACCGAGGCTTTTCAGCCAATCAATGATCTGTCGGTTTCTTTCATTGTAAGGCCATTTTTTATTTCCTAAACCCGGCGACAGAGAAGCTTTTAATATACCTCCAGGCACAAGAACACGGTCGATCGATAAGATAGATAGCGGGATAGAAGCAGTATAAGACAAAGCCCCCGCCACCGATAATAACCCCCCGCATGATTCGTCATCAATTCCCCCGAGTTCTTCAACGGACGTTTCTATAAAGTGTTCATTTCCTATTAAGTCGTTTAGCTGATCTGGTCTGACTACATCGATTCCCTTAAAAGACAATCCTTCTCCCATCAGACCTTCAGATAGACCATGGATCGCCCTTGCGGTCCCTGTTCCCAAATCAATGATCTGTTTTTTGGGTAATTTTCTGACGTGACTGAAAAAAGCATCCACCCCCCTTAGTGATTCCACGTAAGACTCAGGACTTCTATCTCTGAAAGCTCTCCATAGTTTTCCTCTCAGGCCTTTTACTCCTTCTCGGTGCAGTTTTTTTGCCTTGTCAATTTCTTTGACTACTTTTTTCTCTTCTGTTTTGAGATTGTATTTCATTTTAGTTCAGATACGCCACCCAGTCATAATCCTGGATCATCTTCATCCGGTAGATGGTTTCGGCAACGCCCGCGCGGGTCATGCCGTTAGCGGGATTGAAATTACTGGCCGGCTGAAGCAGGTTCAGCTTGTTGGCTAAAAACGCGTAGCCCGCAAACCATTGGTCGAGGGATACATCGCTGTAGGGCTGAGTGATCTCGCTGTTCGGCTCCATGCTGACGGTCTTAAACAGGATTTTTAAATATTCGGCGCGGTTGACGGTGTTGGCTGGTTTAAAACTGCCGTCGCTGTAGCCTTTGACGATCCCTTTGGCCACGGCACTTCCTAAACTGGCCGCGTACCAGGCGTTTTTATCCGTATCGGTAAAATCAAAATCACTGTAACCGCCGACTCCCACATTAAACGCGGTCATCAGCATTTTCAGGGCTTCGGCGCGGTTGACCGTTTTGTCGGGTTTAAAGGTGCCGTCACTGTAACCGCCGATGACATTGTGTTCTTTCAGGTATTTGATCGCTTCGTAATTCGGATGGCGGTTGTTTACATCCGCAAAGACGGCGCTGTCTTCAATATGCATGGATTCGCTGACGCCCACCAGCGCGCCGTTCTGGGCCCGCAGGACGACAGGATCGTTGTTGGAGACGATTACGCGTACGTCCGCGACTCCGTTTTTAAAGTCGTCTTTAGTGAGTTCGTCGGGGATCACGCGCGCCAGCCCATCGGTCACGCTGACCTTTACTGTACCGGTGAAATTAAGGGTGGGCGCTACGTTTCCGTCTTCATCCAGCGCGACCACTTTTACGGTTTCTACGATGTTTTTCTGATAGTAACCGTCATGTTCGATGTGGAATTTGGCCACCCCTTTTAATTCGCTGATAAACGTGACCTGATACGCGCTTTTGCCGATCATGACATTGGCGGTGCCGGGTGTATCGCTTTTTACAATCAGTTTCAGTGTATTGTTTACAAAATCCGATCTGGTGAATTGTTTTTTAAGCAGATTCCCCACACCGTTCACTTCTGCCTGAATCTGATCATTATCACTCAATCCGGCGACCTGATTTCCCGTATCGGTCACGATCAGCGTCACGCCGTTTCCGATCAGGCTTACAGTCTCCCCGGTGATAGTATAGGTAAACAGGGCGGAGGGACTGCCTTCGTTAAACGTTGGCTGGGGTTCCGGCTCAGGAGCCGGTTCCGGTTCCGCAATTGGATTTACAATTGGGTCCTCAACCGGGTCCACAACCGGATTATTTGTCGTGTCCTGCGTACCGGTGTTGTTGTTGCTGGCCACCTGGCTGTAACTCAGGTTTCTGGAAACAAACGCCATCGGATTGACGGTGTTGTCCCGCCCCTGACCAAGACCCAGCCCTGCGTTTACGGCTTCAAAAAAACTTAAGCCCGCCGCCTGGGATTCGGCCCAGCTGAACGGCCAGTACGGATGCCAGGGAGCCTCTTCACGGTCGATCTGAAAATGGAGATGGGGCGTGGTCGAAGTGCCGGTGTTGCCGCTGGTGCCCACGATCTGCCCTTTTAATACATTCTGTCCTTCTGCTACATCAACCCGGTCCAGATGGTTGTAGGCGGAATAGAGCGTGGTAAGGGTTCCTGGATTTTCCGGATCCGGCACGTTAGGGTGCTGGATGACGATGTGGTGGCCGAAACCGGTTGATTGCACGGATGTTTTAACCACCTTGCCGTTCGCGATCGCGTGAATGGGAGTGCCGACAGGCATTTTGATATCCACCGCCGGATGACTGCCTGCGTTTTCCACGTGGTCGTATTTGTAATCGCCCATATAGACCACCGGGTAGACGATTTTTACATTGCGGATGCTGTCCTGGCTGGAATCGCCCCACACCAGCTGATCATCGGGAAACTGCATCTTGGAAAGGTCGTAGGCCGGCAGGTCAATCAGTTCGTTTTCCGGGATCTGGTCGTAACGCAGGTTGTTCTGAGTATTCCAGTGGGTCCAGTTGGGCACCTTGGCTACCGGCATCACCGTGCCGCTAAACGGCTGGGGCGCCTCTAAAACACTTGCTTTGAACCATATGCCCGCCTGTTCACCCGTGTACACCAGCGCCATCAACGCCAGGGTGATGACTGCCAGCCCGGTTATTTTAAGGATTTTGGCAGTCCGTGGGGAAAAACGCTTTAATATCTGCTCAATTTTCTTTTGATATTTGTTTGTTTTTTTTCTAAGCATTTATTTTTATTGAAAACTTGAAAACTTGATCCATGCTTTTTGCTGTTTTTAATTTTCCCACCAAGGCAACAGTAATGCCGACAAACTTGAAAACTTTTTTGGTTTATGCATGAATGAATTAAGAAAAGACTTTTTAAGTTTTCAAGTTTTTAAGTTTTCATCGTTAAATAAATCTTATTATTATAGCAAATTTAGAGAGAAAAATCAATCCCTTGAGAGTAAAATCCTTAACCATTTCCGGCTTCAGAAACCTTAAAAAAACCGCTCTGGAATACCGTGCGGACGCGTCGGTTTTTGCGTTTGTCGGGGCGAACGGACATGGGAAGACCAATCTTTTAGAGGCGCTGTTTCTGCTCGCTATTTCCAAATCTTTCCGGACCCGTGAGAACGAGGACCTGATCGCCTTTGATGCAGACCACTGTTCCTTAAAGGCTGTGGTGGAGCAGGGGAGTGAGGCAATAACGCTCGAACTGATCGTGACCCGCGAGCCTTCTAAAAAGACCCTCAAAGTGAACGGGGTGCAAAAGAAAGCGGCGGATTTTATGGGTCATCTGAACACCGTGTTCTTTTCGCCGGATGACATCGGTATGATCCATCTGTCTCCCGGCATTCGGCGCCGTTATCTGGATATGCTGCTGTCTCAGCTTGACCGCGAATACCTTAACGATTCCTTAAAATACCAGCAGGCGCTCAAACAGCGGAATTCCCTTTTGAAACAGATTGCCGACGGGCAGGCAGGCGAGGAGGAACTTAGTTTTTGGGATGAGCAATTGGTCACCCTCGGTTCAGGCATTATGGGAAAACGGGTGACGGTCTTAGAAGACATCAATGCCAAAGCGTCCGGGTACTACCGCCAGGTCTCCGGTGAGCAGGATGAGCTGATCGTGCAGTATTCGCCCTCCGTGAAGGCGGAGGGGTTTCAGGACGCTTTGCTGAAAAACCGTTCCAAAGACATCGCCATCGGCTCCACTCAGAAAGGCCCGCACCGGGATGACCTCATTTTTTTATGCAACGGGCATGATATGGCGGCTTTTGCCTCACGCGGGGAGTGGCGGAGTCTGGTGCTTACCCTTAAATTCGCCGAGATCGACCTTTTAAAAGAAAAAAAAGGTTTTTACCCCATCCTGCTTTTGGACGACGTGTTTTCCGAACTCGACGACGCGCGCCAGAAGATCCTTTTTAATATCATTAAAAATACCCAGACCTTCATCACCACCACCCATAAGGAATTTTTAGAGGTGATCGAGGGGGAGAAGCAGGTTTATGAGGTGAGGGATGGTAAAATTGAACAATTTTAAAAACCTCCTCCCCAGCCACCACAGCGTGTTGCTATGATGGCCGGAGAGTGAGAGTACTACTTGCAGATAGCGGCGAAGCGAATGGATTCGTACCAGGTGTGCTCAAACCAGAAGAGAGACAGCTCCGGCTCTTTAGGCGGGTCTTCAGGGGAGTCCCACAAAGAGGGGCCGGGTGTACGGAGAATTGCAACGTAAGGGTCGCCATTTGGGTTCTTTACTGTTGAACCCAGGCCAAGAATCCAGATTTCCCGCAGAAGCTCTTCGTATTTTTCCTCCAGAGGCATGAGGGTTGTCCAGTCGGCGGGCACACAATGCTTCTTTTTCAGAGCAGCAAGTGCCTGATCAGAAGTAATGCTGCCGTCTTCCTGTCCCAGTTCATTGGCGCTAAACAGTCGGACTTTCACCTTCTTGTTTTTGCAACCATTCGGTACGGGCAGGTTGGTCACTTTTTCGTTCTGATATCCTGGGTTGAATTTGACCTTCTTGCCTGCCGCCTTAAAGTTGCATTTACGCATTACGACAACGGGGTCAAGGCGCTTATTTGCACTTTTGGAAGTTTTGTTGAGGCTGATCAGCTGAACCAGTTCATCGCTCTTGTCTCCTGAGTACACTGTGGCGGTGGCGGCATACCACTCTTTGGCCCGACGATCCGCCTCTGTATCACGGGGCGGTGTTACCGTCTGCCGAGTATCGTATTCCCAAATCATACCTGGCTGGTCATCGAAGGTAAGGGTCAGATCGAACAGGTAGGAACCTGGTTTTTCCGCTCGGAAGACTTTGTGGTAGGCGTGCCCCAGCTCACCGTATCCGAACTTCTTTTCGAGAAACACCTCCTTGTCAGTGTATCCTGTCCCATCCGGTGGACTGTACTCAACAGTGACTTTTAGGATACCTTTTACTTCTCCAGGCTCATACATGTTGTATATCAACAGGCAATCATACCCCAAAGGGCAATATCTGGGCACATGGATTTTTTTGAAATGCACCCTCATTGGTGCGACCATCATGACATCCATGCCTTCAGCCAGGGCCGGCACGACGACGAAGCAAAGCGCCAGAAAGATCAGCACAGTTGCGATACGTTTCATTATCTTACCTCTTTCTAAGGTTCTGCAAGTAGTAAAAGATCATGGCAACTCACTCCGAAGAGAAGTTAACCAAGGCGATAGATTTTAGGATATAAGTTTGGAATTGTCAATCTAAAGGGATTTCTCGACGTACTCGAAATGACAAAATGTTGTTGACTATTATATAGAAAGGGGATAAGATAACTACGCTTTTTTGAGCTGATCGGCCTCTGGCAGAGGAAAATCGGTTCAGAAATTCTAATTACTTAACTTATCTGCTAAATTTTTTCGTATGTTTAAAATAGTTGATGAAAAACTGACGATGGAAGACCTCCTGAGTCAGTCCGAAGCCTTTGAAAAACCGAAACTGGGTTCCGTGGTCACCGGTCATGTGGTCAGCCTCCGAAAGAACCATGTGGTGGTCGACTTAAACGGGGTGGCGGTCGGGATGATCTCCGGCGTGGAAACGCATGACAGCGCTGACACCATGAAAGACCTGGTGGTGGGTGATGAGGTAAAAGCGGTGGTGGTGGAAGATGAAAATGAAGACGGCATGGTCGTCCTGTCGCTTCGCAAGGCGTCTCAGGCCAACGCGTGGGACCGTTTTGAAAAAGCCTATAAAGACGGTGAGATCGTCGAGATCACAGTGAACGAGGCCAACAAAGGAGGCCTGCTGCTGGATGTGGACGGCATTAAAGGTTTTATTCCGGTCTCCCAGCTGGCGCCGGTTCATTATCCGCGTGTGGACGGGGCGGATGCCAGTCAGATCCTGATACGCCTTAAGAAGCTGGTGGGCCAGAAATTCAATGTGAAGGTCATCAATATCGACCGAGCGTCCGGTAAAATGATCTTATCCGAACGGGCCGCGATCCAGGATCAGTCCAGCGCGGCGCTGAATCAGCTGAATGTGGGCGATGTGGTTGCCGGCACGGTCAGCGGGGTGGTGAAATTCGGTATTTTTGTGGCCTTTAACGGCCTGGAGGGCCTTGTCCATATTTCAGAGATCGCCTGGGGCCATGTTTCAAATCCTCACCAATACGCCAAAGTGGGCGATAAAGTGGATGTCCAGATCATCGGTATTGAAAAGAACAAACTTTCTTTAAGTATGAAACGCCTCATCCCTGACCCCTGGGAAGAGATTGCCGCCAAATATCCGATCGGCGGCAAGGTCAAAGGCGTGATCAACCGCTTTTCCCAGTTCGGGGCGTTTGTCCAGCTGGAAGACGATATCAACGGCCTGATCCACTTGTCCGAGATCTCCGACCAGAAAGTGGAAGACCCAAGAGAATTCCTGTCGATCGGCGATGAAGCCGAAGCGATCGTCATCAATATCGACCGCGACGAGCATCGTATTGGTTTAAGCCTTAAACAGGCAGGCGGAGCTAAGGCTAAAAAGCCGAAGAAAAAAGCGGCCGAGGAACCGGTGCCCGGAACAGCGGCAGAACCGTCCGGCGATACAGCAGAAATCACTCCGCAAACGGAACAGACCGATGATGCTGTAGAGACGCCGCATGAGGCGTCTTCGGATGAGGTAAAAGAGGAGAAACCTAAAAAGAAAGCGGCCAAAAAGGCCGCTAAAGCTAAAAAAGACGAGAAGAAGGAGGAAACGACAGAAGAGGTTCCCGAAGAAACCGCTGAGGAATCGACTGGAGAGGAAAAGCCTGAAGAATCTGAAGCAGGGAAGTAAACGAAACGATGAGACAACGAAGCAAGCTGTTTGGAAATTGATAATTGCTCTGTTTTGTCGTATCGTTGCGTCGGTATTTCGTTATTTCGTTTGATTTGAGTGAACTGAATAAACAGCAGCAGGAGGCCGTGGAGCACCGTGACGGGCCGATTCTGGTCATCGCGGGGGCCGGAACCGGCAAGACCCGTGTTATCACCGAACGGATCGGGCATATCATCAATGCCGGCTGGGCGAAGCACGACGAGGTGCTGGGGCTGACCTTTACCGATAAAGCGGCCGCCGAAATGGAGGAACGGCTGGATCAGCTGATGCCGCTGGGATACGAAGCCATTCCTTTAATGACTTTCCATTCGTTTTGCGATAAAATTTTGCGGCAATACGGTATTGATATCGGTATCAGCCCGAATTTTAAAATTTTACAAGGAGTGGAGCAATGGCTGTTTTTAAAGGAGAACCTGTTTAATTTTCAGCTGGATTATTACCGGCCCCTCGGCTACCCCACGGAATTCATCAGCGCGCTTTTAGGCCATTTCGGACGGCTGAAAGAAGAGTTGGTCAGCCCAGCGGATTACCTCGTTTTTGCTGACACTAAACAGAAAAAGGCGACATCGGATGAGGAAAAATTAGACGCCCATAAGTGGCGGGAGCTTGCTGAGGCTTATCAGGTCTACCAGGGGCTGATGGAGGAAAAGAACCAGCTCGATTTTGCCGATCTTCAGTATAAGACAATCGAACTGTTTCGGTCGCGCCCGAATATTCTCCGCCATCTGCAGACGAAGTACCGTTATCTTTTAGTGGATGAATATCAGGATACGAACATCGCTCAGAACGAGATCGTGGACCTTCTGGCGGCCGGCCACAAAAACCTGATGGTGGTAGGAGATGATGACCAGTCTATTTATAAATTCCGCGGAGCTGCCATCTCCAATATCCTGAAATTTGAGGAAAAATACCCGGATTTAAAAAAAGCCGTCCTGACGCAGAATTACCGTTCCAGCCAAATGATTCTGGATTTTGCGTATGCGTCCGTCCAGCACAACAATCCGGACCGGCTGGAAGTGCGGAGTAAGGTCAATAAATCCCTTAAAAACGACAATCCCGGAGATGACGCGTCCGTCACCCTTATGCACGCTACCACGGCGGATCAGGAAGTGGAGTATGTGATGGAGGAAGTCCGAAAGACGCTGGAACGCGGCGTGCCGGTGGGGGAGATCGCCATCCTTTCCCGCAAGAACCATCTGCTTCACCCGTTTACCGAGGCACTTAAAAAGGCTGGCCTGCCGTATGAATTCCCCTCCGAAAAAGGCCTGTATGAAAAACCGGAGGTGAGAGAGCTGATCGCCCTGCTCCGGGCGATCGCCAATCCCGCAGATGATGTGAGTATATTCCGGGTGCTTCGGATGGAGGAATGGAATATCCCGATGCCGGTGATTTTAACCATGATGCAGGAACGGAAAACGGCTTACCAGCCGCTCTGGTCATCCGTGCAGAAGAATGACGCCTGCAAACTGTTTGCCGACACGCTCAGTGACCTCATTAACTTCTCCAAAAAACACACCGTCGGCGAGGTGCTGTACCGGTTTACGGAAACTATGAAGGTGTATGAACGGCTTTTGGCGAGGGAACATCTGGAAGCGGAAGGGGTTATTTTAAATATTGCGGCCTTTTTCGCTAAATTAAAGGATTTTGAACGGCAGACGGATGAAAACAGTGTGGTAGATTTTACTGAATATCTGGATCTGGCGGAAGAAGCGGGGGAAAACCCTCCCGCCCGCCTGGAAACGGGGGACCGGGACGCCGTTTATGTGTCCAGTGTCCATGCGGCCAAGGGGCTTGAGTTCAATACCGTTTTTGTCATCGGGATGACCCAGCGGCGTTTTCCCTCCGATAACCGCAAAGACCCCATCGAAATGCCCGATGAGCTGGTCCATGAGATCCTGGGGGAAGGGGATAGCCATATGCAAGAGGAACGGCGGCTGTTTTATGTGGCCTGCACCCGCGCCAAAGAGCGCCTGCACCTGACCCACAGCGATTTTTATAATCCAAGTTCCGCGGAAAAACCGCGTGCCAGCAAGCGGTCCCGGTTTCTGGATGAGGTGGAAGAGAAAGTGACGGTGACCCATGTGGAAAAGACGGCGGAGGGAGTGGAGCGGTTTCTTAAACCGAAATCCGACCCTGAATCAAGTTCAGGGCTAAATCCTAAATCCGAACCAATCGCGAAATCACCGATCACAAATTTCTCCTATTCCCAGCTCACCACGTTTGAACGCTGTCCGCGCCAGTATGAGTACTCTTTTATCCTCAAAATTCCCACGCCGCCCACGGCTAACTTAAGCTTCGGGTCCACGCTCCATAACACGCTTCTGGAATTTTACCGCGCGGTCCAGCAGAACAAACAGGCGTCGCTTTTTACGGAATACGATGATGACCTGAGCCTGAAGAAACTGCTCCGCATCTACGAGGAAAAATGGATCCCGTACGGCTATGAAGGTAAAGCGCATATGGAAACGCGGAAGGAACGCGGAAAAGAGATCCTGACTAAGTTTTACGATAAGTTCAAAGACGACATCCCCCGGGTGGAATACTTAGAAAAATCGTTTAAACTGAAAGTGGGCGGCTACACGATTTCCGGCCGTATCGACCGGGCGGACAAATTAAGCGACGGTACGCTGGAGATCATCGATTATAAAACCGGCAAATCCCGGAGCCAGAAACAGGTGGATGAAGATCTTCAGTTAGCTCTTTATGCTTTGGCTACCAGCCAGTGTTTCAACCAGCCGGCCAGCCGCCTGACCTTATATTTTCTGGACGAGGACGAGGTAGTGACCACGGAGCCCGATGAAAAGACCCTCCAGAAAGTGGAGGCGCAAGTCAAAACGCTGGGGGATGCCATCAATGAATCGGATTTCACCCCCACACCCGATCGTTATGTGTGCAAATGGTGCCCGTATAACAAGATCTGTGATGCGGCGGAGCTGTGATTTTGTTGACAAGTAAACGTTTGTTCACTATAGTGGGATTCCGAAAGGTAAACTACCCTTTTGTCATTCTGAATTTATTTCAGAATCCCCTGAACTACTGTTAATCGGGAGATCCTGAAACAAGTTCAGGATGACGGTTGGTGGTTCAGGATGACGGTTGGTGGTTCAGAATGACGGTTGGTGGTTCAGGATGACGAAGGGGGAGAGGTGAGTTTACCTTTCGTAATTCGTCATTTAATTGTAATATCAATTTACCTTAAATAATCGTATGGATATCCTAAGTCTCGTCATCATCATCGGCATCGGTGCGATTCTTTTTCTCGGCTATAAGATCTACGAAAAGCTGAATGTACCGAAAGACGATCAGTCCCTTAAAATGCTCCAGGAGCATCTGTTTAAGATACAGGAGGGGCTGAAGACGCAGGATAAGTCGATGAATGAGCAGATGAATAAATCCCATCAGATCCTTTCCGAATCCCTGCAGAAACAGTTTGCTTCCAGTCAGAAGATCATCAAAGAGGTGACGGATAATGTTAAGGGGGTGACCGAAAAACTGACAAAACTGGATGAGACGAACCGGCAGGTCGTGGGGTTTGCGGAGCAGATGAAAAGCCTGGAAAATATCCTTAAAAATCCGAAACAGCGGGGGATTCTGGGTGAGTTTTTTCTGGAAAACCTGCTTTCTAACCAGCTCCCGCCTACCCATTTTAAGATGCAGTACGGGTTTAAGAATGGAGAGGTGGTGGACGCGGCGATCTTTGTACGTGACAAGATCATCCCGGTGGACGCTAAATTTTCCCTGGAAAACTACAACAAGATGATGGAAGAGAAAAGTGATGCGACTCGTGAGGAGCTTGAAAAGGAGTTTAAGGCCGACCTTAAAAAACGGATTGATGAGACCGCCAAATACGTCCGCCCCCAGGAAGATACCACCGATTTTGCGTTTATGTTTATTCCCGCGGACGGGGTGTTTTATAACCTTCTTACCTATAAAATCGGCACGCTGGACATAAACACTCAGGACCTTATTGAATACGCTTTCAGAAAGCATGTCATCCTGGTTTCCCCTATGACCTTTTACGCTTATCTGCAAACGGTGATGCAGGCCTTAAAAGCGCTGACGATCGAGAAACAGGCGGTAGAGATCCAGAAGCGGGTGGGGGATCTGGGCCGGCATTTAAACGCGTATCAGGACCATATGAACAAAGTCGGCAATCACCTGGGCACCACGGTGAACGCGTATAAAAACGCCGGCAGGGAATTTGTGAAGATCGATAAAGACGTTATCAAGGTCACGAATGGTGAAGTCAGTATCAACCCGGAACTTCCGGAAATCGAACACCCAAACACCTTTGATGGGGCTGAGCCGACGATTAAAGTCCGTATTAAAGCGTCGGGAAAGAGTGAGGAAGGTGTGGCGCAGGACTAGTTTTCCGATTTGTCATTCAGACGA
>JAFGCR010000005.1 GCA_016932495.1 Candidatus Peregrinibacteria bacterium
GTTTTAACCCCTTCCCCGGTTCTCCCGGGGAGGGGGTTTTTGGTATGCAAAAGTAAAGTCCGGACTCCCTTTGGAGTCCGGACTTGGGCTAAAAGCTTTTAAATATTGACAGTAAACAAATGTTCACTTAAAATGCCCTCCTAGTATTTAAATGAATTAGTAGTATGCCATCAAGGAAAATAAAGCTTATAAATGAGCAATTTTATCACGTTTACAACAGGGGAATGGGCAAAGAAAGCATCTTTTTGCAGAGCAAAGATTATGAACGATTTTTATTTAAAATAGAGGAATATCAAAAGAAATATAATATAAAAATATTTTCGTGGGCATTATTACCCAATCATTTCCACATGCTTATTAAGGCAGTTGGTGACCGAGTCCGGACTTCGCTCAACAATGTTTCCTCCTTTTTGTTAAAATTACAACAATCACATGCGCTGTATTTTAAATATAAATACAACAAAATCGGCCCTATTTTTCAGGGGCGTTTTAATGCTAAACCAGTCTATGATGATGAATATTTAATCCAGTTGCTTCATTACATCCACCGCCAGCCAAGTCATCACAATATTTCATCTGACACTGCCTGGCCTTATACATCTTTAGGCTCTTATTTGTATGCGAGTCCGGACTCGGAACTAATTACTGTCGACAATTACTATGATAGTTTTAAAAATTTTGAAGGGCTGTTGGAGTCCGGACTCGAGCCATGCTAAAATAAACAAGCATTTAAATAATCAAATCATGAAAAAAACACTCATTATCTTCGGCATTATCTTCTTTTTGCCGGTCAATGCCTTTGCCGCCACCATGCTTTCCGAAACCATGAATCAATTGGCGCTGAACCAAGTCCGGACTCTGGCCCCCATGAACATCGCGGCGGAGGCCGATGGCGAAATTACCGCAGAATACGGCATGAACATCATCATCGACGAAAACAACCGTGTATTGTGGGATGCGGTGGATTTGATGACAGCCACGGGCACCGCGGTAGATAACGGAAAAATAGCCGCTGAGTTTGTTCCTATATATGATGATAGCTATCGTGTACTGACCATTCCTGTTTTGGAGGATTTTGCAGCTGGTGAGAATGTCCGTTTAGTGGGAGCGAGAATGCGGGCGTATGACCGCGCGTTTGGCTCCCGGTTCCTTTATCTGGATTTAAATGGCGATCTGCTCCATGAAACCACTGATCTGAACGCCTATAAAGTTACCGATGCCGACACGGTTACCGACCAAACCCCTCCCTACCAGATACAACATTTTACCGCCACGCTGGCAGAGGACCTCAAATCCATTACTTTTACCTGGCAGAACCCGCCGGATTGGGATTTTGTAGGAACGACCATGGAACGCGTGCGGGTACGGGGTACTCAGACACAAGATATCGCCGTGTTCGAAAAAAGAACCTTTGCCGAATATACCGATACCGATATCCAAGAGGGTGATAGTCTGACCTATAAATTTTTTACACACGATAAGCGCAATAAAAGTGAACCAGTGGTTTATGAAGCCGTGGTCGAAACTCCGGCCACCGAAGAGCCTGCGGAAGAACCAGAGGAGGAGGAACCGGAAGAAGATATAATGGCCGATGAACACAACCTCACGCCGGCCGAAATCGACTCTCTGCACTATTTTTATACTTATTACAAAGTCCGCGAGGCCATTAAATGTCTGCGGGATGACAGCCAGTGCCTGTGGGCAAAGATCAATCTGGTATACACGCAGGAAGTGCTGGGCCTTTCCGATGTCGATGTCAGCCTTTCCGACCGCGATATTTATCTGATCGGCATCCGCATTAAATGGCCGGAACAGCGCTTTCAGGAAAAGTGTGTGGAAGCCGATACGCCGGATAAAACCTGCGCGGCCTTAGGAAAGTCATTGACCCGTGCCCATTATTTCCTTGAAAGAAGCGAATAGATTTGTTACAGTCTAAACTCTTTTAATCGTTAAGTCTGATTGCATGTTTAAAAAGCTCATTTCTCTCTTTTTGACGACGCTGTTCCTGGCGGGTTGCCTCCAGTCCGGCTGGACAGTGAAAGTCGATCTGACCGATGAAGAACGGCAGGAGGTACAGGCCACCGTGACGGAATATAAAGACAAGATCAAAAATTACGAACCCGACGAAGTGTTTTTCACCCCCGACCCTCCGATCCCTTTTTGGGTGGAGCTGGCCCGTGCGTATGAGACATTAGGCCAATTAGGCGATGCACTGGACACCTACGAAAAAGCCAAGGATTATTATCCCCGCTCTCAAGCCATCGAAAATAATATCGGTCGGTTATATGAAAAAGCAGGCAAATACGAAGAGGCCGTGGAGCAGTATCTTTATGTCGCTGAAGAATTCCAGGAGCCGAAGTATTATTACGATATCACGTGGGTTTACATCAAGGCCAAAGACCGCAAAAACGCAGAAAAATACTTCAACATCTGGCAATTAGCTACCCAAAAAACAGATGGCCAGACACAGCGAGCCATCAAAGACCTTAGAGAAGAAGAAAAAGCCAATTAACATTGTGCATCGCTCGTTTTGTGCGGTACAGTAATGGTGCGTCCATAGCGGTCGTTTATCTTTAACCTGTAATCCTTTATCCGAACCATGAAAGTCGATATTAAAAAATTGCCCAAATCCGAAGTAGAACTCACTATCACAGTTCCCTACGAAACGTACCAGAAGTGGGAAAAAAAGGCGCTGGAAGATATTGGTAAAAACATCAAAATTTCGGGTTTTCGCCCCGGCAACATCCCGGAAGATGTCATCCGAAAGAATGTAGAGCCGGAATCTATTAAAGCCGCTACTTTCGATTACGTATTGCCTCAAACCTACGCCGAAGCCGTCCAGAAAAATGATCTGCACGTCGTGGCTCAGCCGAAAGTGGACATCAAAAAAACAGTCGAAAAAGAAGGGGATGAATTTGTGTATACAGCCACTGTCGCGGTCATGCCAGAGGTGAAGATGGGGGATTACAAAAAGATCAAAGTCGCCCGTAAGCCGGCAAAAGTCGAAGCCAAAAGCATCGATGACACTATCCAGATGATCATGGACCGCTACGCGGAATGGAAAGACGTGGAACGGAAAGCTGAGGAAGGGGACCGCGCTGAACTGGCTTTTGAGGGGTTTGATGAAAAAGGGGAAGCCATCCCCAATACTGTCAGCAAAAACCATCCGGTCATCTTAGGCTCCAAAACGATGGTGCCGGGCTTTGAAGAGGCAGTGGCCGGTATGGGAAAAGGGGAGACTAGGGAATTTGAGGTCAAATTTCCCAAGGATTATCACGCCAAGCCTATGCAGGGGAAAAAGGTTAAATTTAAAGTCACCTTAAACCGCTTAGAGGCAAAGAAAGAACAAATACTGGATGAGGATATGGTCGAAAAAATCACTGGCAAAAAACAGAGCGTAGAGGAGTTTAAAAAGCTCGTTGAAGAAGACCTGAAAAAAGAAATAGAATACCGAAACAGCCAGGCCCATGACAATGCGGTGGTGTCTGAGGTGATTAAAATCACTAAAGCTGATTTGCCGGAAGCGCTTATTGAGCAGGAACTCGGCATGATGCTGGAGGAGCAAAAACGGCGCGTCCAGCAACAAGGGCTTTCCTGGGAACAGTATTTGGGCCACATCAAAAAAACCGAAGACGATTTTAAAAAAGACCATCGCAAAGGTGCTGAAGAAAGAGTGTTGGCCCGCCTGGGGATACAGCACATCATCAAAGACGCTGATTTAAAGGTCGAAGAACAGGAAGTGGATAAAAAAATTCAGGAAATCATCAGCCAGTATCCAGAGGAACAGCAAAAAATGGCCCGCGATCATTTTGAAAAAGATGACAACGCCCGCCGGAACATCCGTCACAACATGGCTGCCGATAAACTAATAGATATGTTATCCAAATAGCCGATAGTGACCAGTAACCAGAGACCAGAACTGGCCACTGCAGCGTTGGCTTTTGTTACTGTAATCAATCAATTTCAAAGCGAGTGAAGAGCTTGCGAAGCCAGGCGAGCCAGTGATGAGCGAGGACCGCTATTTTAGAAAGACCGCCCTTCTTCAAGCAAAGCGCAGAATAAACCTTTTTTAAAGGTTTTCGGAACTTAATCTATTTCCTTTACCGAGAAAATCCCTTCCAGTTCCTCCAGCTGATGGATGATCTTGTTCAGGGTTTCCAGGCTATCCAGGCTGGCTTCAATGATCATATGGCCCATATCCGTGCCTTCTTCGCGTATGTTGTGAATGTCCAGAATCGGCAATCCATTGCGCGCAAAAACATCAGCCACGTCCCGGAGCAATCCGATGCGTGAACGGCGGTTCAAGCGTAATTTTACCGTGTATTCCGGCATTTTTTGGGTACTCCAGGACGTTTTGATGAAACGGTCAGGCTCAAGCCCGCGCAGGACTTTGCAGTTCTGCTTATGGATCGTTACCCCGCGCCCGCGCGTGATATACCCCACAATCGCATCTTCTGGCTTCGGGGTGCAGCAAGAGGCCATTTGGGTTTTGTGGCCCCTTTCGCCCGTGATGAGCACTTCAGGCCTTTCTTCGAAACTGATGCTTTCCGAAAGCACCTCATGCGCCAATTCTTTCTCAGTAGTCCGTTTCATTACCTGGTCCAAAGGAAGGACTTTTTTAATCACATCCAAAGCATTTAAGGAGCCATTCCCCACACGTTCAATAATATTTTCCCGTTCGCGCACCGACAGGCGCCCTCCTTCATAATTCTTAAAAAAACTTAAGTTTGAATCCAGGGCGGGCTTATTGAACTGTTTAAGTTTTTTGTTGACCATTTCCTTTCCCATCCGCAGGATCTTCTCACGATCCTGCGTATTGAACCATTGTTTGATTTTGGATTTCGCCTGGGAAGTGACCACAAACGAGAGCCAGTAACGGTTGGGCTGTTCCACATTCCCGGTAATGATCTCAACCACCTGGCCGTTTTTCAGCTTGTAATCCAGCGGTACGATGTGCCCGTTGACCTTCGCCCCTTTGCAGGAATGGCCGATACCGCTATGGACCCCGTACGCGAAATCGACCGGCGTGGCGTCATAAGGCAGATCCAGAACATCTCCTTTCGGTGTGAGCACGAAAATGCGGTCATGGAAAATGTCAACGCTCAGCGTCTCAATAAACTCGGAATTGCTTTTTAAATTTTCATGAAGGTCTACCAGACTTTGCACCCAGTTCAGCTTTTGCTCATTGATCTTGCCTGAGCCCTCATCCTTATAATTCCAGTGCGCCGCAATACCGTATTTAGCCACGCGGTTCATTTCATGGGTGCGGATCTGGACTTCCAGCGGCTGGTTATGGAGCTTGGGACACAGCCCGATCAGTGTGGTGTGCAGGCTTTGATACCCATTGGCTTTCGGCACTGCAATATAATCCTTGAAACGCCTGGAAAGAGGAGTCCAGTGTTTATGGATGACCCCCAGCGTCTGGTAACATTGGGCTTCCGTTTCTACAATGATGCGCAGGGCGAAGATATCATACAGTTCCGCCACGTAGTTCTTACCCTTTTTCTTTAATTTTTTATAGATGCTATAGGGATTTTTGATCCGCCCCTCCATCTCGACCTCTAAGTTCACTTCTTTCAATGCCCTGGAGAGCACCGATTTACTGTTCTTGATGATGTTGCTCTGAAGGCCGGTGAGCTTATCCAGTTCCTGCTGGATCTGTTCATAATCTTTTGGATACAGATATTTAAAAGCCAGTGTATCGAGTTCATTTTTAATCCGGTAAATACCCAGGCGGGAGGCAATAGGGGAATAGATAGTCAGTGTTTCTTCGGCAATCCGCTGCTGTTTTTCTTCTTTGTCCAGATATTCCAGTGTCCGCATGTTATGCAGTCGGTCTGCCAGCTTAATGAGGATCACGCGGATATCTTTGGCCATGGCCAGAAACATCTTGCGCAGGTTTTCAATCTGGCGTTCACGGCCCCGATAATAAATTTTGCGCAGTTTTTCTAGCCCTTTCAGTAAAGGCACCACGCTTTCACCGAATTCTTTTTTCAGGTCTTCAATATCTATATCAGTATCCTCCAAAACATCATGCAATAGACCAGCCACAATAGAGTCTTCATCCGGATGCATCGAAAGCAGAATATTCACCACTTCAAGCGGATGCTGGATATAAGGTTCGCCGGAAAAACGCTTTTGGTCTTTGTGGGCTTCGGCCGCTATTTCATAGGCTTTCCTGACGCGCGCTTCATCTAATTTAGGCAAATAGGATCTTGCCTTTTTGATCAGCCCGTCGATGGTCGCCTTTTTGGTCATAAAAAGCGGGCAAAATATTATAGGGGAGGATTTTTATATCTTAGCACCTTTTTATTAATTGGGCAAACAATTGTTAAGATTTCCGATTTATTGGCAATTGGACATGGGTCATTGGTCATTGATATAGTGGTAACAGAATTAATCGTCTGCCTGATGGATAAAAAAGTACTTTTGGTAATTTTTGATGGTTTCGGAGAAGGTCCGAAGGGGCCGGGAAACGCCGTCAAATTAGCCAAAACTCCCGCCATCGATAAGCTCCGCAGCCAATATCCTTTTGGCTTACTCCAGTGTACCGGCGAAGCCGTTGGGCTTGTCGGGGGTTCCATGGGCGGATCCGAAGTCGGTCATTTCACAATGGGGGCCGGCCGGGTCGTGCCTCAGTTTCTGCTCGCCATTAACCGGGCAATCGAGGATAAGTCTTTTTTCAAAAACCCCGCTTTGTCAGACGGGTTCCATACCGCAAAAAAAAGCGGCCAGAAACTCCATCTGCTTGGCATGATCTCCGATGAGGGTGTCCATTCCCACATCGACCATCTGTTCGCGCTTTTGAAATGGGCGAAGAAAGAAGAACTGGAAGACGTTTATATTCACTGCATTGGCGACGGGCGGGATGTTGAAGAGCGGAGCATTAAAGAATTCCTTGGCAAACTTCAGGCGAAAATCGATGAGCTGGGGGTAGGAAAAATCGCCACCATTATCGGCCGGTATTACTCCATGGACCGCGATAAAAACTGGAACCGTACCGCGGAGGGGTATCGTTTGATGACCCAGGGGAAGGGTGCGGTTTTTGATGATTGGGAAACTGCTATCGACACCTGCTACAAAGAAGACCTTAGGCTGACGGATTATTATCTCCCGCCTATCCTTCTTGATAAAAACGGACTGGTGGAAACTGGTGACACGGTCATTTTTTTCAACTACCGTACCGACCGCACCAGACAGCTTACGGCTGCCTTCACAGATCCGGATTTTAAAGAATTCGAAACGGCCATCGGAGACGTGCATTTTGTATGCATGGGGCCTTATTCCGAAATCGCCCCAGTGGCTTTTGCGGTCCCGACGGTAAAAAATAACCTCGCTGAATGGCTTTCTAAAAATGCCATCCGCCAGCTCCGTATCGCAGAAACCGAGAAATACGCGCATGTCACATTTTTCTTCAATTCCCAAATTGAAAACCATTTTCCTCTGGAAGACCGTATTCTTGTCCCTTCGCCTAAAGTACCCAGTTACGCGGAAAAACCGGAAATGTCCGCTCATGAGATCACCGAAAAAGTACTTTCAGCCCTCCGGGATTCCGAACACCAGGTCATTATTGTTAATTTCGCAAACGGTGATCTGGTAGGTCATTCCGGGAGTCTGGAGGCCGCCATAAAAGCTGTCGAAACACTGGATGAATGCATAGCTAAAATCTACGATCAGGCCATGCAGTCCCGCTACACATTATTGCTCACGGCGGACCACGGGAATTGTGATGACATGACCTATGCCGATGGCTCTGAAAAACCGGCCCATTCCATGAACCCTGTCATCTTTTTGGCAGCCGATCCGGAGAAGAAGATCAAAATCGTCAAAAACGGCGGCCTGGCCGATGTGGCTCCCACCATCCTCAAACTTCTCAATATTGAACCGCCGGAGGAGATGACGGGTTCGCCGCTGATATAAAAAGCCGCCTCTATAACTAGGCAATATTTTATATATATTACCTATTTGATTTATTACAAAATCACTCCTTTCTCTTTGGTGGGGAGAGGAAATTTTGGTAAACTAAAAAATGGTGTAATATGCCCAAATTATACTCTAAAAACAGATAAAAATAACAAAAACCAAACGCTTCATCGCCGGTTTATTGGTCGCCATTATGCTGGGAAATCAGCTGGGAAGTTTGGATATCTCTGTTTTTAAAATCCCCGAAGCCCATGCCCAAACCGGTGGCGCGCTCACGCGCCTGCTGAATCCGCAGCTCCCTAAAGCGGAGCTGGGGATTGTGGCGATTTTGGCGGACAATCAATTGCTGGAAGACAAAAAATCGTATGTAACGGAAGATGAGGAGGGGGAGGTGTTAGAAGAGACGACACTCGAAAAGCATATTTTCACCTATGCCCGAAACATCCAAAACCGCCTGCCGCACACCCGCGCAATCGTCATCGGTGTCGATTCAAACGAATCCACCTACAAAATCGCCACTGTGCTGGAAAAATTGTATTACGAAGGGGCGGATAACGACTTGCTAGATACAAATCCTTTGAACGACGACTTTAAACACGAAGATGATAACCAGTTGGTCGGCGTGGTGCTGGTGGGCGACGTCCCCATTCCCGTGGTGTATGAAGCGGAAGGGGACACGGCCCCCAGCCTTTATCCGTATACGGATTTTTACCGCAAGCGTTATATCTATAACCACAATACCGATCGTTTCGAGTACAATGACGCCGCTTTAAACCCCACACCGGAGATCTGGCACGGGGTCATCGTCCCGCCGTCAAAAAACGAGGCCGAAGGCCGTCAGCAATTGGCGGATTATTTTTACAAAAATAACCAGTATTCCAAAGGGAAGGATGGGTATAGCGATTTCAATCAGCGATTGCTGTATTACAATTTCCCGGCTATCGACGAAAAACTAAACACGTTTGATTACAACAACTACAAACGCAGTGTCCGCTATGCCGAAGAAATCGCCTTCGGCCGTTCTAACCGTCATCTGCTCCGCGAAATGGTACAGGAGGTGGCCGCGGAAATGGAACCGGACAAAGCCCCCGAAGAACGCACACCGCTCATCGATGATATTGCCATCAGCAGTATGAGCGATTTTACAACAGCTGAGATCATCAAAAAATTCACGAATCAGGAAAACATGGCGAACCCCACGCCGAATTTTGTACAGGCGCTCAAAAGTTATATCGGGCGGCTCAATCCCATCATCGCCCGCACCGGCCGATGGAGCGAACAGGAATATGATAGCTTCGCTTCCCTGATCACGCTCCGCGATTCTTATATGCAGAATACCCTGCTGGGCAAGAACATCGAACTGGAAAACCGCATCAACGCGGCAATCCGGGGGGTGCAGGAACTGGTGCCGGTCATCACCGGGATCGAGATCAAAACAACCGAATGCGAAACTGAAGCCTGTCATGTGATCGACGAAATAGAAACATTCGATTTCACCGCGTTTACCGGGGGGCAGATGGTCAGCACCATAGCCTCTGCGGAACAATGCGGTCTGCTGCGCGGCCAGGAAACACCGGCAGGCGTTCCGCTCACCAAAAATAATTCCGTCCTGGTGGAAGCCAATCATCTGTATAATCCGGATTCCGCCCTCATCCCCGATCCGGATGACCACAGCCCCCCGCCTCTGGAGGAAATGGAGGAATACATCAATTACGGCGGCTGTGTGGCCAATAATCTGTATGAGCTCGATGTGGAGGCCAATGGCGACCGTATGCAGCGGGGGCCGCGCTTCTGCAAACCAGATGAAGCGTATTGGTCGATTCTGGATTTAGCAGGTGCCAAAGAAAAAAAACTTACGTTTTACATGCCGGCTGACCCTGAGCCCGATGAGCTGATGGGGGAAATCCCCTGGCGCTGTTCAGTGGAAAATATGAGCTTTCTCCCTCTGCCGCGCCCTAACGATGATGACTTGGATGAGTGGTACGACGACCAGAATGTTACCGACGACCGTGAGACCACCTTGCGCATTGCTGTCAATAAAGTTTACCAGTCTATGGTGGACGCGGGCGAGATCATCGACCCCATGCCCGAAGAAGCACTATACGATCCTTCTTATCTCATCGATTTCCTTTCTCCCCATCGCCGCCTGCAGCTGGTGGCCCGCGCAATGCTGGCTGGCGGAAATACGGCCATGCGCCCGTTTTTTGACGGCAATAACAGCTACGTCAAATTTGAAATCACAGCCATGACTGCCAATAAATACAGTCTTATCCGTCATACCGAGCCCACCACACAGACCCTGAAGAGTGTCAAAAAATTTATGACCCCGAACACGCCGGCGGATGGCATTCGTTTCGCAGAATTTTATCGCGGAGGCCAGCAACGGTTGTTTGAGTATCCGAATTTATTCCGCCTCCCTGGCAACAATGCTAATGATGTCGCTAAAAATTTGCTCCAGATGATTCGGGAGAAAGACGCGGAACTCAATAGCCTGCTCGGTTACGACGCCAACCTTATTCTTCAGTTTTTCAATGAGAATCCCAACCTCACGGAACCGATTTTGTGGCGTAAGATGGGTATTGACCAGAAGCATCAGCTGATTTTTGAAAAGTATGTAGACCGCGACAGTTTCTTACCTGTTCCCAACCCAAACGCCCCGGCGCCGGCCGCTAAGCCGGATGGCGGTTATGAAGTCCTTCATCTGCAGGCTGAAGGCGACACACAGAGTTTCCGGTTTGCCATCAACGCTTCCCGTCTGACCGACGCGGAACTGTATGATGCGGAACTGGAAGAAGCCAAACAGGCCATTGAAGACGCGGAGGGTGGTGGCGACGAGGAAGGGGGTGAAGGCGAAAGCGGTCTGGATAACGGCGCGGTGTATTCCTGCGGCCCGGCGAGCGGAGTGGAAATCTGGGAATGGTTTGACGCAGTGTATTGCTGGATCGAAGAAGAGATCAGTAAGTTAGGCGAACTCCTGAGCCTCGATAATTCCTGCGGAGGAGGCGACTTGCCGGAGCCGGGAGAAGAAACTATTCTCGAAGATACCAGCAAAGCGGTGGAAGACCCGAATAGCGCACCCGCTAAACTCGATGTCATTGTCGAACGCGGCACGCTGGTCCGCGGGGAAAGCGCGCCCATCAAAGCCCGCGTACTGAACAGCGAGGAGGAAGCCATCGTCGGCTACCTGGAAGACCCCCTTACCTTCAGTCTGGCGAATGAATCGATCGGCCATTTTGATCAGGATGAGCTGGAGGTGTTTACTGGTTTCGGTAAAGTGAATCTGGTCGCTGAGGATACGCCTGGTTTCACACAGCTCAACGTCCGGTTGGGCAGTTTAAGCGCCCCTCCGGTTTCTATCCGCGTGCTGGAATCCATCCAGATCCACCTGAGCGCGGTGCGGCAGACCGACATTCGTCCGACTTACAAGATCACCGTAACGCTGACTGACCCCGACGGCAATCCGATCGACAATATCAACACCAAACTCCGGGTCCGTACCGTGAAACCCAGCGACGGTCTTTTTGAACGGGGTGGTTTGGTGCAGATAGAAAACGGGCATGGTGAAACTACTTTTTACCCGAACCCCACAAGCCTGGAATTAGATCTGAAAGCCCAGCATCCGGTGTACCAGAGCGAACTTCTGCACATCAGTCAACCACCCGGCCAGCCCGCGCGGATATTCATCGACGCCCCCAAAGACCTGCCGATTGGCGAAAAAATAAACCTTCCGGTCCGTGTCACAGACGTTTTCGGAAATACCACTCCTATTTTCAATGAGCCGGTCCAGATCAAAGTCACAAAAGCCACTCAAAAGTATGGAGAAGTCACATCGAACGTGGCGGTCATCACGAATGGCAAAGGCATAATCACCGTCAACGTCGGCACCGAAACTGCTCCGCTTAACCTCATCGCCTCGCACGAAGCGCTGGTCCCGGGCACCGCGGAATTATCTATCACCGCCAAGGTCACCAGTGAGGAATGGGCCAGGACTTATCCACAAAACCTGTTCGCGTCACTGGTAGGTTTCCCGGCCGGAAACTTTCTGGAAGATAATTATTTTGCCGGCGCTCACTTGTTTAACGGGAAAACAGAAGCCGTTTTCGCCTTCATGTCCGATGCGCCTGTGGAACCGGAAGTCATCATCCACCCGAATTATTACATCGAGACCTTCCGCCCGCGCCACACCGTCACGGTCGACGCGCTGGGGAATGAACTCGCTGTTCAGATCCTTGACCAAAAAAATCTGCGCACGCTGGCGGCGACCCTCATCCCCCTCGATTTCGGGAAAGTGGCCGTATGGGAAGATGAAACGCCTGAAGCCGGCACGATGTACTTTGAACTCACGAATCCGAATTACGCCATCGACCCCACGAAAAATACAATTTATCTGACTGATCCGGATGGGAACCTGGTTTTGGCCCTGCGGAAGAATTATCTGGAATTCCAGAATTTTGACTATCGGCTGACATACGAAACTGAGCCGGATGAGGACTGGATGGAATTAGTTCTGACGGGTCCAATAGGCGAGGTCGGCCGTTTGCGGCTTCTTTTCACACCGCGCACCATCGCCCCTGACACTGTTGAAATCCATCCTGAATTACAGGCTGTGAAACAGTATGCGGGGGAAAGTACCAAAGACGCAGCCGGCCTCATGCTATTCATCCCGCCGGAAGGAAAAGACGAAGAAGCGATGCCCGGTGAAAATTTCGGTTTTGAGGGTGATAACAAATACATCCTCCGTTTTGCCGGCGGCAGTCCGGCGGGCGAGGCCGTGATGCTCAATCTGCCGCCTAATGCCGTTCTGCTGGGTGACCCGACCATCCAGCTCAATAATCCCATTTCCTCCAATCTGAATTACGACAACACCATCGGCCGTCAGATCTACCAGGATCAGGAAGGGGCGGATGTGGCGGCGCTCACCAATTTTGATTTCAATAACGATGGTATGGAAGACGTGGCCGCGGTGATGAAAGACGGGCGTATCCGCCTGTTTGAGCAGGGCCCCACTGACCCCCTCATCCAGGATCGCGGGAATATCGCATTTATGGGCGATGGCGCTTTGAGCATCATCCCGTTTGATTTCAAAAACGATGGGTACGATGATCTGCTGGTCGCGACCGATGAAGGCCGTCTCGCCATCCTCCACAACGATCAGGAAACCATCACCCGCAGTGATATAAAAATAAAAGTCGGCAAAAAACTGTATCAGATTTTAAAAGAGGACATGGACGCAGATGGTTACCCCGATTTGGTCACGGTCGACAGTCGTGGGGATATCCGTATTTTTTACAACCAAAGCTCAGAGTTGCTCCGTCGTGGCGCCACGTTGCCTATTCCAGCCGAAGACCAGATTCCGGAAAACGGTGTGTTTATCGGCAATTACGGCTTCAGTCTGCAGCTGGGGCAGAATTTAAAAGGCGATCTCCAGATCCGTTTTCCGGGCATGCCTCAGCCCGATGGCACCATCACCCCTCCGCCCCCGCCCCCTGAACCCGAACCGGAAAAAGAAGGTCCGTATGGTTTGCCGGTCGTTACGATTCCTGAAACGCCTTCCACGGAATTCCTGGGGGAATTCGCGGACCGTGACACGTCCGGTGATTTGAGTGATGAAGAAATCCAGGCCCATATTGCCGATTTGCGCCAGGAAACCGAAACGGCGCAAGAAAACGGACAGCCTGCAGACATCAATAAACTGCCATGGAAAGAAGGGGATGAAAGTGAAGTCTATTTTGCACCGATAGGAGATTTTGAGGTCAATAACTCCGCGTTCCATAATGGCCTGTATTTTGCGGTTGAAAAAACCGTGGTCAACCGTGACCGGCCTACCGACAAAACACTCGATTTGGGCGAACCGCTCTTGTATACGCTTATACTGCAGGCCAGCAAGAACATCAATAATTTTGTGCTGGCCGACACGGTTCCCGACGCACTGATAGCGGATGAAAAGAGTGTGAAGTGCGAAGGGGTTGGCTGTGAACGGTTTAAAGATGACCTGAAGGGCATTTACTTGTTTGTCAGCCAGCTTGACCTAAAAGCCAACCAACCGATACGAATTACTTACGAGGCAAGTGTAAAACACACCCCGAAACCCAGTGTCACGCTCGAGCGGATCAGTGCCCCCACGACACTTATCGGGCGGGACCAGGCGGGCAATTCAGTTTCGTTCCGGGCGCCCATTGACCCATACACCGACCTCTTTGTTTCCCCTACCTACAACACTTCCGGCCAGCTGGCGGCCCACTACTCCGTTGCGCCCCGCGCTTATCGTCTCGCCGCTACGGAACCGGCGGACATTGATGAGGCGCTGGCTGATGCCCTGGGCGACCATGAAGACTGTATGGCGGCGTTAAACGGGCTCCAGAACATGACGTTCGACGAAGACAATCCGCCGCCCGACAACTTTATGGATGGCATTATGGCGGCCTGCGGGATGGATACCATCAGCAATGCGCTGAATGATCCGGGTAAAAACCTGACAGGTGATGATGTGCTGACACCGGAAGAATGCGCCGCCGATCCGACCGCCTGCGCGGGCAGCGCGCTCGACGACTTAATGAGTTCCATTGCTAATTTATCCTGCATGGGCGGTGGGTGTTTCCCCATGCCGTTTAACATGGCTTTCCTGGCGCCCCAGTCCATTCCCATGGCCATGCCGCTCATTTCTTTCCCAGCCACACTTCCCACTCCGGTCGGCCCGATCCCTTTTCCGTCTTTCTTCGCGCTGGCGCCCACGGCACTAGGGGCCACCAGCATTCCAGGTACGTATAATTCCATGATCCGTTTTTACATGGTGCCAACGCTCACGGGCGGCATCGGTCTGTCACTTTGCTGGCTGAATTATATGGGAGATTCCACAGTCCCCCCACCCCTCATCCCGATCCCTTATCCCCCGCCCATCGGCAACTGCATGACCTTCGCGCTCCCTATGAGCGAGGCGCCGCCCTGCAAACTGATTGCCAAGCTGATGGAAAAACTCGTGGCGCTGATGAACAACATGGTCAGCGATATCAATTCCGGAATGTCCGCAGTCAACAGCGCTGGCCTCCCCGCAGAAATCCAATCTGCCCAGGATCAGGGCGCCGGCGGGCTTGAGATCAGCCTCGCTATCAACTTAGGCGACCAGATGAAATTCGAACCGCCTGCCAAAGGTTTCTCAAACATCCACGTCGGCAGTTTCGATTCCATTGGCGGCGCCATTGCCAGTTGGGTCGACCGCCAGACGCTCGAAATCCTCAATAAATTGCTCACCATGCCAACCATCCGCGTCATTTTGCCGGATATCGGTGCTTTGTTCGGCAGCGACTGGGATGAATTCAATAAGCTGGTCGAGGCATTTGGAAATAATTTAGACAAAAAAAATGTTGATGAACAGAAACCAGTCCCGGAAGGAGGCTTTTTGGCGAATTATGAAGCGCTCGAACGGGAATTGCGGAACACCAGTACTAGTCCGTTTGAACAGGTTCTCCAGATCGCCAATGCGATTCCGTTTGTGGATATCAGCCAGCACAACATCGACTTCAAAATCCCATGGCTGTCCTTCGCACAGATCCAGGATTTCGTCCGGGATCTGGAGCAAGTGAAGAATTATTATGAAAGACAGCTGAACAAATGGAAAGACCAGCTGGAAAAATTCCAGTGTCCTGACGACGAAGACACGTGTGTGGGGAGAAAGATTTTAGAAATATTCATCGTCGATCTCGATGCGTTCATCAACAGCATTTCCCAGAACATCGAAGTGGTGCAGTCTTACTTGCGCTTCCCGCGGGATTTCATTTTACTCAAAAAAGAACTCGCCGATTACCTTCGCCAGATCGCCTGTTATCTGGATGCCTACAGCGAGATGCTGGGCGGCTGGCTGGCGACCATCCAGCAGCAGGTCATTGGTTACGCTGAGCTTTATTACACCATCCTGGAGATCATTGACCAGATCGAAAAACTCATCGACGTGTTCACAAATTTTGAAGATAGTTGTGACATCTGCACCAATGAACGGTTCGGGAATTTCGGCTATTTCACATTGCTTGGCCTCATCCTGCCCGATATCCCCATTATCAAATTCCCTAAGTGGCCGGATCTGGTCATCGACTTCTCTGATCTTAAAGGAAGTATCGATATCGAGATGCCCATGATCCACTTTGTCCTGGAACCGATCACCTTGCCCGAAATCCCCAGGATCCCCTTCCCGGATCTTCCGACGGATTTAAGCCTGCTCACTCAGTTGCCGCCCCTGCCCATACTGCCAGGTCTGCCGGAACTGCCGGAGCTCCCCCCGCTTCCTGCTATCCCCACACTTGATCTGCCGACGCTTCCTCCTCCGCCCAAACTCCCGAATATCGGCAAAGATTTTAAATTCATCATTCCGCTGGTCGAAAAAATCCTCGATATCTGGTGTCTGATCAAAAAATCTTTCTCACCGATTCCGGAAGCTTACATGGCCGACGATATAGTTTTGCTCACCAATCGGCCCAGCTACATGATCCCGCTGGATTTCCTCAAGCCGAAATTCGGTGACATCGCACCTATTGATCTTGGCTTCAATGAACTCCGTATCGAAACCACCATTTATCTGGGCATCCGCCTGAAGACCGCGTTGGAGAAACTTCAGGAAGGTGCGGACGTGTGGAATAATATGGCGACTGACTGGGCGGGATACATCGATAAAAAAATATCTGAAAAACTTCAGAAAATGGCTGACGAGATCAATGAAGGCACGCAGTTATTCGAAGAATACGTCGATCCTCAAAAACTGGAAGATTGGTACGAAGACCATGTGAACCGCGTCGTGTATGAAAATCTGGAAAGGGAATTCGAAGCCATCGACCAAAAATACCGCAATATCGAAGACCGCATGCAGGCATATTCCGACTCGCTGGAAAGCGGCATGCAGGAAGGGATGGATGGGGTGAACCAGGCGTGGGTCAACACCATGGACAAGGTCAACAAAGCCATGGAAGAAGCGGGCAAAGAGTGGGCTGACGATCTGCACGAAGCGTTCTTAACGTTCCACTTTGATCCTTTTGAGGGTATTCAGCAGTTAATGAAAACATTGGATTATTATGATATCGACATTAGCAATGAAATACAGGACGCGCTGAATACAGCCGGCAAAGAAATCGGAAAGGTCATCGCGAAAGGCGTCTTGTGGACGCAGGATCAGATTGAGAAACTGCAGGACGCATTGGAAGAAATTTTCGGCGTCGATATGCCCGATTGGGTGATGGAATTTTTAGAGAGCCTGAATGAAGGCATGGAAAGTGTTGAAGAGGGATATGATGACCTGACCGCTGTGCCTCAGGTGCCCGGAAACCTCCAAAAACTATTAGCCAGCCAATTCACTCAGTTAACCGACATCATCAACGCCATCAATGAAACTGATGTGGATTATAAAGTGGTAAAAGAGGCGCTTGGCGTACCCGATTACACCTTGCCACTCCAGCCACCCGCCATCGCCAAGATCAAAACCATCCGTCATGATCTGCTTGCTTATGGAGACCAGATGGACCGCGAAGTGGCGGAAATGGAACGTTCCAACGACATGTTCGCTTACCTCCAAGCTCAGGCTACTCAGCCACCGGTTTTTGAGATTGCGGAATTGGCTGAGCCGGCCGCTAAACCTGCTTTCTCCAGCGCGGCCCCAACGGCCGAAAGTCCGGCTCCTGACACACCTGTACCGCCTGCACTGCCCACCGCGGGGCCCGATGACGGCTCATCCGGATTATGCAGCGGCACCTGTCTGGTTGACCCGGTTACCGGCATGCCGGTCCAGTTTATTCCGTATTTCGACAATCCGAACACCTCCAAAATCGCCTTTGTGCATTCAGGTATCGAGGGCCATTCTCACGTAGTGTACAGCGACGGGCCGAATCTTTATCTTAAGCGCGACTTGGAAGTGCCATTGAATATTACTGAAAATATCGCCCCAGGTGTTCCTGAAGATCCGTTCGACCTTGATCACTTCATCTCTTTTGGCGATACGGTCATGCCGCCCAAAGAAGCCGCCAACATGATGTCTATTACGCTTACCGAAAACAGCGCGGCCAGCTTTGAGTGGCTGGAAAGCACGCACCCCGATGTGTACGGTTACGGCATCGAATTAGAACGCTCCATTCTAGGATACGACGCCGATAAACAGCAGAACGGGCTTGCCGATGTCACCATCGTCCTTTTGCCACCTACCGAAGACGGCTTACTGCCCCAGGTGACCGTCGGCGGCCAACAGCTCCAGTACGGCACACTGGCTACGTCGCTGGACGATCCGGAAGAAGTCCGTGAGCGTTTTGGCATTCAGGCTCGCAATATTGTTACCGGTGGAGACATGGTCGTTTTCAACACCATCAAGAATGTGGCGATTACCTTAAAGCCCAATCGTGCGGTTTACTTTGATCAATACACAGGCCCCAGCTTTAGGATGAATATGGATAACGGTTTTTACCACATCAAAATGACGTGGTTCGACACCTTTGGCCGTACCGCCAATTACAATCACAGTGAGCTCCTGTCGCCTCAGGTTTACGTACCCGCGTCACCGCCGGTAGACATCCGGTTCAGCCAAAAATTTCTCTTCCCGGTTTACAAAAAAGGTGTGGTCAACGCCACCGACCTCTTTATGGACCTGTCAGGCGCTTATCAATACTACTGGGATTTTAATCAAGACGGCCTGCCGGAACAGGTCGGACCGGAAATGACGATTCCGCCCCAGAAAGCGCCCAAGGAATTCACCGTTACTCTCATCGCCAGCAAGGATTTACAGGATGAGAGTTTTGACCGTTACGAAAAGCAGTTCGCTGTCGAAATTTACGTGCCGAAAATCAGCCTGGAACAGGAACCGCTGGCCACAGATGGCATTGTCCAGGGCACCTTAACTCCGAAACAGGAAGGGGATGATGTATCTGAAATCCCGTTCAGTATTTTCCGCAAGCGATGGGGCACGTGGAAGAATTTAGGGTTCCTGAAAAAAATAGCCGGCGAAGAAACGGTTCCGCCGCTCAGCGACCAGTTCGGTTGGGAAAACAATTACTACACTATCAGTGAAGCCGGGGATTATGTGGTCAGCGGGTTCAGCCGGGCCCCCGCCCCCGTTATTGTGCGGGATGAGGGCGGCCGGGAAGTGGCGCGCGTGCATCTGGAAACGGGTCAGGTTGAAATTCTGGATCCGGATTACGAACTGCAGGCGATTCCGGCCTCGCGCGAACTGCCCACACGGATCGTGGTGCTGAAAAAAGGTTTTGATACCGTTATCTTTAACGTCTATTACATTTCAGACGTCAATAACGACATACTGATTCTCGACGAACCGCTCGATCAGGAAAATGTGGAAGAAATCGGCGTCACAATCGGTGACCGCAATTTGAATGACACCATCATTGCCCGCAACATGCCGGGATACGCGGAAAGCTACCCGGGCGGCGCCGCTATTTTTGATGACGCGACCCAGCTTAATATCGCGCTTTTAAACAGCGACGGCGCAGTGCGCATGATGCAGACGGGATACGGCTTCCGCCTGAAGAATGAAGGCATTCTGTTTGAGCGGGTGATCTTTGAGATCTTTGACGAATCAACGGGAGAACCGGTGTTTGATGTCTTTATCCGCGCGAATTTCAACAACCTTGAAATCCGGACGGATGAATTGTGGAATGAGATCAAGACCACCATCGGTTACCTCAAAGAAGCCATTAAACCACTATTCGCGTCGCTCATCGCCCAGGCGTCAGCTCCCGCTTCTGAATCACCGTTCCCCGATCTCGACGCGTCCCATCCGTTCTACCAGCAGATCCTTGAATTGTATGAGCGCAGGATCGTCAGCGGGTACGGAGACGGTACCTTCCAGCCGGACGCGAAGCTTAGCCGCGCGGAATTTGTGAAGATCGCGCTGGGCGCCACGAATTGTTTCGACTGTTCCCGCCCGTCCGATCCCGTGAAAGAAAAATACACAGGCACCCATCCTTTCCCAGATGTCAGTTTGCCGGCGTGGTATTTCTACTGTATCGCCATTGCCAAAGACCTCGAAATGGTTACGGGTTACGGGGACGGTTTCTTCCGTCCCGGCCAGAACATCAGCCGGGCGGAGGCCGCCGCCATCCTGCTCCGCCAGTCGGGTATCGAAATACAGGAAGCGCCTGATGAAGCGTTTATCGATGTGCCGGATTACGCGTGGTACAAAGACTACGTGTATACCGCGGTCGAAATCGGCCTCATCCAGAACCAGCTTGGATTTGTGTTCCCCGAGGAAGAGATCACTCGCGGGGAATTCGCGTTTATGGCAAGCGGCGTCCTGGATATCCAGGATTGTAAACTGGTCGATACTGATGAAGACGGCATGCCGGATTGGTGGGAAATGGAAAACAACCTCGATCCGTTATTTGCGGGCGACGCGCCACTGGACAATGATGAGGATGGCTTTAGTAACCTGGATGAATTCCGTATGGGGACCGACCCCAATGACCCCTCCGATCCGGGCTACATCCCGCCCGAAGAAATCTGTCCGTGCCTGGATAACCCCAACCAGAACGATACGGATGGTGATGGTATCATCGACGCGTGCGATGACGATCTGGATAATGATGGGGTTAAAAACGTCATCTGCGTGTTCGATGACAACGGCCTGGTCGATCCTGATAAAGCCGCAGAAAGCGATGATAACTGTATTTTTGTCGGCAATGCGCCACAGGCCGATGCGGACGGGGACGGCGTGGGCGACCTCTGCTATCCCGTCGACCAATGCCCTGAGATCCCAGAGGACATCGATGGCATTAATGATTTAGACGGCTGTCCGGAAGTGTACGATGAGACCGCTGACAGTTCCGACCGAATCGCCGAAAACCTACCCGGCGTGTACGTAAATGGCGGCCCCGCCTGTTACTTTTTGGATTACGAAGCCGACCTGGTGGATGGTGATATCATTATGACAGCCATCACGGATGTAGACACGCATGAAGTGATTTATGAACGGAGCGGAGAAATTACTTATTAACCAACTATGAAAAAACTCTTTATCCCCATCATCGGACTTACCGCTATTCTCATCAGCTTACTGGTGTGGAATAGGCTGACCTTGTCCGCGGCCGATGTGCCGTATCCCAATCCGGGCGCTAAGGAAAATCCTTCCGCCTGCGTACAGGTGGTGGCCAACGAGATGACGCTGATGCGGAACGGCTGGCAGGAGAACCTGAATACGATGCTGGACCAGGAAAAACCGACCAGCGAGATCGTGGATGAGGCGTTTGAAAGTTTGCGCACGTATCGTTGCTGGCTGGATTATTTATGTGAGACCGTCCTGTTCAGCGGAAATGCAGAGCCATTCGATATGATCAATCAGGAAACCAAAGAACCACTCAAGTTAACCAACGAACATATCGACAAACTCCCCGGTTGTGTGGCACCGGAAAATATAGAAATACCAGGCACCAACCTCCATTATCTAGAAGAATGCAGCGCTTATGATTCCGGCGGCTGGACACTCCCACTGGCTAATAAGAATTATGAATCCTGCCGCCGTTTGGTGAATATGGATTTTTCGGAACTGGAAGATTCCGGCAGTCTGACCACCAGCCAGCTTGAAAAATTTAAAGAAAATTCAAAAGCGTTTATCGGTTTGGAGCGGGCCCTTAAAGTCAACAATGGCGAGAAAAAGAACCGCGCTTTACAAAACAAATTATCCAGCATCCTCGAAAAAATGCTGGCCATGGAAAACCATATGGAACTTTTAAAACAGCATTTATTCCGCCTGGATGCCATGTTGCCGTGTTTGGCAACTAAGTGCGATTAGTCCGAATAGTGGATCGAATCGTTGGCCGAGTTGTGAACCGAATTGTGGAAATATCAACCACCATTCGAACCACTATCCGGCCCACCATACGAAATCTATGAAAAAATTATTTCTTATCATCGGGATTCTCCTCACCTTTACACTGAACAGTGTCCGGGCGGAAGAACCTGAATCTGCTGTGCTTAAAAAATGCAAAAGCCAGCTTCCTTCATATCCGAAGGTCATTGAACTGGATCCCAATACTCATCTGCAGTTCCGCCTTGAATTTGAACGGGTACGCACACAGTATCATGAGTACATGAATTGCGTTTTTGAGGAAGCGACGGTTGATATTCTCGGGGAGGACCCAAAAGCCCTTCTCCAGCCCGAAACCGCCTGCCAGTCGGAAAAGAAATTGGTGGATGTCCTGAAAAACTCCAGCCCTGAAACATTACTCGAACCCTTATTGAAGGCCTATCATGATTACGCTGACTACTTAAACCGACTGGTCATCCAGGTATCTGCTAATTCTGAAAGCAATGTCACCACTATGCGGGATTTCGATCTTGCTTTCCAGCGAATCCAGCAATTAAGAGTGCTGGTAGAAGATGAGATCCAGAATGGCATTGTAGCGCTCGACGCGGCCTTCCAGACCCTGAAGCAGATGAGACAGGCCTATGTGATGCACGTCCACTTCCAATGCATGCTTAAAAACCTCGAAACCTATCGCCAGATCATGGGGCATTTGCGGGAAGTGGTCACGATTATCCCTAATGTGATTATCGATTGCAGTATGCATAAATAATCCCAAATCGTGATTCGAATCGTTGGCCGAGCTGTGCCGAATTGTGGAAATATCAACCACCATTCGAGCCACTATCCTGCCCACAATGCGGCCCACCATACGAAAGCTATGAAAAAATTATTTCTCATCATCGGGATTGTACTGATGGGAACCGGCCTACTGGTCGGGATGCCGGCCTACGCGCAGAATGATGAGACGTATGATTGCGAAAATACTCTATACAGTCCGGATTTCCGATGCCAGCGGGAAAATACGTTTCACTATTGCAGCCCCTTATCACAAACCGGTTATATCGGCGGTTATAACATCTACAAAAACGCTTACTGCAACATTACGGAAGAAGTGGAGGATGAAGTGATCGATGTGCTGGTCGAACAATTCCAGCCCGAAGACCCCAATTGGGACCGTGATCAGCTGGAGTTTGTCCTTTACGGCACTTTCCGGACATCTATTGAACAGTTTTTAACGGATGTCTATGGCAAAATCGATACCAGCAAACTGCCTGCAACTGTCCGTGAAGCGTATTTTGAGAACAAAAATTTCAGCCAGCAGAACAAACTTTATGAACGCGTGAAAAAAGCGTATGACCGCGAAAAAATCATCCACCAGTCCAAAGAATCCCTGAAACAGCAATTCAAAAACAACGAGATCTGGGCGAACGGCGACCTTATAGATTCACCCTTCGACCTGATTGTAGATTTGAATTTAATCGAACTCATCCTGTTCGGCAGTAAGGCCCAGTGGGTGGATGATGTGTACAGTTTTGGCGACACCGGAGGAGGGGGTGGAAGTGGTGGCATTGATGAAGGAGTTGGTGGCGGTGAGGGGGAAGGAGAAGGGGAGGGAGAAGAAGATGTCGATCAGGAAGGAGCGGAAGATGAGGAGGGTGAGCAGCCGGTTGATGAGTATGAATGCATATCCGATGAAGAATACGAAGAGCTGTTTGGCGAGGAGGGGCAGGAAGAAGACGCGCTGGCGGAAGGGGAGCCGGAACCAGGCAATGTGCCGGCGAATTGCGGTAATTTAAGAATCGATCCGGAAGAAGAATGCGATGATGGCAATACGCGGGCAGGCGATGGCTGTTCCGAAGCCTGTTTAAAAGAAAGCGGCACCAGCCTCTCTTGCCAGGACCCGGATGCCGTCACTTTCAGGCAATTGCCCGATAGCCAAGCGGGTGGAGGCGGCGGAGGGGGGGAGGGTGAAGGAGAGGGGGAGGGCGATGAAACTGGCGGAGGCGAACCGCCGATCAGCTGTCCCGAAGGCAGTACGCCGGTGGACAAGCATGTGGTGGATCGGGCGCGCGGCGTGGAGCAGTCTCCCAATTACCCAGGTCCGTTTGTCGGCGGAGTACTGAAAAACTTCCCGCCCAGCAACAAGCCGGCTTGCGCGCAGGGTGAAACCGCCTTTTCCATCACGATCGGCAGTGACGTTAAAACCCGATGCGTTCCTACCAAATTATGTGCAGATCCGGATGATTTCCGTGCTTTTCTGATGGACGTATTTGGCTTGCCGGCGGAAGCGGTTGAACCTATCGAAGCAGTTATCTGTATCGATGTATTTACCTACCAACGTCCCGAATCACCCTATCCTATGGAGGCGGGTTGTGTGGATTGTCACATTCTGGCCATGAATGACGTGATGGAAAAATTACTCGAGAATAATATCGCTCCGCTTGAAAACAACATGACTGCCTGGGGTATGAGCAATCGCTGGGGTCCGAATTTTACGTTTGACCTAGTTACCTCCGTTAAATCCAAACTCCGTATGCCGCCCCCCAAATATAAAGACAAAAGCCCTCTTGAACTGGCGGAAGAGTATTTTAAGAAAAACTATCAGGATGCTCAGAAACGGCTCGACCCCAACGAGGAACAAGATAAAGTCGCAAGCCCCATTATGGACATATTAGCTGTTGATTATTTGCAGGAAAAAATAAATCGCGACATAAAAGCGCAATCACAATTAGATCAGAGCCTGAAAAACTATCGCATGGTCACCGACGCGGAAGTGGACCAGCAGTTCCATAATGATGTCCCAGGTCTTTTAAACCAGATCCTCCAAAGTTTTGGCCGCTTGCAGGATAAATATATCGGTCTTTCCCTTGCCACTACATTTGCCACTAAAGAAAAATGCGAATTTTAACCCGTAAAATCGTCGGCATCATCCTTATCGCGATTCTGCTATTCCAGCAGGCCCCTGCCGCGAACGCGATTTTTTCCCCCGTGCTGAGCAGCGAGGTTTCAATGGTCAAGTCGCATGTGCAGGAGGCGCGGCGGCAAAATGGCGCAGGCAGTTTTTTGAACGCTCTTGAAAAGGCCACCAAAGCAAGTGAGGAACTGAAAGCGCAAGGACAAGCCTCCGGTTTGCCGGGAATGTTTTATCTTTACATGAATTTGGTAAAGGAATTAATTTTCAATTCACTGGGGAACGCGTTTACCGATGGCTTTGCCCTGCTCATCAACTACTGGCCGGAAAGTGGTGAATTCATTACCAACTGTCTGCGTGATGATATTTGGGAATTACAGGCTTTACAGGAAGAAGTACTGAATGAATTGCTTAAATCCACCCTGCTGATGGATGTCATCAATACTGATATCCTCTGGGCCGATTACAATAAACTGGAACGGTGGCTAAAGGGAGGCGAAGTGACCATTAAAAAAGATAATCAGGAAGTAAAAGTCACTTTTGCCGGCTTGAAAGGAGATTACCGCAATACCAGCCTTTTGTTCCCGGGCGGCCTCCCCAACTACTATGCAGAATGCCCATATGGTGAATTTGTGGAGGCGTGGCATGATTTAAAATTGAGTTTTGATCAGCTGATCATGACATTTGCAGGGGATACCCTGAAAGACTGGGGATCGCTTTTAGAAATGGCCAAAAAGCGTGCCAAAGCCCGCGCCAACGCATGGATTGCCGCCAACCAGATCACCCTCACCCTTGGCGGTGAAAAGGGCGGCAGCCCCCACAGCCTTTTAAAAGGGCCGGGGTTAGAAGGGTTTGCCGCTGATGTCCGGACTGAGTGGGAATTTGTGGAAGCCTACGGCAAAATGGTCGGCGATTCAACGTGGAAGGAAATCGCGGACAAATGGGGGTACGATGAGAACATCGACACGATTGTGGAAGCTTATGAGATGGCTGAAGACATGAAACAATTAGTCATCGACCAGTCTGAAGATGAACTGAAATACAACTTACAGCTCAACAATGTTTCTGAAGAAAGCCTGAAATCCGTTGAGGCCATCTTATTCAAAATCAACAAAGAGATCGAACGCGCTTATAAAACCGACACATCACCCGATAATCTCAAAAAATTCTGCGAACAACTGAGTGTCGTCATTAAGGTCCAGGGCAAAAGCAAAAATCAACCTGTCCCGTCTTGTAAATAGGTATTTAAAAACCCCCATACCAGCTGATACGGGGGTTAAAGGGTCTTTTTGTTTTAGTTTTTCACCTAAGGGGTGATTAGACAGATTCCTGATCCAGGAATTTTTGGAGGGCGCTTTCCCGAATGCGGTAGATCCTGCCAAGCTTAACAGCTTTTAACTTACCGCTTTTAATATAGTTCAGGACGGTTAAGGGGTGAATCTGGAGGATTTTGGCAACCTGTTCAGTGGTGTAGATGTCCTCAGCCACTTTTTGTTTTTATTTTGTTATATTTATTTAAATTTAATTAAATTTGTTTTTATTTAATTAAATCTATTTTACTTTATTTATTTTTGAATAAACTAAGGCAAACTTATATTAAATAGATTAAGGTTGTCAATGTTTATTAAATTTAATTATATTTAAATAAAGTTAAATATATTTCATAATCTTATTTTTACGCGACTGATTTCAGAATATCTTTTATATCCTTCCGTATGATTTTGACGGGTTCGGCTCCATCATTTTGCCTGATTTTTGCCTCTGCCTCCGCTTTGTAAATTTCCCACAGGCGATCTGCCTTCTGGTATTCCGGACTTTTCTGCCATACGTTTTTCACAAATGTTTTAGGGTCGAATGTACCCCTTTCTTTTTCCGTATTCATCATTTTCAGCGCTGCGCTTTTGGCGTGTTCACAGGCTTTCCGGTAGGGCTCGTAACCAGGCGTGATGATACGACGGTAGGGCTGTTCTGGCTGGAATTGGCTGACGCGAGGAAATTCTCCTTTAGGAATAGGGACTTGTCGCATATTGTGTAACAAATTATCTTTATATTATACAATAAATAAATATTAAAGTCAATTCATCCCCATTGACCCCCTTCTTGGCGGACGGCAAAATAAGTGCGCCATGAAAGACAAGCTTCAAACCCCCATCGCTATCCTCGGATTCGGAACCGAAGGGCAGGCCGCCTTGGCGTTTTTGAAATCACGGGGAATCAAAGACATTACCATTTGCGACCAGAAGGAGGGCGTGGCTATACCGTCCAACTACAAAAAACGACTTGGGGAAAAGGCGTTTGATGATTTGTCCGACTTTCAGACCATCATCCGTTCCCCAGGGGTCCGTTACGATCTGCCCGGCATCCAGCAGGCACATGAGCTAGGCGCGCTTGTTACTTCCATGACCAAATTAACCCTCGAACTGGCCGCGGATCGCATCACGGCTATTACTGGGACAAATGGAAAAACCACTACCACTGCCCTTTGTGAGCAGATTCTCTCCGCCCATTACGGCGGCCGTCTGATTGTCGGAGGGAATGACCGCCAACCTATTCTCCAGCAAGCCTTACAACATCCTGACCAACCGATTCTTATCGAAGCCTCTAGTTTTCAGTTTGAAGACCTAAAACATTCTCCTTATATCGCCGCCATCCTCAACATCACCCCCAATCATCTCGACTGGCATGACACGCTCGAGGCCTACATCGCGGCCAAAACCAATATCCTCCGCCACCAGCAGTCATCTGACTGGGCGGTTTTGAATGCCACCGACGAAAACGTCAAAAAACTGGCCACCAGCACTCCCGCCCAACCATTCTGGATCAATGAAAAGGAGGGCGACAGCTGGGCCGTATGGGAGGATGGCTACTTAAAAATCAGTTTTGACGGAAAGCTGGAAAATGTCCTTCATTTTGACCAGCTCAGCATCAAAACCCACCCAGACAACCTCCTGTTTGCCGCCGCCATCGCTAAACTTCATTTTGTCCCGCTTACCACTATTGAAGAGCAGATTAAATTATTCAAAGGCGTAGAACATAGGCTGGAATTCGTCCGCACGCTAAAAGACATCCATTTTTACAACGATTCCAGTAGTACGTCCCCCGAATCCGCCATGACTGCTATTGACCAGTTCCTGCCCGACAAACTCATCCTCCTGCTTGGCGGGAGTTCCAAGAAGGCGGATTTTACGTATCTGGCGGAAAAAATCGTGAAACAAAACGTACGAATTTACCTTTATGGCACCGAAGGGCAGGCCATTAAAGAATCCATCCTGTCCGCCGGGGGCGAGAATCTGATTCTTGACTACAATCAGTCGGGCGACTTTAAAAACATCATCACCTCCGCTTACAAATTCGCCAAACCCGAAGATGCTATCGTCTTATCGCCCGCCTGTGCCAGCTTTGACATGTTTAAAAATGCGAAAGACCGGGGAAATCAGTTTAAGGAGATTATTTCTTCAATCTCCTGATCTGCCTCCAAATGGCCTTAAACTCATTCATATCCAGGAAAGCCGCCAGCATCATATATATCATTAGTCCGGTAGCTGTATACAGAATAAGCAGGCCGATTTGATGAAAGGTGGTCCCGGCAAATGGGGTCAGCAGTTTTACCATGAAGATCACCGAGCCCATGATGGTGCTGATAAGAATGATTTTCAGCACATTGCCCCATTGGATGATATCGATTCGCAGATGGCGATGCATCAGGGCGTATAAAATGGCAAAATTCATAATATTCCCCGCACTGTAGGCGATGGCAATTCCTGTAATTCCCATATTCAGCCCCATCGCCAGCATCAGACTGCCCCCAATGCTGATGCCGGAACCGATAATCCCAGCCATCACGGGTGTTTTGGTGTTGTGATAGGCATAAAATCCCCGTCCCAAAATCGGGATAAGACATTGGGCGAAAAGAGAAATCAGCAAAAATCCAAGGACACTAGCAGTTAGCAAGGCATCCGACTGGCTGAATTTGCCGTATTTTAAAATTACATCAATGATCTCATGTCTAAGTACCAGCATCCCGATGGTGGCAGGGATGATCAAAAACAAAACCTGCCCCATTACCCGACGTATTTCCATGGCGAAGGGTTCTTTATCACTTTCGCCGGCTAGTTCCGACAGGGTGGCGAAAGAAGTGATAGCAAATGAAATACCGATCATTCCCAACGGAACCGCCTGCAGGTTGTCCGAAAGGTAAAAAATCGTGATAGAACCAGTCATCAGAAAGCTGGCGATTAGCGTATTCACAATGAGTGTGAGCTGGGCAACCGATAAGCCGAAAACGCGCGGTAAAATCAGCCTGAATGCCTCTTTGACATCCTGCCGCTTATGCCCGAGAAGCCAATAATGCTTAAAGTGGACTAGCCGTAAAGCGGGCAATTGGATAAGAAAATTCATGCCCGCGCCCAAAATGACCCCCCAAACCACGCCAATCACTCCAAATTTTTCTGCAAATAACAAAATGCCGGCAATAATTCCTGCGTTATAAAACAGCGGGCCTAAAGATCGGAACAAAAAGGTCTTAAAACTGTCCTGAATGCTGATAAACACAGAAGTGACCGCGAAAAAGATGGGAGAAAGCAGTAAAATCCGCATTAACTTAACGGTCAGGGCAAGCTGTTCCCCTTGGAATCCTCCCGCTACCACATGCACTAAGTAAGGAGCCAGCGCATACGTCACCCCCGCGATAATCAGAATCGCTATCAGCATCAAATGCAGCATGGAGCTGGCGAATTCCCAGGCGTCCTTGAACTTTCCATCTTTTTTATATTGAGTAAAGATCGGGATAAATGCGGCAGAAATCGCTCCGAAAATCAGCAGATTATATAAAAGGTCCGGGATCCGAAAGGCAGCGTAATAGGTGTCGAGATTATAAATTCCCGTTCCAGCCGTGGCGCCGAATGTTTTGGCGAGCAAATGGTCACGTACAATCCCTAAAAACCGGCTTAAGAGAGCGGAAAGAGCCAGAAGAAGCGTGGGCGGAAGGACGTTGAGATGTCTGATTTTCATGTCTGGTATTTTACCGCTTTCACAGTTAAACAGAGAAGGTTTCTTATTGACTTATATATATTTATTGTTATAGTAATACTCCTTGCTCCTAATTTTTTTAAATATGAAGAGCACTAGACTCAATTTTTACAAAAGACATTTTGGGTGCCGCCATGATGGAGAAACGGTTTTAAAGGCGGGTGAAAACGCCTTTTTCCCCAGCGACCCTCATCATCTTTCTCTTCGGACAGCAAGTGACGGGACAACAACGAATCGTTTTCAGAGCCACCTGTTGTTAGAGCAAATAGGTATTCAGCCGGAAATGACAGCAGCCGAAGTCACTGCCTTGGTCCGCAGTCAGATCGACAAAACCGTTGCCCATTCAGACCACCCAGAAGGACAGAGGGAAGTTGCTACTCTGCTACAGGCAGTTGTAGATTTTTGCGAAGAAGCCGTTATCGATAAACAAAACTAATGGCAGATTCAGCATTTAAAAGCCGGCTTACCCATTATAAAACCCATGAGGACTATCGGCATTTCGGTGAAGCGCTTTTAAGTGCGGCAAGCGAAGGCCGTTTAGCCTTTAGTCAGATCAACGGCATTTCCACTCAGGAGATTTTATGGCAACTGGGTATCGCTTTGGGCATGACGCGTGACGAGATCATTATCTGCCTTTCCCAGCCCATTACAAAAAAACATGATATTTTACCCTACATTACTGATGATTTTGATAGCATCAGCGCGGCGCGGGCTCAGCTCAGGTCCATTGCTGATTCGGCCATTTGTTACACGGAACAAGATACGCCTGAAGGATACACGATAGATATTGCGGAAACATTCGCCTAAATAAATATTCCTGTTTTTCAGCTTATCTGTTAAAATAAGCTAAACAACGACTTAAAACACAAAAGCATGCTTGAAATGTATAAAACCCCTTTAGATATCCTTTATCTCGTCCTGTCCGTCGGCGGCGGGCTATTATTGTTGGTACTGATCATTGCCGTTCTCCATCTAATCGGCATTTTGAGCAATGTGAGAAAGGTGACCCGCAAAGCCAAAGACACGGTCGACCTGATAAACCATTACCTCTGGCAGCCGATTAAGGTGATGATGAGAATTATGGAAAGGAGTAAGGAGTATGCGGCGAAACAGGCTAGAAAGAAGAAATAATTCAACCACAGTCTTAAGTTCTAAGTCGTAAGTCTTAAGCCGAGGCTTAAAGTTTATTGTTTATGACTTAAGGCTTTTTCGTAAACGTGAGTTGTTTTCTCTGCCATTATTTTTGCGCTGAATTCGGTTTTCACCCGTTCCAAGGCTGCTTTTTCAATATCCCTTTTTTGGTCGGGATTAGTCAGAATCGTCCGTATTACCTCAGCCAGCTTCTCCGGATTTGCCGGCGGGACCAGATAACCGCTTTTGCCGTGTTCGATAATATCTTTTGTACCTCCATTATCTGTTGCCACCGCGATCACTCCGCTGGCCATGGCCTCTAAAACCACCAATCCAAATGCTTCTCGGAGTGAGGGGAGTACAAAAATGTCAGACGCTTTTAATATCCGAGGAATATCCTCCCTCCAGCCAAGGAAATGGATGTTGGGAATGTTACCATATTCTTCTTTTAATCTTTTTTCTTCAGGTCCAATTCCCACCAAAACCAAATGAAGTGTTGGGAATTCAACTTGTAGTTTTTTAAATGCCTGAAGCAGATACTTTTGACCCTTTCTTTTGTGCAGTTCGGCAATGCAGGTGATCACCAAATCCCCCCTCTGAACAGGAAGCGACGCTTTGTCGTGGTTGTCAAAAAATCTGTCGGCCTCAATGCCGTTATGTATTAAGTTTAAGCGGTTTTTTAAGTGTTCGCCATAGTTGCTAAGGTGTCTAAAATTGTCCAAACTGATGGCGATTATCTGATCCGATTTTGCCAAACACATCTTTTTGATCTTATGCTTCAGCCCGCTTAATTCAAATGGGTCATGTTCGGTGGCTATAATCGGAATATTGGCGTGTTTAGCGGCCCAAAACGCGTACCGGCAGCTACCCGGATTCCATAAATGGATATGGATCAGGCCAAACCCTCCTGTTTTCAGTAACTTTTTTAATTGTGTGTAATGGCGCGGGTCGTGCTTATGAATCGTCGGTAACAAATAGGTTTGCTCATAAACTCCACCGTCATTCCCACGAAGGCGGGAATCTGTCCGTCGTTTTAACACCGAATACGCCCCGCATGCCAAAGAAACAGAATATCCGAGTGGCCTTAAATGCTTCGCTAGTAATTCCATCTGCTTTTCAGCCCCGCCATAATTGGGGGTGTCGGTGTAAAAGAGGATTTTTTTCATAGTTTCTATTGCGAATGGGAGGCAGAAAGATTTTATTTTTTCTGATATTCAAAATAGGAATAAACAATCGGATACAAGCCTGCGACCAGTGCTGAAATCAATACAATCCAAATGGCATAACTTTGAAAAAATACACTGGCAATCGTCAGCGCACCGGCAATCCGGAACAGCATGGCACCCAAAATATGGGTTTTTAGCCACACCTTATCACTACTCAATGTCCACGGGGTCCGGATGCCGATGAACCAATTCCGTTTAGCTCGTGGGAGTAAATAGCTAATATAGATAAAAAGTGCTCCAATGGCCGGCAGCATCATGGTGGTCATATTAAACGTGTACCCCAAATTTGCCGCGAGCGTCAGCAGGTGAATATAGAATAAAAACACCACCATCAGTAGGATGAACCAGTCAAAATAAACTCTGAATTTTTCGATATTCTTTTTCAGCGGGTCGATTTTGGGAATTACCAAAAACATTAGGTACATCAGAGTGGTGACAAGCGGCATTAAATAGAGGGCCCAACATTTAGTCATATATCCATTTATCTCTCCTGCTGCATTCCAATGCGAAGCCATTTTAGCTGGCATTTGCGGGTAAAGATAGGCAGATAGGCAGAAGGAAAATAGGATGATGATTAAGATGGGGATATGTATTTTTTTCATGTTTGTATTGTAGCAATGCAGAGAGGGTTTTCCAACCTGCGATTGCATTGATAAAACCTTGACATTTAATAAAAAATAGTTAATAATATACACCTTTTAATCAATCGAATGAAAAAGTTATTAGCCATTATCGTGTTTTGTTTGCTGGGAGCCACCAGTTTTCTTGTAGCGCCTGTAACAAATGCGGCTTACGACAATTTTCCTCCGGGGAATGAGCAGTTTCACCCTAAAAATCCAGATTATTATGATGGGAATTTACGATTAGAGCTGAAAAAGCGCGCAGATATTGAACGGGCAAGTGCCCCCAATCTTCATTACGACGAACAAACCCGTGATTATTATCGTTGCGACTGGATATACAACAAAAACCTCGGCACCTGGGTGTGTGAAAAAAGTTATAGCAATTCATACGCGTCTTCCGCTCATCCAGTCACCGTTTGCCCCTTTGGTTATACCAAACATCCTGTCCAGCAAACGTGTGTGGCGATCCGCCCGCCCGCCAACGCCAGCCTGAACAGTCAGGGGAATAATTGGCAGTGCAATAGCGGATATCACGTAAATTCTGCCGGAACCGGCTGTGACCGGAACGACATCACTTATTACTATTACTCAGACGAACCTCAGTATGAAGTCACTAAATACGTTTATTACTATGGGGACAATTTACCACAGACAGGACCGGGCATGAGCGGACTTTTATTAATTAGTGCATTGGGGGGATTGATGTATTTAAGAAAGAAAGATAACTTGAACTAAAAAAGAGGCTGTGATACCCTTTCCACGCTAAAAACTTTTGGGTGTTTAGCTCAGTTGGTAGAGCAGTAGCCTCTTAAGCTATTGGTCCTGGGTTCGAGTCCCAGAACACCCACCATTTTAATGTAACCCAAAATAAATTAAAGCGCCCATGCCGATTTCTTCAATTAGGATTCTAAGAATATCGTCGCGGTCATGTTTTAATAAATCCACCTCTTTATCCAGCCAATCTTTTTTCTCCCCTTCCGGAGTCTGGCTTCGATGCCAGTCGGCCATTTGTTTGGCGTGATGATGTTCCACATGAACCACCTGACCTTCCTGCAGGTCGTTTTCAATAAAATGACGATATTCTTCTACTAACTCCTGTGGGTTATCATAATATTCTTTACTGGGGCGGAAATAAACAATTTCCGGATTTTCAGAGGCAGTTTCTTCCTTACCCTTAAACAGCCTGAATCCTTCTTCTTTTTTTGGCTGAACTGGTTCTTGATCGGGCTGAATGGTTTCAGTTTCCATAATGTCTGGGTTAATGATTAGTCAGCTTACGGATTTTTTCTGTTTTTATTTTTACTTTTGTCCGGCTGGATTGCAAATGTTTCCGCACCACAAACCCCTCCTCCAATCCTTCAGGGACGTCAAAAGTGATTGAAAATCCCTGCCCCCCGCTGGCATGGCCGATCTGTTCACCGGTTTCAGCGTCCCTAAATTCATCCAATATAACTGGAATGGTCTTGTCGGGCGTGATGATGTCCAGCCTATCCCCCTTGTCCAGTCGGTTCCGCACCTCCATAGTCACAGTTTTTTTATCTGCTTTCCGGATGATGCCGGCAAAGCAATATTGTTCATTGGCATTACTGCATTTATTGTAAAGTTGCCCTTCCGCGCCAGGCCTACCGTACCAAAAACCCGTAAAATATCCGCGGGTATTAATAGAATCAATCAGGTCCAGTATCTCCGGCGTGGGCGATTTGCCTTCCATGGCCAGGTCCAGCGCTTCCCGATAAGCCCGTGTAACAATGGCGGTGTAATAAACCGTTTTGTGGCGCCCCTCCAGTTTCAGCGAATCCAGTTGCGCGTCAATCAGATCCCCCAGATGTTCAATCATGCACATATCTTTTGAGCTCATCAGACTAGTGCCTTGCGGGTCTTCTTCCATGGGCACAAATTCCCCCGGCCTCAGTTCTTCTTCCAGATAAACCTTATACTTCCACCGGCAGGAATGGGCGCACATGCCTTCATTCGCGTCCCGATTGGCCATAAAGTTGGAAAGCAAACACCGCCCCGAATACGCCATGCACATAGCGCCGTGTACAAAGCCCTCTATTTCAACATCTATTCCTTTTTTGGACAATTTGTCACGGATTTGCCGAAGTTCGTGCAAGCTTACTTCCCGTCCAAGTACTACACGCTCAGCGCCTTGTTTTTCCCAAAATTCAATAGCTGAGGAATTAAGTGTATTGGCTTGTGTACTGACATGGATAGGGAGCCAGGGGCATTGTTCGCGGATCAGGTTCAAAATCCCGACATCTGAAACCAAAATCCCATCCGGATCCAAGCCTTTTTTATGAAGTTTGGTAAGCCGCTCTAATTCCTTATCCAAAAAGGCTAATTTATTCTCGTGGGCATGAATGTTCATTGTTAAATAAATCTTTTTGTTCAGCTTATTTTTGAGTTTTAAAGCTTCCTCGAGCGCGTCTCCCCCCTTGTCATCAATCTTTACTCGCATGCTCATGGATTTTACGCCCATATAACAGGCGTCCGCTCCATATCGGAATGCGGTTTTTAATTTTTCCATATCGCCAGCCGGTGCGAGGATTTCGGGTTTAATCATAATTCAGCCTTCATTATATAATGTTCTCCGCCGCTATTCACACGCTTCTCGTCTTTTCTCTTTTTTACGACCTTAAAACCACATTTTTCATATACTGTTTGGGCGGGAATATTGGGAATATCTACAGTCAAATAAACAGGACGTGAACCATAAGTATCTTTAGTATATTTTAGCAAAGTTTTCATGGCATCTGTGCCATATCCCTTGCCCCATTCATCTTTTTCTCCGATAACAAGACCTGCAGAAAATTCATTGCCAAAATCCCCATCATCATTATGGCGATGCAGGCCGCAAGTGCCAATCAGTTTATCGTTTTCTTTGATAAAAATACAAAAACACTCATCCGGATCCGGATTTTTTTCCCGCTCCTCACAAAACTTTAATTCCTCTTCCAGAGTATAAGTTCGCATGACACTGTAGCGGATTACATCTTCATCCTGCGTCCAGCGCACCCAGTCAGCCGCATATTCTTTAGTAAATGGAGCCAAATAGATTTTTTCGCCTTCAATTTTCATAAAAAGATATTTAGTGAATAAATTGTACGAGATGTCAATTATTTTGTCAAAACCCCTATGGTATTTTAATAATATGGAAAACGATTTTGTAACATTTGACCGGGACCGCATGGAAATCACCGTCCATCCGGAGGGGGGAAGGGATTTGGTGATCAATAAAGATAGTGTCGATATATCCTATTTTTCTGGAGGGCCAGGCGGCCAGAATGTAAACCGGAACCTGAAGGGGGTCCAGCTGATTTTCCGGATCCCCGATACTTACCGCCGCGAATCCCAGAAAACCCAGCAACTGGTCACCCGTGTGATGGGCAAACGAAGCCTGCACCACAACCTTCAGGCTGCTTTTGAACAATTAACCCACAAAGTCCGCCAGTATTTCTATGTGCCGCCTGTACGCAGGAAAACCAAAAAACCAAAACGCGCCGATGAAAAACGCCTGAAAAATAAGAAAATAAAAAGTTTAAAAAAACAGGACCGCGGAAAGGTGCAATATTAATTTTACATTTACCATTTTAAATTTGAGCTGGATTTGTTAGTTTAAATTCTGCGCTATATTCAAAATAAAATACCCCAAAATGATGCAGCTCATCCCTTTTAAAGACCTGATCCGACGCTACCATTCCGGTGAAGGTTTTATTTTGTTTGATACGGAAACCACGGGGCTGAACACGTTTCACGACGATATCATCGAAGTGGCGGGGGTATTGTGGCAAAAGGGGAAGCCGCCACGGTCTTTTCAGGAGCTGATGAGCGTGAATATCAACAAGATCACCGAGGGGGCATGGGAGATCCACAAGATCCCGCAAGAATCCATTGAGCAGGCGCGCCACCCCTCCGAAGTACTAAAGGATTTTATAAGATTTTGCGGGAACCGCCCCCTTCTGGCGCACAACATACGGTTTGATTTTGATATGCTTAATTCCAACCTCATCCGTAACAACCTCCAGCCATACCGCAATGAACAGGTGGCCTGCAGTTTGGCTTATGCGAAAGAACAGCGGATGCCGGGCCGCTTGGCTGATTTGGCCGATTTTTACCAAATCCAAGTGAAACAAAACAACCTTCACCGCGCACTTTACGATGTTGAGATCCTCATGGAAGTCATGAATAAGATGATGAAAGAACATGAACCGGCTGAAATGCAATACTCCTTAATCCTGTAGTATGAAACTGTCACTCGGATATATGACGTGTCCGACTAAAGCGGAAGCCAAAGATATTGTGCTGGCGCTTTTGGAAGAAGGGCTGATTGCCTGCGCGAACATCATCCCGGGTGTAGAATCATATTTTCCATGGGAAGATGAAATCCAGAAGGCCAATGAGGTGATTGTGGTTTTTAAAACACGCGTAAAAAACGAAGATAGAATCATACGGCTTGTCCGCGAACTACATTCATACGAATGTCCCTGCATCGTTTTCACCAGCTTACAGCATGGTAATAAGGATTTTATGGGGTGGATTGATCAGGTTTGTTAGGGCCAATAGGCTCAAGGGCTGCCATCGGCACTTTTGCATATCGGTCTTCACCACCTATTTGGAAGGTTACATAAGCATGTTCTTTTGTTGGCATAAAATGGAATCTTCTCCTTTCATCATCTGTTAAAAGAAAAGAAGGAATATACGTTAATTGATATTCATTTAATACTTCACCCTCCCCTTTCCAGTCTGGCTTAACGCGGCAAACCGTTACCCGCATCTTCCAGTCTTTCGTTTTTCTTTTAAAACAGTCTTGTAACACATCACGAAAAACTTTGATAGTAATCATTTGTTCTAACCCCGAGAGGGCGGTGAAGAGCTTTTTGGAATCTATATTTTTTGAACCATCAAGAATACCCCCAATCTGAATGGCGGTTTGAGTGTCAATCTGCCCCTTTTCCATTAACCCAATAATCTCTTTCCGCACACCGGCAAGATGATAATAAGTGGTAATAATTCCCTCAGAACGATTAAGCTTATGGGCCAGTATACTTATAGCTACAGGCATGGGGGATTTAGCTCTCAGCCGGTTGATTAGATTTCTCACGGCCGCCATGCGCTCATAATGGCTTAATTTATCCCAATCGCCCCTTAAAGCAAGTACTTCAAAATCTTCCTTTTCCTTGGGGGGCTTAGGAATGACAGGCCTTGATTTATAAGTGCGCGGTCGTTGGACCGGTTTGTTTTCCTTAGGTTTTTTAGGGGGCTCGGCAGGTTTTTTTACTTTAATCTGCGCAGAAGGAACGGTCCGCATATTTTTATTGAAACGACGATCCTCCAGAATCATTCGGATAACAAGTTCCTGACATCTCAAAGCATCAGCTGCCATGAAAATGAATTGCCTTTTAGAAAGTCCAATTTCTTTTGCTATCTGATAAGCTTTATGTAATTTTTTGCCGCCTATGGTCCCGCTTGGTGTCTCAACTTCCCTTAGCACCTCAATCAACTGAGAATTCTCGTTGGCAGAAGGTGGAGCATCGGTGGTCAAGGATGGGTCAATAGGCCGGATGCTATCCAAAAATAACTTAGAAGCAGTGAACGATAAGTCCAAAATACGACTCACCAGTCCACAAAACTCATCTTTCTGCATCCCTTGCCCCTGCGCAATAAAAAACGCATCCTGAATTCTGGTAATACGGTTGGCCGTATTAAAATAATCCCAATTGGGCTTTAATGCCTCTAAATAGTCTTTTGCAGTGGGCGATTCGCAGATTTCTTGCGGATCAGGAGGACCAGATGTTTCAGAAAAAACTTCATTCATATTTGAAATAAACAAGTGTTTGATTTTAACCTAAATTGCTAAAATAGACAACTAGCTTTCCTTATTCAGATAAATCGTTTGTGTAGGGAAAGCCATTTCAATATCCTCTTTTTCGAATTCTTTAATGATCGCCAGGTTCATTTTTTGCTGAGCGTCCATGTAATCCGCGTATTCCCTTGAATTGATAAAATACACCACCTCAAAATTAAGGCTGAAATCCCCGAATTCCTTAAAATGGACACGGTCAATGGTGCATTTGGCAACATCCTTAACAATGGTTTTGATTATTTTGGGGATTTTTTTCAGTTTAGTTGGCGTGGTTCCGTAAACCACCCCAAAGCCGAAAACAATACGCCGTTTTTTCATCTTTTTAAAATTCTGGATACGCGTACTGGTCAATTCATGATTGGAGATCACGATTTCCTCCCCCTGAAGCGCTTGAATGCGTGTGGTTTTAAGGCCGATTTTTTTGACCGTCCCGCTATGGGCCCCAACCACCACGTAATCGCCGATTTCAAAAGGCTTGTCGAAATAAATGGAAAAAGAGCTGAATAAGTCACTTAATATGTTCTGAAGGGCTAGGGCAATAGCGATACCGCCAATCCCCAAGCTGGCCACCAGCGCCGTAATATCTACCCCCAGATTAGAAAGGATCAGGAGCAGGCCTACTGACCATAAGACGATTTTAATCACCAGGGTAATGGCAAAATAACTGCTGGTCTTTTCGGGGGACTGGCCCTTTTTAAGGGCTGCCCGATGAAGCAGATATTCAATCAGCTCGCTGGCTGCCCGCGTACCCCAGTAAAAGATCAGGATGATCAAAAGCGCGTTGGTGATCTTTACGATAATCAGCGGAACGATGAGGGGCTGCAGGGCGACATATAAAGCGATATAGCCGTAAAAAATGCCGGGAATGTCCTCGATTATTTTTACTAGATAATCATCAAGAATAGTTTTGGTTTTGTCAGCCCAATTTCTGAGACGGCTCAGGATGATCAGTTCAAAAATTTTGAAGACAATCAAAAGCCCGATAAAAATGCCGAGAGCGATGACATAATCCCAAACAGCATTTCCCCAAAAAATCGTGCCGTTAAAATAGCGTTCAAGTAAATCCATAATAAATAGTGGTTAACTGTCGTTATCATAGTAAGAAAAACGGTCTCTTAAATCAAATAAAACATAAATTAAGGTTGATACAAAAGGTCCGCATAAGTATAATCAGTGCGCATTGTTTTGATGGGCGATTAGCTCAGTTGGTTAGAGCGCATCGTTGACGTCGATGAGGTCAGTGGTTCGACTCCACTATCGCCCACCATTGGAATAATTGAACAAAGGCCTGAGGGCCTGTAGCTCAGTTGGCTAGAGCGCAGCATTCGCATTGCTGAGGTCAGGGGTTCAACTCCCCTCAGGTCCACCAAGGGCGATTAGCTCAGTTGGTTAGAGCGCACGATTCACATTCGTGAGGTCAGTGGTTCAACTCCACTATCGCCCACCATCCCATTGGCCGTTCAGCTAGATTGGCAATCGACTTTGTTGTATCGTTGTGCCGTTGTTTCGTTATATAGTCATTTTGTTATCAAATGGCCGAATCCGCCATCTTTACCCTCCTCGCCGGCATCCTGATCATTACTGTTTTTTACGTGTTTGGCATCAATACGATTGATCCGCGCTTGGTTTTAAGTCTTGTGCTGATTTTTCTGATCCCCGGAGTCTACGCGGCCATCACGAGCGGTCCTTTTGTACCCTCCAGCCGCAAGCGTCATAAGATCATGCTGGAGCTGGCCAATCTCAAACCATCCGATATCGTTTACGATCTGGGTTGTGGGGACGGGCGACTGGTTTTTACGGCAGCCCGTTTTGCCAAAAGGGTCATCGGCTATGAACTCTCCATTCCTCTCTATCTGTTCGGCAAATTCCGCCAGCTCTTTAACCCAAAAAACGCCTATATCCGGTACGGTAACATCTGGAAGCAGGATTACCGGGATGCCGATGTGATTTTTGTCTATTTGCTCCCCAAGGCCATGAAACAGTTTTACAAAGAAGTCTGGCCTACTTTAAAACCAGATACGCGCGTAGTATCTAACGCATTCCAGATCCACGAAATCAAGCCTATCCGCAAAGAAGGGAAGGTCTACTTATACCAAGCTTAAGCCGCCTGATCCACGCTGGCGACTTGTTCGCGGGTGGATTTCTGTAAAAGGGCGGTTGCCACAGCCTTAGCGGGTCTTTTAAGAAAAATCTGATATCCCCGTTCGCAATGGAGGATCTGGACCTTTCCGTCGCCTTCCAGCTTGCCGGCGTGAAGGGTGAGCCGGTAAACATCCTGATTGCCGAAACCATAGGTCGTGATCAATTCATAACCGTCTGATTCCAGTTCTTCGCGGCGTTCACGGTAATCACTTTCACCGTCAAAATTTTCAATTTTTGTTTTCATGGCGGAGGGGTTATTTTTATTTCGAATCTATTATAGGCCCTTTATTATTTTTTGCCAGCGTCCCGTTTCCAGAGGTCAAGAATAGTGATACCCCTTAATATGCGTGTGTGATAATCCAGCGACCTCAAAACAGCCTCTTCGCTCATAATCAAAGCCCGCCCTTCGGCCGTATTGGGCTGATCATGTTCAAACTCAAATCCCTCAGCTTCTAAGGTGCTTCGTTTTTGGTTTAACTCGCTAATAGCGGATTCGTTGATTTCCATAACCGATTTTTAAATGATGAGATTAAATTATAGCCTGGTGGGGATGATTGTCAAAAAAACAGCCATCAGGCCGTTAATCAATGGTGGAGATGAGGGGGCTTGAACCCCTGACCTCTTGCATGCCATGCAAGCGCTCTAGCCAACTGAGCTACATCCCCACGATTTGCGACGACATTGTATAGCAAAAAGTTTTTTTCGCCAATGTTTTTTTAAGGTATAATCATATTGTTTAAAAATAAAATAATCATCATGAAAAAATATTTTTCCACCCTATTTGCCGCTGTCGGATTGTTTTTAGCGTTAAGCCAGCCGGTTCAAGCCAGCCGATGGGTGCCCTATACATATCCTCAGGACATCAAAAACGAATTCTGCGGTGTCCATATTGATTTCCGATACTGCAAATGCGCTTTTCATGGGCAGTATTGCGATGAGCTGGGCATTGATTCAGCCGCTTCCAATTCATGGGTATACTCCCAGTGGGATGTGTGGAAAGAAAAAATGAAAAGCCAGTTTATGACAGGCTGCTTGCAAGGCGGGGGAATTGCGAAAGACAACGGATGTTTATGGTGTGAAGATAAAGGAGAATTTAACTGGCAGGGGGAGTGCGGGAATATTGCGGAACTCTGCTCGGAAGACCCCAATGTTACCTTCAATACTGAAACGGCACGCTGTGAATGCAGGGTCGGGTTTAATTTGTTATCTGACAAAACCTGTGAATCTATTTGTCCAACGGATGTTCCGGGCTGGACTTATGATCCCGATAGCAATAGGTGTATTTGTGCGAAAGGTTATGAACCCGCAAAGGATGAAGAAGGCAATGATTACTGTAAAGAAGCGCCGGAGGTCACGCTTTGGGTTACTTTTTCTGAAGGCAAAACTCCTTTACTGGCCGACGGTGAAACGAAAGCAGAACTTGAAGTTGAAATTTTTGATACCGTAACGGGCAATGGTGTAGATGCGGAATTTACCATCGGATATACCAATGCGGCAGAAAAAGGGGAAATTACTGACATAAAAAAGACCGGAGCCGGCAAATACACACTAAGCTACCAAACAGCCGATTTGACGGATCAGGTAAAATCCGGGGTTTTCGAAGACAAACTTTATGTTTTTTACCAGAGCAAAAAGGAAGGGAAACAGATTTATAAAGTTAAGCCCATCCCGCTGGCTGTAGGCTTGAAGGTCCCCGTGATGATCCGTAAGCCCGGCTACAACGATTATAAAGACACGATTATTTTTACGGGGTCGATGGCCACTATTTCTGTAACAACAAAAACGGTCGATGGCGAAGAATTTGATGTGGCAGGGGCCCAGGCCGCTTTAGCGGATAGCTATGAGACGTTTAAGGGGGATGAGGAAGGAATGATTACCTTATTCGCCCCGGAAGATATCGAAAGTGACATAACGTCTGAAATGGATGTTGTGCTCGAAATGTCGGCAGAAGCTTATGATGACATGCGGGACACGAGCCGTAACGTCAGCAAGATCGCGGAGATCGTCGACACAAATTACGATGCGATCAATAACTTCATAGATACATTTCCCGAAGAACTGGCCGCGGCACCGGATTTTAAAAAAGCCGAACAGCTCCTTTCCGGTATGAAACGTACTAAATACGCCCTTTTCCACATTCTCCGCGGGGAGGACATGCTGAATGGGACAACAAAAGGGATTGCCGATACCATTAAAGATCAGATGTGGGATTTTCTGGATTATATCGATCTTCTTGGGAAGGTTTTGGATTACATCTCAACGCCATTCACAAAGGCATTGGGTGAATATTTCGAAAAGGGATTGGATTATATTAATGAACATCCCAAAGAATTTCTCGCTCACATTGAAAAAGTTTTAGATAATGAGTGGGTTGCTTATTTCACCGGACTGGTCGAAGCGGACGAGGTGGAAAAAATGATGGCGATTCATAATTTTCTGCAAAAGGCGACAAATATTACCGATTGGCTTTTTGAGAATGTGATCAATGCTTATCAGGATGCTGTAAAATCCAAAGCTTTTAATTTTAAGGAAGATTGGTTCGGAAGTCTGTTAAGTGAGGTACGCAATAAAACAACAGCAATGGGGGTTAAATGGGGATGGGATAAAGTAAGTTTTGAAAATTTCATCCAGTCTTATTTCCGTGGAAAATATCAGGATGTCCTTACCACTCTGGTCGATATCGTTAACGATAAAGTCGCCAGAGGCAATTGGGATACCATCGGCACTGAGGCTGACCTGATGCTGGCCAAGTGGGAACTGAATGACCTGATGATGTGGTACGATCTGGCCGTCCGTCAGGATGTCCGCATTACGGAACACAAAGCCTATATAGAAGGCTTCATGGACGTTGTTGTGACGCCGCTCAAATTCACAGTCATTTTCAAAGATGTCGCCAGTGCGATTGAAAATTTCTACAAAATTTTCAAAATGGGCATCCTCAACAATGACGTTTTATTCCGTTATATTGACGCGACCGGCGTGGTGATCAACGATATGACCAAAGCCGTTAATCAGGCACTTGGCGGCGGGCCTCAGGCCTACGCACCCAGCTTTTTCCCGTTTGCCTACGCTCAGGAGGCGGCAACAGCAGAAGATGTTGAGAAGCCGGAGATTCTGGAAAATCCATATGATGAAGCTATGCAGCAAAAACTGGAGGATTACAGCGTGAAGGGAGGGGAATTGGATCTTTCGATCCAGTTGAAAGAACTAACTGATCTGGCGCTTGAAGCCTTCCCGGATGAGGATGGGTCCCTCAAATCTTATCAGGAGGAATTATCGGGGAAAATCAACACGCTTGAATCCGAAACAGAAACCCTGAAAACCGAATTGGCGCCGATCATTAAAGATCTCGAATCAGTCAAACCTCCGAAATCCGGCTGCCTGAACGAACTCGACGTGAATTGCGATGGCAAAGTCGATCTGAAAGACATTACGGCCGGCGAATGGGTGGCAATGGGTGTAGTCGTTTTAATCCTTTATTTCATTATCAAGGGCATCCGCCGGCTCTTTAGACGCAAGAAAAAATAATATGGAACCTTCTCTTATTTTCAGGATTTTAGGAGCGATCGGCCTGATTTTTATCACGGCCGGCGTACTCACTAAAAACCGCTTTCATCAAAACATCTATTTTATTATTGGTGGTTTACTGCTGGAAGCGTACGCGTTGTTTTTAAAGGATGTGATCTTCGTGCCGCTGCAGGTCGTCTTCGTCATGGCGGCCCTTTATGAGCTTTATCATTTAAAGAAAAAGAAATAATGGTCCTTCTTGAATCTTTACAGCTTCCTATGGGCTCTGACATCATCGATTTCAGCCTGCCTGGCACCGATGGGAAAATGGTTTCCCCTTCTGATTTTGCTGATAAGAAGGCATGGGTCATCATCTTCATGTGCAACCATTGCCCGTATGTACAGGCAATTCTCAATCGTCTGATCCGTCTTCAATCCGATTACACCGACAAAGGTGTTCAGCTGATCGGCATCAACTCAAATGAATCCGATAACTACCCCGATGATTCTTTTGAAAACATGAAGAAAACGGTAGAAGAAAAAGGAATTAATTTTGTGTATCTGCACGATGAATCTCAGGAAGTCGCCAAAGCGTATCAGGCCCAATGCACGCCGGATATTTACATGTTTGACCAGAATCGTAAACTCGCTTATCACGGCCGGCTGGACGATAACTGGCAGAACGAAAATGAAGTTGAGAAACAGGAGCTACGAATGGCGCTTGACGCGATTTTAGAAGGCCAAGCCGTATCCGAAATCCAGCATCCGAGCATGGGGTGCAGTATTAAATGGAAATAGTCATTTATATAAAAAAGGAGCCCGCGGCGCATTGCGCCGCGGGCTTTGCCAACGATCCTTTTTACCGCCGGACGAACACCATGCTCAGCCGGTCGGTGATTGTGTTGATCCAGTGAAGCCGGCCACGGAAATCGATCCGTGACATGGCACTGAGGACACTGAACACTGTTGCCAGACCAAGTACGACATTGGGAATGGGCGAGGGGGGCACCCAGCCTTGGTCGACAGGGAGGTAGGCGAGAAGAGTCGTGTACTGAAGCGTAAACTTGATCTTTCCGAACCACGTAGCGCTTGTTTGCCGTTGCCAGCCTTCTCCCAAGTTGAAGGGGTGGCGCATCAGCGTGCCGATGAGCTCGACTCCGATCATAACGCCTATAAAAGGCGCCCACAGATTCCCCCAAACACAAAAACAGATAGCAATGGGCAGAACGGTGATTTTGTCGATGAACGGGTCCAGCCACGCCCCCATTGCCGTACGACCAGGGTGGTTCAGTTCATCCCATGTGTCCGGAAACGAGGTGGGCTTACTGCCGCAAGCGCTGGCGATGTTGCCATCGAGTTTATCCAGCGCCACGCCGAAGACCATGATGCAGAATCCTGTATACGCGTGCCCGGCTAAATACGTGATAAAGCCGGCCCACACCACGGGAAACCGCAAAATAGTCACCCAGTTGGGAGCTAGGGGCCTTAATTTCCGCCCCAGTTTCCCAATCGGGATGAGGATACAGATGCTCCCCATCCGCTTAAGCCACTCCTTGGATGGAACCCACAGCAGCAGGATGACAATCACTAAGGCCGTGAGCACATAATAGACGATAGGAATATCGAAGAAACCTTTTCCTAAAGACCAAAGCGTATCATTCATAACCCCTCCTTGTCGGACAAAATTGTTAAAGACCGTTGGCAGTGGGCACCGTTTGGCCGGTACGCCAGTTCAGAATCTTAGGCAGGTCAGGAATCACTGTCAATGCTAACTGTTTTATTTAAGAGCGGTTTGATTTGAGGTACAATCCATGTGTATGTGGGTACGCCGAAAAGTACAATCAGGCACAAAAACCGGCCAGAAAATCGGTTATCCGACACTTAATTTTCGTGCCGGGGATTTTAGTCAATCATCCGGAGTATATGCCTGTGAAATTCTTATCGCCGATAAACTGTACAAAGGTGCTTTATACTTTGGCCCGCGCCTCAACCATCCGGGAAATGTTTTAGAGGTGTATGTCATCGGATTTAAACAAAAAATCTACGGCCATTTCGTCCGATTCCGCGTAGGCAAAAAAATCCGATCTCCCAAATGTTTTAATAGTCTTGATGAGCTTAAAAAGCAGATCCAAAAAGACCTGCAATCCGTTTAATGTCCTTTTTTCTTTCGCCGTGTCGCGATGGTCAGTACCTTTTTACGGATGACCTCATTTTTAATCAGAGGAGCAAGCTCATAAAGGGTCCGGCTGCCCCGGCAACGGCGGCCTGCTTTTAAAAGCACTTCTTCTTCCCATTTATAACCAGCAAAAAGAGCGGCATGCTCCAGTGTTTTCCAGGGGGTGAACATCACCGAACTTTTGGCGGCTGTTTCGAGTAATTCATCGTAACAAGAGCGGTCTTGGTAGCAATGAGCGTGGGCCAGAAAATCGAATCCCCGTTGTTCAGCAATATACCTGAGCGCGTCGTTTGAAAGCGGCCCGCGGGGATTGATCACCGCGTTTTTTATATAAAGGCGGCATCGGCGCACAAAATCCAATCGCATTTCTTCAATGGGGCATTTTACCTCAAGAAAGCTGAGACTTCCTTCGGCGGAATAATGGTCGGTAATGGTTTCAGCGTGTTCAGTCATAAATAATTATTTATCCGTATTTTGCTGGGCGAGTTCAATAGCCTGGTTTCCCCAGGGTGAATTTTTAATATGTTCAGCGTTATCCAAAATCACCTTCGGAGAGACCCCTGCGATTTTAAGCAAAATCTGTTCCACTTCCCGCCGGACTTCTTTTGAATCGGGCAGTATGGAAAGATAGCTGATAACAAGATGGGGATTGTTATCTACAACACGATGGCACAGCTCAAGCCCTCGCCGAATACGCTCCTGATCCGAGGCAATATCTGATTCAGCATCGGAGGATTCGGTCACGAAGCTTGGCAGCGCTTCAGCGCCGTTCAAATCATCAGTCATAACAAAATGGGTGAGCAACTAAGGGGATTATTGTATTTAAAATTGGCTATTTGTCAACAAAAAGCTATAATCCGTAATGCTCAAAACTTTTATTATGAGGTTTTTAGACTATCTGCGCAAAAAAATCAGCCCCGATAACCCCCTCCGCCTGCTTTGGCACAAGTCAAAAGCGGCTGTTGCTGCTATAAAATACGGCTTCCCCGGTAAAAAAATGATTTGCATCGGAGTCACGGGGACTAATGGCAAAACCACTACCGTTCATATGGCCGAACATCTCCTCCGCACCGCTGGCAAAAAAGTCGGGATGTTGTCTACAGCCGAATTCCGGATGAATGGCAAAATTACCCCCAACCGTTCCAAAAAAACCACCCTGTCGCCGTTTTTAACACAGAAATTTTTGAAACAATGTCTCCTTCACAAAATCGAGTATATGGTCATTGAAGCCTCCTCTCACGCACTCCATCAGTATCGGCTATGGGGGATCCCTTTCAGCATTTCCGCTATCACGAATATTACCCATGAGCATCTGGATTATCACAGGACGATGGAGAAATACAAAGAGGCCAAGAAAGATCTGTTCAAAAACGTCAGCCAGACCTGCCACCACCATTTGTCCGATAGCCTCAAGGCAATTCCCCATCAGCAGGCTATGGTTTTGAATACAGGAGATACTTTTTTTGAAGACTTCAATCAAATATCCTGCCCCACTAAAATCACTTACGGTTTGGGTGATGGGAATCTGAAGGCCCATCACATCACTTATTCAAAATTCGGTTCCCAATTCGCTTTGCACTATGGCTCAGATGAAGTCGGAGTTGAGCTGAAAATACCTGGCTCATTCAATATCGAGAACGCCCTGGCCGCGTCCGGCATCGCGTTGGCCTGCAAAGTGTCGATGGATGACATTAAAAAAGGCCTGGAAACATTTGAAGGAGTCCCAGGCCGCATGGAAACGATTGGAAGTCCGAAAGGATTTGAAGTGATCGTCGACTTTGCCCTCACGCCCGACGCACTCGAAAAACTGTATTCAACCCTCCGCCAAACAGCCCCTGCTCGTATTATCGGCATTATCGGCAGTTGCGGAGACCGCGATAAAGAAAAACGGCCAGCGATGGGCGAAATTGTTGCTGCCCATTCCGATCTCACCATCGTAACGGATGAAGAACCGTATTCCGAAGACCCGATGGCGATCATGCAGGCGGTTTTGGAGGGGGCTAAAAAAATAAAAAAGCTGGAAGAAGACCTTCATCTGATCGAAGACCGTTACGCGGCTATTGAATTTGCCATCCAAAACGCACAGGAAGGCGATATTGTCGTTGTTACCGGTATGGGAAGTTTCGACACCCGTACCATGAATGAGGGTCCGATTGAATGGGATGAACGGGAGGTAGTAAGGGAAATAATCGATAAAAACATCTAACATGAAGCCACCTAGAATCTATCGAATAGTGGATGGCATATTGGTCATCAATAAGCCCAAAGACTGGACGTCTTTCGACGTGGTGGCCAAAATCCGCAACCAATTAAACGTCAAAAAAGTCGGCCATACGGGCACACTCGATCCCCAGGCTACCGGTGTCCTCGTTCTCTGTATCGGCAAGGGCACGAAGCTGTGCCAAAAACTCACGGGTTTAGATAAAGAATACATTTGCGATATTACTTTGGGGGCCGCCAGCACGACGGATGACGCCGAAGGCGAAATAACATCCGTATCCGATGCAGCCGAAGTCCCTATAACCACCATTGAAAATATCTTAAAGGAATTCAAAGGCACCTTTGAACAGATGCCGCCTGATTTTTCCGCCAAAAAAATAAAAGGTAAAAAGGCTTATGAGTTAGCCCGAAAAGGGAAAAAGCCGGAATTAAAACCCGTTGAAGTCACTATTCATCAAATCGAATTACTGGATTACAAATGGCCCCTTTTAAAACTTAAAATCCATTGCGGAAAAGGCTTTTACGTCCGCTCACTCGCTCGTGACATTGGCGAAAAATTAGGTGTGGGAGGTTATTTAACAGCACTTCAAAGAACCCGCGTAGGCCACTTTGGTCTGGACGGGGCGATTACGATTGAGCAGGCAGACGAGAAGAGAGTATTACCGATGAGCGCAGCTAAGGTATCTATATAATTCAATGACCTTTAGAAATATGGGTTGGAAAAATTTTTTTAAACCGAATTTTATAAAAATCGTAATCACTATAGTGTTATCAGCAGTGCTGTTTTTTTTGCCGATTTTTCCAATCCTTCAGCCGTATTCGCCAAAAATCGGAGCAGAATACTTAGGGCCTTTACATGTGTTCAGTTCGCTGTACTACGTATTCTTTGAGGGCTTTTGGAATCCAAGTTTATATTGGCTGACATATATTTTCATCAGCCTGTATATCGGAATTGTTTATTTAATAACCTGCTTGCTGGTTAATTTTATCCGAAAATTAAGACAGGCCTCTAGCTAAATCCATCAATACCAGTTTCGGATCCTCCGCTTTTGTGATCCCGCTGGCCAGTAGCACCCCTTTGGCGCCAAGTTTGATGCAGGTTCTCACATCCTCGCCGTTTTTTACACCTGCACCGACCAGTAATTTTTTGGTGCCGATCAGCTTGGCGGCGTTTTCAATGATTTCCGGTTTTGCGGTAGAAACAGAAATGTCCCCCCCGATCAGTTCCGGGGGTTCTACAGCGATGTAATCAGGGTCGAATTCCAGAAACTGAGCACCTTCTTCAGGCGTTTCCGCGCAAATGATGACCGGCAACCCCACTTCTTTGGCGCGTTCGATGGAACGCTGTAAGGTTTCGCGGTCCAGCCGCCGTTCAGAATGGTTTAAAATGGTCCCTTCAGCTCCGACAGCCTTTACCGCTTCTGGTAGGATATGCCCGGTATGGCTGCCAAAGCCAATAGGGTCGATATGTTGAGCGAAGACAGGGATTTTGACCGCGTCGATTACCTTTGCCAGATCAACCGCCTGAACGGCCACACGGATATCCACATTTAATTCCTCTGCGACCTGCTGGTGGATTTTGGCCAGCTTAATGGCGTTTTCAGCCGTCGCGGACTGATAAGTCTTAAAATTAGTTACGATCATTTTAGTGCAAGTTTAAAGTGCAAGTGCAAGGGTATGATAATCAATTTTCTTGCACTTGTCACTTGCACTTGTCGATGGAATTTAAGCGAATGCCCACAGCATAAACAGAATAGGCTCAGCGACGAGGAGAAGGCCGACCAGTGACAGATAAATCCATTTAGCAACGCGTTCAGAACGGATTTTGTTCTGGAGAATTTCAATCGCTTCACCCGCCTGTTTGTTCTTCTGCTCAATCGTTACATAAGCCTCCTGCAATTCCTTTTCTTTTTTAGTGAAATCCAGCATCGGGACCATATTTTTGGTCTGTGCTTCTAATTGCCCCACACGGTAAGTGGCGGCCTCTAAACGTTCCTGTTTTTCCCTCAGGTCATTTTTCACTTCCTGATAAAGATCTTTGTAAATTCGTTCCTCGACAGACCCCGGTTCCCCTTGCTTGATTTTTTTGACCTTGAAGTCTTTTATAGTCAAACTCGACACATTGTCGGTTTTTTCAGCCCCGTTGCCATTCATCAGGTCGTTAAAATTATCATCATTAATATCCACCAGCCGGCCGATATGGTCTTTGATGATTCTGTCTACATCGATTCGCTTAATCAGCACGCGACGACCGTCTTTGCGTATTTTGAATCGGTATTTTCGCATATAGCGGTCAATCGTACGGGTAGACACTTTCAAAAGTTTGCTCGCTTCGATGCGGTCAACGTAGAGGGTTTTATTCATAGTTTTTATAGTATTTATTTTGTAATAGGTGTCGAAAGTTAGTATAGGTTTCAGGGGGAAAATCGTCAAACCTTTATGGACAAAATGACGAAATAACGAGAGGACGGAATAATGAAAAAGTTGTCTAATAAAAAAATTTTTGAATTGTCGAAAAAATAATTTAGTCTTATAATCCAACGCCTAATGCCATTTCAACTCAATGTTGTGAGTGGCATTGGTCTTTTAAACCTTTGATGTTACTAAGTTTCCAAATAGGTGTATCGCACACCAGGGAGGTTCTTTTATGGATAGCATCCGACGTTTCTTTTCTTGGCAGGTACTTCTGCTGGCACTTAGCTTCTCGGTTTCGTTCGGCCTGATGTACTCGGTCGCGTTTTACGTGGTCCCCAAGCAGTCTGTCAACTACAAGGTCTTCCTGTTCTCATTGTTCGTGTTCGTCGGATTCTACTTGATCGTGAACACCTGGTTCAACCGTGCTCGTCCTCAGGTTCTCCGGCCTACAGAGAACCCCACAGACCTGGGTGACACATCCTTTCCGCAGGAATTGTGGAGGTGGGTCTGCGGCCCCAAACCATCCGCTTCCATTGGCCTGGCGATTCTGGCCCTTTGGGTCACCATTGCCCTCTACGCCATCCTCATTATCATCGGTGTTCGACCGTCCTACCAGTACGCGTTCGCATTTCCGCTGATGTACGGTCTGCTTCGCTGGAGTTTTGACGGTGTGAATGGGGGGAGGTAACCAATGACCTTGCTGGATAAAATAATAGGCAACCTAAAAGCCGTCCTCATCGTTCTCCTGCTCCCTGCGATCTTCTTCCTGTTCATGGGGCCGATGAAACTGGTCGAAATGTACCCGAGTGAACAATGGCTCAGGTACATTCCTCTCGCTATCTTAATTGTCCCTCTCCTGGTCGTTTCACTTGGGCAAAGGGGGGAATCATGAACACACCCAAGCTCATCTTCGGCAGCATCCTCCTCGTCATCTTGATGGTCGTGGTGGTGCCGATTGCGGCGGCCCTGATCGCCGTAGGCGTTGGCTTCCTGCTCCTGATAGAGGATGCGGGTATGCCGGAGAGCGGTTTCGGATTGGGCTTACTACTCTTTTTCGCCAGCCCGATCACGTTCATCGTCCTCGTGGGTTGCTTGGAGCGGGAGCTGTTGACCTACTGGTTTCGCCGGGAGGACTCGGCTCTGGATCTCATCCTTGGCTAACGAGCACAAGATGTTTAGTAACATTAAAGGAAAACCCCGTTGGCCGATTGGATACAAGGCGGGGTTTTTCGAATATGCAAAAAAACGAAATAACGATATAACAAAAATAATCTCGTTACTTCGTTTCGTCGTTACTTCGTTAATTTATTTACAAACTCATCAAACAAAAACGCCGGGTCTTCCGGGCCGGGGCTGGCTTCGGGGTGGAATTGTACGGCGAACCAGGGTTTGGTAGTATGCTTAATGCCCTCTACCGTTCCATCATTCGCGTTTTTAAACCAGACCTTCCAGCTTTTCGGCAGCGTCTTCCAGTCCACGGCGAACCCGTGGTTTTGCGAAGTGATATAGCATCGCTTCGTCTTTTCATCTATACATGGTTGATTGGCAGAGCGATGGCCGTATTTCAGTTTATATGTATCTCCGCTCACCGCCAAAGCCATCAGCTGATTACCCAAACAGATTCCGAAAATCGGCTTCCCTTCTTTCATTACGTATTTAATGGCATCGGTGGCTTGGTCGGCCACTTTCGGGTCGCCAGGGCCGTTGCTGACAAACAGACCATCATACTTTCCTTTTAGTTTTGTGATGTCATAGTTCCACGGCAGGCGGATCACCTTGCATCCGCGGTCCAGAAAATGACGGATGATGTTGTGTTTGATCCCGCAGTCCAAAAGCGCCACGGTGCATTTGGGGCGGCCTTTGGGCATCAGCACCTGTTCCTTTTTCGGGGAGACTTCCGCCACCAGATTATCCAGATTCGGATCGCTGAACGTCATCTGCTTGCTGTATTTTGTCGATGCCGGAACGATTTTGCCCAGCATCACGCCATGCTCCCGCAATTTTTGAGTCAACGCCCGCGTATCCACTCCCTGAATAGCCGGGATCTTGTGTTTTTTCAAAAAGTCCGCCAGGGTTTTTTTAGACTGCCAGTGAGACGGCTCTTCGCAGTACTCACTTACAACAATCCCCCGCAGATGCACTTTTAAACTTTCCAGCCGCTTACTCACCGCTTTGCCGTCCAGCTTGCCTTCATCGGGTACCCCGTAATTCCCGATCATCGGATAGGTGCAAACCAAAATCTGCCCCCGATAACTAGGATCCGTAAAGGTTTCCGGATATCCCACCATCCCCGTATTAAAAACCACTTCGCCATCTACCTCGCCTTTTGGCAAAAAACCAAACGACTCTCCAATGACTTCGGTGCCGTCTTTCAGGATTAATTTAAGTTTTGTCATAGTACGCAGTACGCATGTGCGCATGTACGCATATTATATCAGGCGCGCACCGGCGCACTCGCGTACTCGCGCACTAAATAAAAGTTATTCTGATGGTTTAAGGTCCACCACTTTCATCTGCAGTTTTTGATGCCCGTTCCATTCGTTGATCTCCAGATTAAACACGATGTCGTGGGGTTTTTCCGGGTCAATTTTATCAAGATGCTTGCCAAAACGGAAGGCAATCGCCCCGACAGTCTTATCTCCGTACTGGATCGGCAGATGGAGGTGTTCTCCCTTGCCTACTGGCCGGATATTCAGAATTCTGGCATTTTTGATCAAAAGAGTCGGTTCGGGATTTTCCGCGCCGAAAGGTTCCAGCTGGGTGAGCTTATGACAGGTCTCAAAACTTAATTCGTCGGCTTTCACTTCACAATCAATGTGGAGAGTGTTTACGAATTCATCCGGGTTGATCTGATCTTGTCCGACAGCCCTGATCCGTTTCAAAAATTCATCTCTATTCGCCTTGGGCATGGTAAAACCTCCTGCCATCGCGTGCCCGCCAAAGGCAGTAAACAGGTCGCTGGCAGCCCCCCGTAGAGCCGCGGTGATGTCAAAATTATTTACGCTTCGCATCGAGGCGATCATTTCATCATCTTTCTCCTGCAGGATGATGGTAGGGCGGTTGAATTTTTCTGAAATGCCATTCGCAATCAGACCCAGCAGGCCCGCCTGCCACTTTTTACTGCTCAGTACAATAATATTAGGGACCGATCCCATTTTTTCAATTTCTTTTACCGCCTCTTTTACGTAATCATGGGTCATTTGCCTCCGTTTATCGTTCAGTTCATTCAGCGTCTGCGCTTTTTCCAGATTGCCGATCAGTAATTCAAAAGCGTGCTGAGGGTCATCCAGGCGACCGGCCGCGTTCAGGCGCGGACCGATCTGAAAACCGATCGTGGTGCTGGTGATTTTGTCACAAGAAATATTTGCCTCTTCCAGTAAGGCCAGGACGCCTGGGTTTTTGCCATCCGTTAGGCGCTTGATGCCCTCGTTCACAAGTATCCGGTTTTCTCCGGTCAGCGCCATGCAGTCCCCCACGATTCCTAAGGCCACTATACCAAGCTGACAATCTAAATATTCCTCCGCTTTTTCAGCTGTCCACAATTCACGGGCAAGTAATGAAACCAGTTTGTAGGCAACGGTCGAACCACAGCTTTCTTTGTTTGGGTAGTTACAATCAGGACGCTGAGGATTGACGATGGCGTACGCGGGCGGAAGTTTTTCGGGAATGCTATGATGGTCAGTCACAATCACCTCCATTCCGAGTTCATTGGTCAGTTGCACTTCATCGAAATTCGAGGTGCCACAGTCAACCGTTACAATCAGTCGAACGTCATCTTCCTTAAACCGGCGGATAAAATAATCTTTCAGACCATAGCCATCTTTATCCCGATTGGGGATTGTATAATGCACGTCGGCACCGGCTTTTTTCAGAAAATCGTACAGTATCGCCGTTGCCGTGATGCCATCCACGTCATAATCCCCGAAAACCATGACCTTCTCTTTATTTTTAATCGCTTTTTTAATCCGCCCTACCGCTTTGTCGATTTCTTTCAATGATTTAGGATCGTGGAGGTCTTTGAGCGTGCCATTAAAAAACCACTCCGCCTTTTCGGGCGAATCGATGCCACGGTTCTTTAGTAATTTTGCAATAATATTCAGGTTCTCATCACTATTCTGTATTACCCATTTTTTACCTAATAAACTCATACTTTCTAAATCAAGATCGGAGGTCATAATACATAA